>NZ_JBHXRM010000006.1:46710-243320 GCF_042716895.1 Streptomyces sp. NPDC058653 | reverse complement strand
CCGCCGGACCTCTGAGGAGGTCCGGCGGCCCTTCCGGTGGCTCTCCGGTGGCGTCACCGGCGCGATGGGCCGGTCAGACGTTCTTGGCCGCCGCCGCGTCGGTGCTGCTCTCGCCGTCGGACCCGGCGTCCGTGGACGCGCCGACGGTCTCGGGCTCGTCGCCCTTGCCGATCCTGACCTTGGCGTCGCCGGCCTCGGCGTCGTCCTCGGTCCTGTCCTCGCCGTCCTTGGAATCCTTGGAGTCCTCGGCCTTCTTGCCGAGCGTCTCGCGGTCGGGCTCGACGATCTCCTCGCGCCCCGGCCTCGTCCGCGCCGAGAGCACGATGTACACCACGGCCAGGACGAAGACGACGATCGCCGTCCACACGTTGAGGCGGAGCCCCAGCACATGGTGCGCCTCGTCGACGCGCATGTACTCGATCCAGGACCGGCCCACGCAGTACGCGGCGACGTACAGCGCGAACGCCCGTCCGTGGCCGAGCTTGAAGCGGCGGTCCGCCCAGACCACGAGGGCCGCGACACCGAGGCACCACAGCGACTCGTAGAGGAACGTCGGGTGGTACGTACCGCCCTCGCGGTTCACCCCGTCGGAGATCTCGACGGCCCACGGCAGATCGGTGGCCTTGCCGTACAGCTCCTGGTTGAACCAGTTGCCCCAGCGGCCGATGGCCTGGGCGATCACGATCGCGGGTGCGATGGCGTCCGCGTAGGCGGGCAGCGGGATGCCCCGGCGGCGGCAGCCGATCCAGGCGCCGACGGCGCCGAAGGCGATGGCCCCCCAGATCCCGAGGCCGCCCTCCCAGATCTTGAAGGCGTCGACCCAGTTCTTACCGTCGCTGAAGTACAGCTGGTAGTCGGTGATCACGTGGTAGAGCCGGCCGCCGACAAGTCCGAAGGGCACGGCCCAGACGGAGACGTCGGCCACGGTGCCGGCCTTGCCGCCGCGGGCGATCCAGCGCTTGTTGCCGTACCAGACGGCGACGAAGACACCGAGAATGATGCAGAACGCATAGCCGCGCAGCGGGAGTGGTCCGAGATGGACCACGCCGCTCGACGGACTGGGGATATAGGCAAGTTCCATGGCAGTTCCGACGCTACCGTGCCGGGCGGGGCCTACGGCAACCCGCCCGGCAACGTCTGGATAACGAGCCCGCGCGGAAAGGCCGCCGCGCGGAGTGCCGGCTCAGGAGGGCGAGGCCCCGGTGTCCGGCGGTGTCGCCGGTGCGGTGCCCGGCTTCTTGCCCTTGTTGGCGTCCGTGACCCATCTCTTGAAATTGTCCGGAGTGATGTTCTCGTCGCCCTTCTTGGGGAAGACGGATTCACCGTTGAGCAGGACGGTCGGCGTGCCGCTGAAGCCGCCGTTCTGGAAGGCCGTGTTCGAATTCACCACCCATTTGTCGTGCTTTCCGTCCTCCACGCAGCTACGGAAGCCGGGGGCGGACTCCAGGCCCTCGACCTTGCCCGCGAGCTTCAGCAGCCGCGCGTTGTCCGCGAAGGCGTCGTCGGGCTCCGGCGGCTGATTCCGGAAGAGCGTGTCGTGGTACGGCGCGAACTTCCCGGCGTCCTGGGCGCACGCCGCCGCGTTGGCCGCGCGCAGCGAGCCGGTGCCGCCCATGTTGCCGTCGATGATCGTGGCGAGGTGGTAGTCGACCTTGAGCTGACCGGCGCGCTCCAGTTCCTCGATGGTCTCCCTGAACGCGTTCTCGAACTGGCCGCAGGCCGGGCAGCGGAAGTCCTCCCACACGGTGAGGGTCGACGGGGCGTCGGCCTTGCCCACGGGGATCGACAGCTCGTCCTTGCCCTGCGCGCCCGAGGGCGCGAGCACGGGGCCCGCGGCACCGCTCTTGCCCTTGTCCTTGTTCGCGTTGCTGGCGACGAGTCCGATCGCCCCCGCCACGCCCAGCACGCCCACCACCGCCGCCGAGACGACGAGGGTCCGCCGGCGCCGCTCCCGCCTCTTCTCCTGCTCACGCTGCTCCTGGAGCCGCTCTCTCGCGCTCCTCTTTGCCTCACGGTTCTTCTCGCTCACGCCACAGCAACGAACCGGGGAGGCGCGTACGCACCTCCCCGGTCCCAGGTCCACCCGTACGAGCGACCTCGCCCGTCAGCGCTTGCGAACGCCTTCCGCCAGGTCGGCGGCGAGGGCGCGGACCGCGTCCAGCCCCGCCCCGTGGTCGGACGCGTCCAGCATCAGCTTGACGAAGGCCGACCCGACGATGACCCCGTCGGCGAACGAGGCGACCTCGGCGGCCTGCGCCGCGTTCGACACCCCGAGGCCGACACAGACCGGCAGATCGGTGGTGGCACGGGTGCGCCGCACCAGCTCCTGGGCCTGCGCGCCCACCGACTGGCGGGTGCCGGTGACGCCCATCAGCGAGGCGGCGTAGACGAACCCGGAGCCGACGGACGTGATCTTCGCCAGCCGGTCGTCCCTGCTGCTCGGCGCGACGACGAAGACGGTGGCCAGACCCTGCTTCTCGGCGTGCTGGCGCCATACGTCGGACTCCTGCACGGGCAGGTCGGGCAGGATGCACCCGGCGCCGCCCGCCTCGGCCAGCTCGGCGGTGAAGCGCTCGATGCCGTACCGGTCGATCGGGTTCCAGTACGTCATGACCAGCACGGGCTTCCCGGTGGCCTCGTACGCCTCGCGGACCGTGCGCATCACGTCCGCGATCTTCACACCGCCCTTGAGCGCGATGTCGTCGGCGGTCTGGATGACGGGGCCGTCGAGCACCGGGTCGCTGTGCGGCAGCCCGACCTCGACCACGTCGGCGCCGCCGTCGAGGACCGCCTTGACGGCGTCGATGCCGCCGTCCACCGTCGGGAACCCGGCCGGCAGATAGGCGATGAGGGCGGCACGTCCCTCGCCGCGCGCGGCGGCGAGGGTGTCGCTCAACAGCTGGATGTTCCCGCTCACTTGGCGCTCTCCCCGTCGTACAGCCCGAAGTAGCGGGCGGCGGTGTCCATGTCCTTGTCGCCGCGCCCGGAGAGGTTGACGACGATGAGGCCGTCCTTCCCCAGCTCACGGCCGACCTCCAGCGCACCGGCGAGCGCGTGCGCGCTCTCGATGGCCGGGATGATGCCTTCGGTGCGGGAGAGCAGCAGCAGCGCCTTCATCGCGTCGTCGTCGGTCACGGCGCGGTACTCGCCGCGCCCGCTGTCCTTGAGGTACGCGTGCTCGGGGCCGATGCCCGGGTAGTCGAGCCCGGCCGAGATCGAGTACGGCTCGGTGATCTGGCCCTCCTCGTCCTGGAGGACGTAGGACCGCGAGCCGTGCAGGATGCCGGGCTCGCCCGCGCTCAGCGTCGCCGCGTGCTCGCCGGTCGCGATGCCGTGTCCGGCGGGCTCGCAGCCCACCAGGCGTACGGCCTCGTCGGCGAGGAACGCGTGGAAGAGACCGATCGCGTTGGAGCCGCCTCCCACACAGGCGACGGCCGCGTCGGGCAGCCGGCCCGCCCGCTCCTGGATCTGGCGCCGCGCCTCGACGCCGATGACGCGGTGGAAGTCGCGCACCATGGCGGGGAAGGGGTGCGGTCCGGCGACGGTGCCGAAGAGGTAGTGCGTACGGTCCACGTTGGCGACCCAGTCGCGGAACGCCTCGTTGATGGCGTCCTTCAGGGTGCGGCTGCCGGACCTGACCGGTACGACCTCGGCGCCGAGCATGCGCATCCGGGCGACGTTCAGCGCCTGTCGCTCGGTGTCGATCTCGCCCATGTAGATGGTGGATTCGAGTCCGAACAGGGCGCAGGCGGTCGCGGTCGCGACGCCGTGCTGTCCGGCGCCGGTCTCGGCGATGACGCGGGTCTTGCCCATGCGCCTGGTGAGCAGCGCCTGGCCGAGCACGTTGTTGATCTTGTGGGACCCGGTGTGGTTGAGGTCCTCCCGCTTGAGGAAGACCCGGGCGCCGCCGGCCTCCTCGGCGAACCGCGGGACCTCGGTGAGGGCGCTGGGGCGGCCGGTGTAGTTGACCATCAGGTCGTTGAGTTCGGCCGCGAAGGCGGGGTCGCCCTTCGCCTTCTCGTACTCGACGGCGACCTCGTCCACGGCGGCGACGAGCGCCTCGGGGATGAACTTGCCGCCGAACGCGCCGAAGTAGCCGTCGGGGTTCGGGCTCAGGCCCACGGGGTCGGGGATGAAGAACCCGGAGGAACCGGAGGAAACGGAAGATCCGGATGAATCAGGGAAACCGGTGGAAGCGGACGTCACGGATGATCTCCTCGTGAAGCGACGAGTGGGGTGCACCGTATGCGCCATGGGCGGGTCGGCCCCGTGACCGGCACGGCCGGAAGGGGCGCGGGTCGTCACGACCGGCCTTCCGCGCGCGTCGACCCGGCGCGACGACGTGTTCACGCCGTCCACGCGGCCGCGCGGCGGTTCTCCGCCTACGCGCGGTGGTCGCGGTCGGAAGGGCCTCGCCGGAGCGCGGCCCGGGGCCATCGCATCCCGTTGACCTGACCGGGTTCGTCGCCGATCACGTACCGCACCCGCCGTCCGTGCACCCGTCTGGCCGGGGCCCGGCAGCCGCGCGGCCGGCACCCGCGCGCCAGGGGCGCGTGGGGCGCGGGCACGGGGACCGGCCTGCCGGAGACGGGAACGGGCATCGGGGGGTCAGCTCCGCCCGTGCCGCAGTGCGGGGTGGGCGCCGGCGGCGACCAGGTCGGCCACGGCGGTCTTCGGGTCGCGGCCGGTGACGAGGGACTCGCCGACGAGCACCGAGTCGGCGCCCGCGTTGGCGTACGCGATGAGGTCGTGCGGTCCGCGCACACCGGACTCGGCGATCTTGACGATGCCGTCCGGGATCTCGGGGGCGACCCGCTCGAACGTGCCCCGGTCGACCTTCAGCGTCTTCAGGTCGCGCGCGTTGACCCCGATGATCCTCGCCCCGGCGTCGACGGCGCGCTCCACCTCGTCCTCGTCGTGGACCTCGACGATGGGGGTGAGTCCGATGGACTCGGCACGCTCGATGAGCGAGACGAGCGCGGGCTGCTCCAGGGCGGCGACGATCAGCAGGGCGAGGTCGGCGCCGTACGCCCGCGCCTCCCACAGCTGATACGCCGTGACGATGAAGTCCTTGCGCAGGACGGGGATGTCGACCCTGGCCCGGACGGCTTCGAGGTCGGCCAGCGAGCCGCCGAAGCGGCGCTGCTCGGTCAGTACGGAGATGGCGGCCGCGCCGCCCGCCTCGTAGTCGGCGGCCAGTCCGGCGGGGTCGGCGATCGCGGCCAGCGCGCCCTTGGAGGGGCTGGAGCGCTTCACCTCGCAGATCACCGTGACGCCCTCACCGCGCAGGGCGGCGACGCCGTCCTTGGCCGGCCGCGCCTTGGCCGCGCGCTCCTTGAGCTCGTCGAGGCCGACGCGCGCCTGCCGCTCCGCGAGGTCGGCGCGTACGCCTTCGATGATCTCGTCGAGCACACTCACGCGAGCGGCCCCCTTCCGGGAACGGTGTCGGATTCGGCCATGGATCAGGATCAGCCATGTCGATGGTATCCGGAGGAGGGCCGGGTGCCCGCATCCGCCGGGCCACCCTCCCACCACCTGGCACTTCACGGGGCGAGCGACGAGCCGAAAGGCAGGTTCCGTACCACCATGAAGACCACGACGACCGCACCGACGGCCCATCCGGAGAAGGGTGGCACCGAGACGCGCGGGCGTGTTCCGCGAACGACGAGAATCAGCCACATCAGCCAGACGACCGCGAAGATCGCGTAGCCGACGACGGCGAGCGCGTTGGAACCGAGGGCTGCGGCGATGTCGCCGTGCGCGACGGCGTGCGCGCTGCGCAGACCGCCGCAGCCGGGGCAGTAGAAGCCGGTCATGCTGAGCAGCGGGCAGACCGGGTAGTGGCCGCTCTCGTTGGGGTCGACCAGGCCGACGTAGGTGAAGGCGGCGGCGACGCCGGCGAGTGTGCCGAGGGGGGCGAGGAGCCGCCGGGCGCGGGTCGCCGGAGCGGGTGCCGGGGGCGGCGCGGCGGGTGCAGGCAGGGCGTCCACCGGGTGATTGTCCCCCGCCGGGGGTGGAAAGCGCAGCCGGGTTCCGTACGCGCGTGGCCGCCATGACTCGTCCAACGACGGCGTGCGAAGACGTACGACGGCGTACGACGAAGGCGCAGCCCGGCGACGGCGGGGCTGCGCCTTCGTGTCGACGCGCGCGGTACGTTCCCGTACCGGCTTGGAGGTCGGCTACGCGGTCTGCTTCGCCGGCTCGGCGGTGGCCGGGGCGGCCGGAGCGGTCTGCTCGGGCCGCTCGGTCTGCGGCTGACCGGTCGGGTGGCCCTCGCCACGCTCCGCGGCCTCACGCTCGGCACGGTCCAGGGACGCCCGGGCGGCCTCCACCCGGGCCTGCTTCGCCGCTTCGGACTCCTTCACGGCGCCGAGGCCGGCGGCCCGCATGGCGAGGCCGACGATGCCGCCGAGGAGGACGACCGCGAGGCCGCCCACGAACCCGACGGGGTCGGCGGCCACCATGAAGACGCCTGCGATGCCGAAGCCGATGACAGAGATGGTGACACCGGTCCAGGCGGCCGGGGTGTGTCCGTGGCTGCTGCCCGCCATGAATTCGCTCCTCGTTTGCTGATGTGCTGCTGTGGCGCTGGGGTCGCGCACCGGCTGAGTCGGACGCTCACCGTTCATTGTCCCGCACCGCCTCGGCGCTCCCCGCCCAGGGGTCCGGGCCGCGGGCACCGGTCAGCCCGTGGGGTCCTCGCCGCGGTCCAGCGCCTTCCAGATGTCCTCGGGCCGGTCGGGATCGGCCGCGGGCCCGCCGGCCTTGGCGGGCCTGGCCGAGGGCCCTCGGACGCGGGCGGCGCGCGGGGTGCCGTCGCGCTCGTAGCGGCCGGACATGGTGGGCCAGTGTGATCCGTATCGCAGTGCCAGCAGTCCGGCGAGAAGGATCAGTACGCCGCCGGCCGCCGTCACATAGGGCCAGGCGGTGTGGGTCAGGGCGGCGACGGTCGCGGCGGTGTCGCCCGTCGTGCGCGCGGCCCGGTCGTCGAGCGCCGAGCTGTCGCCCGCGCCGATGAACGCGGCGACGGCCGCGCCCGCGCCGCTGAGGGTGAGCAGCGCGGAGACCAGCAGCCGGCCGCCCGTACGGACGGCGAAGACGGCGACGAGGGCGGCGAGGCCCGCGATGGCGAGCGCGGCCGGGACGCCGGTGACATCACGGCCACCGGCGTGGAGCGACACGCGGGCGCCCGCGACCGCGGCGCTGCCCTCGGCCCAGGTCTGGCCGGAGGCGATCAGCACCACGGCGCAGCCGGCGGCGCCGAGGAGAAGGGCGATGCCGAGACTTCGGCCGGCGCGCCTTCTCGTGGCGTCCGCCGTGGTCTCGGCGCGGGGCTGGGGAATCGGTACGGCACTCACCCGCCCCACTATCCCCTACCGCTCCGGCCCGGCCTCGGACGGGCCCGGGTAGGGCCCGCTCAGCCGGTTCGCGGTGTGGACGGCGCGCAGCACCGCCGCCGCCTTGTTGCGGCACTCGGTGTCCTCGGCGACGGGGTCCGAGTCGGCGACGACGCCGGCGCCCGCCTGGACGTAGGCGGTGCCGTCCCGGAGCAGGGCCGTACGGATGGCGATGGCGGTGTCGGAGTCGCCGGCGAAGTCGAGATAGCCGACGCAGCCTCCGTACAGACCGCGCCGTGAGGGCTCCAGTTCGTCGATGATCTGCAGGGCGCGGGGCTTCGGGGCGCCCGAGAGGGTGCCGGCGGGGAAGCAGGCGGTCAGTACGTCGAAAGCGGTACGGCCTTCGGCCACCCGGCCGGTGACGGTCGAGACGATGTGCATGACGTGCGAGTAGCGCTCGACGGACATGAAGTCGACGACCTCGACGCTGCCGGGTTCGCAGACCCGCCCCAGGTCGTTGCGGCCGAGGTCGACCAGCATCAGGTGCTCGGCGCGCTCCTTGGGGTCGGCGAGCAGTTCGTCGGCGAGGGCCTGGTCCTCCTGCGGGGTCGCGCCGCGCGGGCGGGTGCCGGCGATGGGGTGGACCATCGCGTGACCGTCCTCGACCTTGACGAGCGCCTCCGGGCTGGAGCCGACGACATCGAAGCCGTCGAAGCGGAAGAGGTACATGTAGGGGCTCGGGTTGGTGGCCCGCAGCACCCGGTAGACGTCGAGGGCGCCGGCCTCGCAGGGGGTCTCGAACCGCTGGGAGGGCACGACCTGGAAGGCCTCGCCCGCCCTGATGCGCTCCTTGATGTCCTCGACGGCCTCCTGGTAGGCCACGCCGCCCCAGAGCGCGGTGTACGGGGGCAGTTCGGACGGCGGCAGCGCGGTGGGCGCGCTGTCCAGGGGGCGTGCCAGGTCCCGCTCCATGGCGTCGAGCCGGGCGACCGCGTCGGCGTACGCCTCGTCGACGCCGGTGTCGAGGTCGTTGTGGTTGATCGCGTTGGCGATGAGCAGGACGGTGCCGGAGCGGTGGTCGAGGACGGCGAGGTCGGAGGTGAGCAGCATCGTCAGCTCGGGCAGCCGCAGATCGTCGCGCGCGTGGTCGCCGATCTTCTTCTCCAGCCGGCGTACGACGTCGAAGCCGAGGTATCCGACCATGCCGCCGGTGAAGGGCGGCATGTCCGCCTCGTGCTCGTGGAGGGTGCGCGGTGTGTGCAGGGCCTCCACGGTGGCGCGCAGGGCTGCCAGCGGGTCTCCGTCGAGGGGGACGCCGACGGGCGGGGTGCCGTGCCAGTGGGTCTGCCCGTCCCGTTCGGTGAGGGTGGCGGCGGACCGTACGCCCACGAACGAGTAGCGCGACCAGGAGCGGCCGTTCTCGGCGGATTCGAGGAGGAACGTCCCCGGGCGTTCGGCGGCGAGCTTGCGGTAGAGGCCGACGGGGGTGTCGCCGTCCGCGAGGAGCCTGCGGCCGACCGGGATGACACGGCGGTCGACCGCCAGCTTGCGGAAGGTGTCGAGATCCATGGCAGCGGAGCCTAGTCGGCGGCGGGGCCCCTCGTCGGCGTCGATGGCTTGAGGACGTCGGCGTCGAAGCAGGTCCGGTCGCCGGTGTGACAGGCGGCGCCCACCTGGTCGACCTTGACGAGGATCGTGTCGGCGTCGCAGTCGAGCGCGACGGACTTGACGTGCTGGACATGGCCGGACGTGTCGCCCTTGACCCAGTACTCGCGGCGGCTGCGGGACCAGTAGGTGCCGCGCCCGGTGGTCAGGGTGCGGTGCAGGGCCTCGTCGTCCATCCAGCCGAGCATCAGCACCTCGCCCGTGTCGTACTGCTGGGCAACGGCCGGAATCAGCCCGTCGGCCCCGCGCTTGAGCCGGGCGGCGATGGCGGGGTCGAGGCCACTGGCGGGGGCCGGGCCCCCGGTCGCGCTGGTCATGGGCCCATTGTGCCGCGCGTGTCCGATGGGCGGCCCCGGCGTCCACTGGGCGGACGGTGGGCGGCGGTCGTACGCTGGCGGGTATGTCGACCCATGCGAAGCGTGAACGACTCCTGCTCGCCGACCTGTTGGAGTCGGTGGGACCGGATGCCCCGACCCTGTGCGACGGATGGACCGCGCGTGATCTCGCGGCCCATGTGGTGGTGCGTGAGCGCCGTCCGGACGCGGCGGGCGGATCGGTGATCGGACCGCTCAGGGCCCGGCTGGAGCGGGTGCAGGGCGAGTACGTGGCGAAGCCGTACGAGGAGCTGATCCAGCTCATCCGTTCGGGGCCGCCCCGGATGTCCCCCTTCGGGATCAAGCAGCTCGACGAGGCGGCGAACACGGTGGAGTACTACATACACGCCGAGGACGTACGGCGGGCGCAGCCCGACTGGACGCCCCGCGAGCTCGACAAGGTCTTCTCCAACTCCCTGTGGGGGCGGCTGGAGAAGGGCGCCCGGATGATGGGCCGCAGGTCGCCGGCGGGTCTGGTGCTGCGCCGCCCGGACGGCCAGACGGCGGTGGCGCACCGGGGCTCTCCGGTCGTGACGGTCACCGGGGAGCCGGGCGAGCTGCTGCTGTTCGTCCTCGGGCGGCAGGAGGCGGCCCGGGTGGAGGTGGAGGGCGACAAGGACGCGGTCGACAAGGTCCAGCGGGCGAAGCTCGGGATGTAGCCCGGGCCCGACGACTCACGAGCGGGGCGGTTCGGCGCGAGGCGGCTCGGCGCCGGGGAGTCCGGCCCGGGGCGGCTCGGCGCGAGACGGCTCGGCGCCGGGGAGTCCGGCGCGGCGCAGGCCCGCGAAGGCGAGGCCCAGCGCGCCGCCCGCCGCGCAGATCACGGCGCTGACGACGAAGACCGGGCCGGTGCCCCAGAGCCCGACGGCGGCGCCGGTCACCGGGTAGCTCAGTGGCGCGATGCCGAGGGTGAAGAGCGTCGAGACGGATGTCACCCGACCGAGGTACGCGGGTTCGGTGACGGTCTGGGTCAGCGCCCCGCAGAGTCCGCCGCCGAATCCGGCGAGCAGCCCGACGAGGAGGCCCGCGACGGCGGCGAGGGCGAGGGTGGGCACGAAGGCGAGGGCGGCGACGGCGAACGCGCCGGCGACGACGGAGAGGCACAGGACGAGGCCCGCGCGCGGTATCCGGCCGCGTACCGCCAGCAGCAGCGAGGCCCCGCCCGCGCCGGTGCCGAAGGCGGCGACGATCCAGCCCATGCCGCTCGCGCCCCAGCCCCGGTGCTCGGCGAGCAGGACGAGCCCGAGGTTGAGCGGGCCGACGAAGCCCAGCTCGCTGAGGGCGATGACGAGCATCAGCGGGCCGAGGACGCGGCTGCGGCGGATATGGCGCAGCCCGTCGGCGAGTTCGCCCCGGGCGCCGGTGGACCCGGTGTGGGCCGCTCCGTCGGTGGGCAGGGGGGCGACGCGTACGGCGACGAGCAGGACCAGTGACACGGCGAAGAGCGCGCCCGCCGCCGCGAAGGCCGCCGCCGAGCCGCCGAACGCGACGAGGAGCCCGCCGATCGGCGCCCCGGTCACATTGGCCACGCGCGCGGCGAGGCCGCGCAGCCCCTGGACCCTGGTGAGCTGCCCGGGGGCGGTGATCCGTGGCGGCAGGGCGCCGACGGCGGGCAGGAACAGGGCGTCCACGACACCGAAGACCAGGGCCACGGCGATCAGCAGCCAGAGCCCGGGCGCGGAGAGGAACAGGACCACCGCGACGGCGAGGATCACGGCGCAGCGCGCGGCGTCGCTCCCGATGACGACGCGGCGCGGGCCCCACCGGTCGGCGAGCACTCCCCCGCCGAGCATCAGGACAGCGCGTGGCACGGCGCCGAGGGCGAGCACGAGGCCGGCCTGGGTGGGGCCGCCGGAACGGGTGGCGGCCCAGGCAAGCGCCATGTAGTAGACGCTGTCGCCGACCATCGACAGGGTGTAGGCGGCGAGCCAGCGCAGGACGTTCGGGTCGCGGTGCGCGGGACGCTCGGGGACGGCGGAGGGGGCTCGTACCGCGGTTACGGGAACGGCCGGGAGCGCGGACATGAGGACGCGGACCTTCCGTCGAAGGGTGCGGGCGGTGTGCGCGGTGCGGGTTCCGCTCGAAGGGCGGTGAGCGCGTGCGGGGTCACTGGCGGAAGGGGAATCCGTACAGGTGCAGGGCGACGTTCTCGCGCCCTTCCGTGTCGCCCGCCTCCTCGGCGGCCCGGCCCAACTCCTCGTACCGCTTGACCAGTTCGTGCATCTCGGCGCCGAGCCCGGCGAGTTGTCCGGCGGTGAGGCGCGCCAGGTACTCGCTGCTGAACGAGGCGCCGCGCCACTCCGGCGCCCAGCCCGACTGGGCGTCGAGGTAGCTCCGGTAGAGGTCCGAGCGCTGTTCGAACGACAGGCGTCCCACGGCCGCGTGTGCGGCGACGGCCTCGGGCGCGTCCCGGAAGTCCTCGTCGCGGAAGCTCAGCCCTTCGGACGCCGGCCGCCACCAGCGCTCGCGCCCGTCCCGCCCCTGCGCCGGCGCCTCCTCGATCAGGCCGTAGTCGGCGAGTCTGCGCAGGTGGTAGCTGATGAGCGAGACGGCCTCGTCGACCTGCTCGGCGAGCTGCGACGCGGTGGCGGTGCGGGCGACGTAGAGCGCGCGGTAGAGCTTCATCCGCAGGGGGTGGCCGAACGCCTTGAGGGTGGCCAGGTCGTCGATTCGGCGCGATTCCTTCGCTGTCATACGGTCCACGGTAGATACGCAAGGAAAGTTGCGCAACATTAGTTGCGCAATAAATCCTGCGGATTCGGCGCGGGCAGCGGAGGGCCCCCGCACCGTGCCCGGTGCGGGGGCCTTGAGTCGTGTACGGGGTCGGCGCCGGGCGGTCGAGGTCAGCCGAGCGGACAACTCCCCCGGTACTCCTCGATGGTGGCGCTCGGCCGGGGCAGCGGGCAGAGGAACTGTTCGAAGCGGGTGTCGTCGTCGATGAACCGCTTCAGCCAGGAGACGCTGTACTTGGCGATCGTCGTGTTCGACGAGCTGGGCGCGGAGTGCGTGGCGCCGTTGAGCTCCAGATAGGCCTTGTCGAGCGAGCCGGGCAGCGACTCGTAGAACGGCTCCGAGTGCGTGGCCACGGGGGCGACCGTGTCGCCGTCCGCGCCGACGACGAGGGTCGGCGTCCGCAGCTCGGGCCAGGTCTTGTCCGTGTTCCAGCCGGTCAGCGGGATCGCCGCCTTCAGCGACGTACGGGTCTTGGCCGCCTCCAGCGAACCCCCGCCGCCCATCGAGTGGCCCATGACGCCGAGCCGGGACGCGTCGATCCGGCCGCGCACCGTGCTGTTCTGGCTCAAGTGGTCGAGCGCGGCGAGGAGTTGACGGCCCCGTGAGGCCGGCTGGTCGAGCGTGGAGAGCGTGTCGATGGTGAAGACGACGAAGCCCTGTGAGGCGAGTCTGGGACCGAGCCACGCCATGCTGGACTGGGTGGCGGTGAACCCGGGGGCGATCGCCACCGCGCCGAAGGTGCCGTCCGCCGTGGAGGTGGGGTAGTAGATGGTGCCGCCCCCGAAGCCGCTGACGCTGCCGGAGGAGACGGCGGTCTGCGAGACCGCGTACGAACCACGGGCCGCCTCGATGCTGGAGACGGTGGGGTCGGGGCCGCGCTCGTAGGGGTTGGCGGCGAGCGCCCCGGGCGCGGGGGCCGCCTGGGCTCCGGGGACGAGCCCGCCGAACAGGGCGGCGGTCGCGGCGCCGGTGGTCAGCGCGAGGCTCCAGGCGCGGAACGGGGCATGCGAGCGCGACCGGGAACGCGAACGAGAGACGGGGCGAGCGCGGCCCGCGGCGCTGTCGCCGGTGGAGAGCTGCTGCACGAGGGGGGTCCTCTCGGTGGAAGCGGACTGGCGGGTGACCCCAGCACCATCCCCCGCCAACCCGCTCCGCGCACCGGTGGGTTCACGCGTGTTGACGCAAAGCCGCCCCGGAACGGATCGTTCCGGGGCGGCTCGCGTACGTAGATCCGACTACCGCGGATACGGGGGTGCTCAGCGCACCGCGTGACCCGTGTCCCGCAGCTCCTTCTTGACCTGGGAGATCCGCAGATCGCCGAAGTGGAAGACCGAGGCGGCCAGTACGGCGTCCGCGCCGGCGTCGACGGCCGGCGGGAAGTGGGCGAGGGTGCCCGCGCCTCCCGAGGCGATGACCGGAACGCTCACCCGCGCGCGTACGGCCGCGATCATCTCCGTGTCGTACCCGTCCTTGGTGCCGTCCGCGTCCATCGAGTTCAGCAGGATCTCCCCCGCGCCCAGTTCGGCCGCGCGGTGCGCCCACTCCACGGCGTCGATGCCGGTGCCCCGGCGGCCGCCGTGCGTGGTGACCTCGAAGGTGCCCTCCGGCGTACGCCGCGCGTCGACCGACAGGACGAGCACCTGGCGGCCGAAGCGCTCGGCGATCTCCCGGAGGAGGTCCGGGCGGGCGATCGCGGCGGTGTTGACGCCGACCTTGTCGGCGCCCGCCCGCAGCAGCTTGTCGACGTCCTCGGGGGTGCGGACCCCGCCGCCGACCGTGAGCGGGATGAAGACCTGCTCGGCGGTGCGGCGCACCACGTCGTACGTGGTCTCGCGGTTCCCCGACGAGGCGGTGATGTCGAGGAAGGTGAGCTCGTCGGCGCCCTCGGCGTCGTACAGCCTGGCCATCTCGACGGGGTCACCGGCGTCGCGCAGGTTCTGGAAGTTGACGCCCTTGACGACCCGGCCGTTGTCCACGTCCAGACAGGGGATGACTCGGACGGCGAGGCTCATGCCGGGCCTCCGGAGGGTGCGCGGAAGGCCTCCACCTCGACCTCGACGACCAGGCTGGGGTCGATGAGCCCGGCGACGACGACCATCAGGGCGGCGGGCCGTGCGGCACCGAACGCCTCCTTGTGCGCGCGCCCGACGTCGTCGGCGTCCCCGGCGTGCGTCAGATACATCCGGGTGCGGACGACGTGCTCGGGGCCGAGGCCGAGGTCGCGCAGGGCCTTGACGGCGACGCCGAAGGCGGTGACGGCCTGCTCGTAGGGGCCGCCCTCGGCGATCCGTCCGTCGACGACCGAGGTGCAGCCGGAGACGAGGACGAGACCACCGGGCAGTTCGACCGCGCGGGAGTAGCCGTAGGCGTCCTCCCAGGGTCCGTCCGAGGCGATGCGGCGCACCCCGTCGGCCGCGCCGGCGTTCGTGCTCGCGCCCGCCTCGGTGCCCGCCGCGCCGCCCGACTCCGTGCCCGCGTTCGCGTGGGTCTCGCTCATCGGGACACCTCCGCGAGCGCCTCTTCCAGCGTGAAGGCCTTCGCGTACAGGGCCTTTCCGACGATCGCGCCCTCGACGCCCGCCTCCACCAGCGAGGCGATCGCGCGCAGGTCCGCGAGCGAGGAGACGCCGCCAGAGGCGACGACCGGCCGGTCGGTGGCGGCGCAGACGCTCTTCAGCAGCTCCAGGTTGGGCCCCTCGAGAGTGCCGTCCTTGGCGATGTCGGTGACGACGTACCGCGCGCAGCCGGCCTCGTCGAAGCGGGCCAGCGTCTCCCACAGGTCACCGCCGACGCTGGTCCAGCCGCGCCCGCGCAGTGTCGTGCCGCGTACGTCGAGGCCGATCGCGATCCTGTCGCCGTGCTCGGCGATGGCCTTGGCCGCCCACTCGGGCGTCTCCAGCGCCGCCGTACCGAGGTTGACCCGCGTACAGCCGGTGGCGAGCGCGGCGGTGAGCGAGGCGTCGTCGCGGATACCGCCGGAGAGTTCGACCTTGATGTCCATGGCGCCGGTGATCCCGGCGACCAGGTCCCTGTTGTCGCCGGTGCCGAACGCCGCGTCGAGGTCCACGAGATGCAGCCACTCGGCGCCCGCGCTCTGCCAGGCGAGCGCGGCCTCCAGCGGTGAGCCGTAACTGGTCTCGGAGCCCGACTCGCCGTGCACGAGCCGCACGGCCTGGCCGGCGCGCACGTCGACGGCGGGGAGGAGTTCGAGCCTCTTCGGGGAGGGGGAGGAGGGTGTGCCGGACATCAGAAGGTTCCGATCCAGTTGGACAGCAGCTGGGCTCCGGCGTCGCCGGACTTCTCGGGGTGGAACTGCGTGGCCCACAGTGCCCCGTTCTCCACGGCGGCCACGAACGGCTCGCCGTGCCGGGACCAGGTGACCTTCGGAGCGCGGATCTTGGGGTTGGTGACTTCGAGGGTCCAGTCGTGGACGGCGTACGAGTGCACGAAGTAGTAGCGCTCACCGGCGTCGAGCCCGGCGAAGAGCCGGCTGTCCTCCGGTGCCTCCACGGTGTTCCATCCCATGTGGGGGACGGTCGGGGCGACGAGCGGTCCCACGGTGCCCGGCCACTCGTCGAGCCCTTCGGTCTCCACGCCGTGCTCGATGCCGCGCTCGAAGAGGATCTGCATGCCGACGCAGATGCCGAGGACGGGACGGCCGCCCGCGAGCCGGCGGCCGACGATCCAGTCCCCGCGCGCCGCGCGGAGCCCCTCCATACAGGCGGAGAAGGCGCCGACGCCGGGGACGATCAGCCCGTCGGCGTTCATCGCCTTGTCGAAGTCACGGGTGATCTCGACGTCCGCCCCGGCGCGCGCGACGGCGCGCTCGGCCGAACGGACGTTGCCGAAGCCGTAGTCGAGGATGACGACGTTCTTGGTCATTCCCAGAGCCCCTGGATACGGAGGATACCCGCGAGGAGACAGAGCGCGGAGCAGATGCCGAGCAGGACGACGACGCCCGTGGGCTGTTTCTGCTTGGCGAAGGAGTAGACGCCGCCGGCCAGGAACAGGCCGAGGACGATCAGGATGGTGTTGAGACCTGTCATGGAGTTAGAGCGCGCCCTTCGTGGACGGGAGGATGCCGACGGCGCGCGGATCGCGTTCGCTCGCGTACCGCAGCGCGCGGGCCAGCGCCTTGAACTGGCACTCGACGATGTGGTGCGCGTTGCGCCCGTACGGGACGTGGACGTGCAGCGCGATCTGGGCCTGGGCCACGAACGACTCCAGGATGTGCCGGGTCATCGTCGTGTCGTAGCCGCCGATCATCGGGGCCATGTTCTCGGGCTCGCTGTGCACCAGATAGGGGCGGCCGGAGAGGTCCACGGTGACCTGGGCGAGCGACTCGTCCAGCGGGACGGAGCAGTTGCCGAAGCGGTGGATGCCGACCTTGTCGCCGAGCGCCTGCCTGAAGGCGGCGCCGAGCGCGAGGGCGGTGTCCTCGATGGTGTGGTGCGAGTCGATGTGCAGATCGCCCTCGGTCTTGACCGTGAGGTCGAAGAGGCCGTGCCTGCCGAGCTGGTCGAGCATGTGGTCGTAGAAGCCGACGCCGGTCGACACCTCGACCTTGCCCGTGCCGTCGAGGTCGAGCTCGACAACGACCGAGGTCTCCTTGGTGGTTCGTTCCACGCGGCCGATACGGCTCATGCGCTCTGCTCCTTCGTCAATGTACGTACCGCGTCGAGGAACGCGTCGTTCTCGGACGGGGTGCCCGCCGTGACCCGCAGTCGGCCGGGGACGCCGTTGTCGCGCACCAGCACGCCCTGGTCGAGGATCGTCCGCCAGGCCCGCCCCGCGTCGTCGAAGACCCCGAACTGGACGAAGTTGGCGTCCGACTCGGTGACCTCGAAGCCCATCGCCCGCAACTCGGTGACCAGCCGGTCCCGCTCGCCCTTGAGCAGTTCGACGTATCCGAGCAGCGTATCGGTGTGCTCCAGCGCGGCGAGCGCGGTGGCCTGGGTGACCGCGGACAGGTGGTACGGCAGGCGTACGAGCTGCACCGCGTCGACCACGGCGGGGTCGGCGGCGAGATAGCCGAGGCGCAGTCCGGCGGCGCCGAAGGCCTTGGACATCGTGCGGGACACGACGAGGTTCGGCCGGCCGGCGAGCAGCGGCAGGAGCGAGGGGTGGTGGCTGAACTCCACGTAGGCCTCGTCGACGACGACCAGTGACGGCCGGGCGGCCTGCGCCGCGTCGTACAGCCGGACGACGGTCGCGGCGTCGACGGCGGTGCCCGTGGGGTTGTTGGGGGTGGTGATGAAGACGACGTCGGGGCGGTGCTCGGTGATCGCCCGCTCGGCGGCGCCGGTGTCGATGGTGAAGTCCTCGTTGCGCGGGCCGGAGATCCAGCCGGTGCTGGTGCCGCGCGCGATGAGGTTGTGCATCGAGTACGAGGGCTCGAAGCCGATCGCGGTACGGCCGGGGCCGCCGAAGGTCTGGAGCAGCTGCTGGATGACCTCGTTGGAGCCGTTGGCCGCCCACACGTGGGCGGCGGTCAGCGGGAGGTCCCCGGCGGTGCGGCGGAGATAGGCGGCCAGCCGGGTGCGGAGTTCGACCGCGTCCCGGTCGGGGTAGCGGTTGAGGCCGCGGGCGGCCTCGCGGACCCGCTCGGTGATCCGCTCGACGAGCGGTTCGGGCAGCGGGTAAGGGTTCTCGTTGGTGTTGAGGTGGACGGGGACGTCCAACTGGGGCGCCCCGTAGGGGGACTTGCCGCGCAGTTCGTCGCGTACGGGGAGGTCGTCGATGTTCGTCACGCCTCGGGCACCTCCTCCGTGATCGCCCGGGGCGACGGCACTTTCCAGCCGAAACGCGCCTTGACGGCGGCGCCGTGCGCGGGCAGGTCCTCGGCCTCGGCGAGCGTCACGACATGGTGGGCGACATCGGCGAGCGCGTCCCGCGTGTAGTCGACGATGTGGATGCCGCGCAGGAAGGACTGGACGGAGAGACCGGAGGAGTGGCAGGCGCAACCGCCGGTCGGCAGGACGTGGTTGGAGCCGGCGCAGTAGTCGCCGAGCGAGACGGGCGCGTAGGGCCCGACGAAGATCGCGCCCGCGTTGCGGACCCGGGCGGCGACGTCCGCGGCGTCGGCGGTCTGCACCTCCAGGTGCTCGGCGCCGTACGCGTCGACGACCCGCAGGCCCTCCTCGACTCCGTCGACCAGCACGATCGCGGACTGCCTGCCGGCGAGGGCGGGTGCGATGCGCTCCTCGACGTGCTTGGTGGCGGCGGTCTGCGGCGCCAGCTCCCGCTCGACCGCGTCGGCGAGTTCGAGGGAGTCGGTGACCAGGACGGCGGCGGCGAGCGGGTCGTGTTCGGCCTGGCTGATCAGGTCGGACGCCACGTGCACCGGATCGGCGGTGGCGTCGGCGAGGACGGCGATCTCGGTCGGGCCGGCCTCGGTGTCGATGCCGATACGGCCCGCGAAGTAGCGCTTGGCGGCGGTGACCCAGATGTTGCCGGGGCCGGTGACCATGTCGGCGGGCGGGCAGCCGTCGGGGCCGCTCGTGCCGTACGCGAACATCGCGACGGCCTGGGCGCCGCCGGCGGCGTACACCTCGTCGACGCCCAGCAGCGCGCAGGCGGCCAGGATCGTCGGGTGCGGCAGGCCGTCGAACTCCTTCTGGGGTGGCGACGCGAGGGCGATCGAGCCGACGCCCGCCTCCTGGGCCGGGACCACGTTCATGATCACGGAGGACGGGTAGACCGCGCGTCCGCCGGGCGCGTAGAGCCCGACGCGGCCGACGGGCACCCACTTCTCGGTGACCGTGCCACCGGGCACGACCTGTGTGGTGTGCGCGGAGCGTCGCTGCGCGCGGTGGACGGTACGGGCCCTCCTGACCGACTCCTCCAGCGCGGCCCGCAGGGCGGGATCGAGGGCGTCCAGGGCCCGGCGGAGGGCCTCGGCGGGGACCCGTACCCGGTCCAGCGTCACGCCGTCGAACCGCTCCGCGTACTCGATCAGCGCCGCCGTGCCACGATGCCGTACGTCCTCGCAGATGGGGCGCACCTTGTCCAGGGCGGCCGCCACGTCGAAGTCGGCTCGGGGCAGCAGGTCGCGCAGGGCGCCGCCCTCGGGAAGGGCGTCGCCGCGCAGATCGATTCGTGAGATCACGCGGTCAATTCTCGCAGACCTGATCCGGCCTCCGGTCGCCCGTATCACTGGCTGATATGAGCCCTGAATGTCACTCACGGCTACTAATGTTGACGATTGGCGTTCAATCGGTCACTCAGAGGGAAGGACATTCGTACGACCCCACAACAGCAGCCCCGTACGGCGACGGCTGCCCGGGAGTCACACGACGACTGAGTACGACGACAGCGCACGACGGCACCACGACGGAGCACGCGGTAGGGCACCCATCGAGGTACGGCGCGCAGCACGGCACGGCAAACGGGGAAGAGAGGCGCGGCAGTGTCCGAGCCGCACGACGACGAAGCTCCGGACTGGCTCTCGGCCACAGAACTCGGCATGTGGCAGGCGTTCCGGAACGGCAGCACCTACGACCTGAGCGTGCCGAGTCCACTGCTCAACGATCCGGCCGCGGCAGGCCCCTGGGGCGAACACCGCAGCGTGCGCGCCCGGGTGGTCGCGCTGCTGCTCCTCAGCGGTCCGTCGGCGCGCCCCGGGAGGGTCGCCGCGCTCAAGCTGCGCGGGGCCTACATCAGCGGGTCGCTGGATCTGGCGGGCGGCAATGTCGAGCCGTACGTGGAGCTGACCTACTGCCGCTTCGAGCGGGAACTGGTCCTGCCGGAGTGCCACTTCACCACGTTGCGGCTGGTGGGCTGTGTGATCCCGCGGCTGGAGGCGGCCCGGCTGCGCACGGAGGGAGATCTGCATCTGCCGCGCTGCCAGGTCGCGCGCGGTATCCGGCTCACCGACGCGCAGATCGGCACGGACCTGCTGATCAGCCAGATATCGGTCCGGCCGGACAGCGGCAACCGGTCGATAGCCGCCGACGGGATGTCGGTCGGCCAGGATCTCCAGGCCGAACAGATAGAGACGCACGGGGAGTTCAGTCTGCGCGGCTCGAAGGTCGGCGGCTCGCTGATGCTGCGCGGCAGCCGGCTGCGCGCGGCGGGCGAGCGCCGCGCGCTCAACGCGCCGCAGCTGACCGTGGAGCGCTCGCTCTACCTGACGGGCGCGGTGGTGAGCATCGCGACGGGCAACGCCAACTCCACCCCGCCGTACGGCACGGTCTACACCGGCAACAGGGCCAGTCCCGCGTCGCTGCCGCCGGGCACGGAGATCCGGCGCTTCGAGTGCTACGGCGGGGTGCGGCTGGACGACGGCAGGTTCGGCGACACGATCGACCTGCACCAGGCCCGTTTCCTGATGTCGCCGGGCGAGGAGCTGTCGCTGCGCCGGATCACGGCGACGGAGCTGCGCTTCCAGTGCGAGCGCCCGCTGGAGGGCCGGGTCGTGCTGAACGGCGCCAAGATCATCACCTTGATGGACCTCTCCACGAGCTGGCCGGGCCCCGGCGGTCTGGCGATGGGCGGTTTCGTCTACGAGAACGTGGTGCCGTCCGGTCATTTCCCGCTCAACCGGCGGCTGGAGTGGCTGGACTCGGCGACCCCGGAGTACTCACCGGAGCCGTACGAACGCCTCGCGCAGGTGATGCGCAACAGCGGCGAGGACGCCGACGCCCGCGAGGTGCTGCTCGCCAAGCAGCGCCGGCGGCGCGAGACGCTGCCGGTCGCGGGGAAGGTGTGGGGCTTCATCCAGGACTGGACGGTGGCGTACGGCTACCGGCCGGGCCGGGCGGCGCTGTGGATGGCCATGCTGTGGGCGGCGGGCACGTTCGTCTTCGCGCGGCACCCCCCGGATCCGATCAAGTCCGAGGAGCACGCGGCGTGGAATCCGGCCCTCTACGTCCTGGATCTGCTGGTGCCGGTGATCGATCTGGGCCAGGACGGGCACTGGCGGCCGGAGGGCGGCTGGCAGTGGCTCGCGGCGGTGATGATCCTGCTCGGCTGGATCCTCGCCACAACAGTCGCAGCAGGTGCTTCACGCCTCTTGCGTCGCGGCTGACACAGGGCTCGCCTGCTTTCTTTGCTCTCCCTTGACCTGCCCGAAGACAACCTTTCACCCCCCACCAAAGCTTCACATATGCCCTCTGGCGCCCCTGCGACCTGCGGTTTTCAATGGTCCGCACCATGTCATTGATTCGCGCCCTGATCAGCACCGCGCGCATGCTCCGGCACACCCCGCGGCTCGCCGAGGGGCTGCCGCCGGACGACGCGGTACTGCTCGACGCCCCCGACGACCGGCTCGCCCCGGCGCTCGTCTCCGCCGCCCTGGGCGAGTACGAGCACGCGGCGAAGCTGCTGGCGTCCACGCGCGAATCCGCCGAGTGGGAGGACCGCGACCGCTATGTGACGCGGCTCGCCGCCTTCGCCCACAACCGCCACGAATGGCTCGCCCACTGGCTCGCCGCCTCGCCCGGCGACCCGGACGCGCTCGTCGTCAGGGCCGAACTCGGGGTGCGCAAGGCCTGGGAGTCCCCGGCCCGCGTCGAGTTGCTGCGCGACCTGGGCCCGTTGATCGACGCGGCGGCCGACGGCGACCCGCGCGACCCGGTGCCGTGGCGGATCGCGCTCGACCACGCGCGCGGCACGCACGCGGGCCACCTGGCCTTCGAGTCGCTGTGGGAGGAGGCGGTGCGCCGCTCCTCGCACCACTACGGCTGCCATGTCGCGGCGCTCCAGTACCTCTCCGGCCAGTGGCACGGTTCGCACCAGGAGTGCTTCGACTTCGCCGAACAGGCCGCCGAGGACGCGCTGCCCGGGTCACTCGTGAAGGCACTTCCGATGCGGGCCGCCTTCAGCCGGCTGCTGGGCGACGACCTCACCTCCCTGACGACGGACCGGATCGACGCGGCCTGCGACCAGGCGATCCTGCTGTCGTCCGTGTACGTGGTGGGCGACCCCTGGCCGGCGGAGGTGCGGAATCTGCTGGCGTACGTGCTGGTCAGGCGGCACCGATGGGACGAGGCGCTGGAACAGTTCCGGCTGATCGGCCCGTACGCCACGTCGTTTCCGTGGACGTCGCTGACCGACGATCCACTGGGTCAGTTCCTGGAGACACGCGACGGTGTACGGCTCCAGGTGGCCTCCGGGATGCCGTTGTGGAACCGGACAGACCGAGGGCGCCCGCGCGGCCATTACGCTTGAGCGTTGTGACCACCGCACATCTCCCTCTCTTCCCGCTGAACGCGGTGTTGTTCCCGGGCCTCGTCATGCCCCTGAACATCTTCGAGGAGCGGTATCGCGCCATGATGCGCGACCTGCTCAAGACAGACGAGTCCGAACCGCGACGCTTCGTCGTGGTCGCCATCCGAGACGGGCACGAGGTCGCGCCGACCGCGTCCGGCATGCCCGATCCCACATCACTGCCGGAGCGCGGCCCCGCGGCGGGCTTCGGCACCGAGCCGCTCAAGGCCTTCCACCCGGTGGGCTGCGTCGCCGACGCGACCACCATCCGCGAACGCCCCGACGGCAGTTTCGAGGTGCTGGGCACCGGCACCAGCCGCGTCCGGCTGCTCTCCGTCGACACGAGCGGGCCCTATCTGAGCGCCGAGGTCGAGGCGATCGAGGAGGACTCGGGCGAGGGGGCGGGAGCGCTCGCCGAAGGCGTCCTGCGGGCGTTCCGCAACTACCAGAAGCGGCTGGCGGGCGCGCGTGAGCGGTCGCTGTCGACCGGCGACGACCTGCCCGAGGAGCCGTCCGTCGTCTCGTATCTGGTGGCCGCGGCGGCGGTCCTGGACATCCCGGCCAAACAGCGGCTGCTCCAGGCCCCGGACACCGTGTCGCGGCTGCGGGAGGAGCTGAAACTGCTGCGCGCCGAGACGGCGGTGATCCGGCATCTGCCGTCGCTGCCGGCCGTGGACCTCACCCGCTCCCCGACGAGCCCGAACTGAGCGCCCACCGCGCCCTCCTGTCCTTCCGGCTCCTCAACCGACGCGAGGAACACGTCCCTTGGCGAAGAAGCAGACGAAGAAGGCCACCGGCTCCACCCCGGCGACGGTGGCGCTGACGGCGGCGAAGGCGGAGTTCACGCTGCACGCGTACGAGCACGATCCGGCGGCCCCCTCGTACGGCGAGGAGGCCGCGGCGGCCCTGGGGGTCCCGGCGGACCGGGTGTTCAAGACGCTGGTCGCCGAGGTCGACGGCGAGCTGACGGTGGCGGTCGTCCCGGTCTCCGGTTCGCTCGACCTCAAGGCGCTGGCCGCCGCCGTGGGCGGCAAGCGGGCGACGATGGCGGACCCGGCGGCGGCGGAGCGCACCACGGGTTACGTACGCGGCGGCATCTCGCCACTGGGCCAGCGCAAACGGCTCCGTACGGTGCTCGACGCCTCGGCGGGAAGCCACGCGACGGTCTGTGTGTCGGCGGGCCGCCGAGGTCTGGAGGTCGAACTGTCCCCCTCGGACCTGACGTCCCTGACATCGGCGACGCTCGCCCCGATCGCCAAGGTCTGACGGCCCGCGACGGGGTCCGTCAGTGTCCGCCCTCCGGCCCGTCCTCCCGGTCACCCGGCAGATACGGCGCCCCGAAGGGCACCCACTCCGGCTCCGGGTCGCGCGGACCGAACAGCGCCGTCAGCCCCAGGTGCACCACCATCGCCGCGACCGGCCAGGCCAGCAGCGCGCCCCGCGCGTTCAGCTCCAGGGGTGCGTCGAACGTCGCGCCCTCCCCCGCCGCGCGCGCCTGCGCGACCACGTCGTCCGGGCCCAGACTCCAGCCGACCAGCCAGGCGAGCCCGGAGGCGAGCAGCCCGCCCAGCGCCAGGCCCACGACCAGCGGGACGCCGCCGCGCCGGCGGAAGAGGAAGACCAGGGCCGCGCTGACCACCCCGAATCCCAGCGCCAGCAGCACGAACGTGCCGTCCGCGCCGATCGCCTCCTCGCCCTCCGTGTCCTTCAGGAACACGGCCGACTCACCGGCGATCAGCGGCACCCGGGGTGACAGCCAGAGCCAGAGCAGTCCCATCAGGGCGCCGGAGACAGCCAGGGCCAGCGTCAGGACGGCGGCCTGTTTCAGCTCGGTCCTGGTCTCGGTCCGGTCCGCCGCGTCGGCGGCGTGGTAGGCCGTGGACCCCGCGCCCTGGGCTTTCTGCCAGGGGTCCTCGTTCGGGGGCTGGTGGGGCGGCGTCAGAGGTGCTGTCACCCCGCCATCGTGCCAGGCATGGCCCGGCAGTGCCTCATCGGACCGCGGCACGCCTGTACGCCCACGTCGCCACGGCCAGGGAGACGACACCGACACCCGCGCAGACCGCCAGGTCGAGAGCGACGGTCGGCCAGTCCGGGTGCCGGTCGAAGGTACGGGCCAGGGCCTCCACACCGTACGTGGACGGCAGCAGGTCACGGGCGTACGTGATCGGCCCCGGCAGCCGGTCGGCGGGCAGCACACCCAGCAGCAGCGCGGCGGACATGCCCAGCTGCCCGAGCAGCGTGGCCACCTCCTGGCGGGGCGCGAGCAGCCCCAGCGCCGCCCCGAGCCCGGCCAGCGCGGCGCCCGCGAGCGGGATGACGGCGACCAGGACCCACAGACGCGTGAGCGGCAGGTCGAAGAGCAGACTGCCGGTGACCGCGGTGACGGCGGTGCCCGGCACGGTGAAGGAGGCGTACGCCCCGGCCGTGCCCAGCACCACGGCGGCGGGCGGCACGGGCAGGGTGGCGTAGTGGTCGAGACCGCCGGTGGCCCGGAGCTGGCCGAAGTACTGGGCGAGCAGGTTGAGCGCGACGAAGGCCACGACGAGCACGCTCGACCCGGCCACCACGGCCCGCGCCTCGGCGCCGCCGTCGACGACACCGCGCATCAGGATCATGATCCCGACGGACTGGAAGGTGGCCACGAAGAGCAGCGGGATCCGGGCGACCCGGGCCCGCGACAGCTGCGCCCGGTACACGGCGGCGAGCGAGGGCAGCAGCCGCGCGCGCGGCGCGAGCACCGCGGGCGCCCCGTCGGCTCCGTCGCTCACGGCACGGGTGTCCGGTGCCGGCCGGCTCTGCCGGCCGACGGCCTCCGCGGGCACGATGCTCACCTGGCGCAGCTCCTGTTCGGTGCGGACGGACGGGGGCGGGTACGACCAGTGGCGTACGGCGCCGACCGGGACCAGCGTGCCACACGCCCCGAACGCGACGAACGCCCCGTGGGTACGGGCCCGTTCCACCCGCCCGCGACGGCGGGGACGCGATGGGCGGCGCGGCCCCCGGTGGCGTGCGGGGCGGGCGTCGGAGCCGTACATCCGGAGTCGTTCGGGCTCACGTCTTCACCAGCCCCTGTGTCCGGCCGCCGAGCGCCAGATAGACATCCTCCAGGCTCGGCGTGGCCAGCGTGAAGTCGTCCAGCGCCGCGAAGGCGGCACCGCCGGTCACCGCCGCGACCGCGGCGCGCGCCTCGTCGGGGGCGAGGCGCAGCACCCAGCGGCGGCCGGACTCCTGGGCGGAGCCGCGCAGGGCAGCGACCTCGGGGACGTCGAGCGGGGCGCGTTCGCGCCAGACGAGTTCGAGCCGCACCTCGCCCGCGACCTGTTCCTTCAGCCCGGACGGGGTGTCGCAGGCGATGACCTTGCCCCGGTCCAGCACCGCGACCCGGTCGAGGACGGTCTCCGCCTCGATGACGTTGTGGGTGACGAGCAGCACCGTCGCGCCGCGTTCGGCCCGGCGGCGGTCGACAGCCGCCCAGACGGCGCGTCTGGCGACCGGGTCCATACCGGTGGTGGGCTCGTCCAGGACGAGCACGGGCCGGTCGCCCACCAGCGTCGCCGCGAAGCAGGCCATCCGGCGCTGACCTCCGGAGAGCTTCTTGAGGGGGCGCCCGGCGAGTTCGCCGAGGCCCAGTTCCGCGAGGACCGCGTCCCGCTCGGCACGTGCCTCGCTCAGCCCGAGCCCGCGCAGCCGGCCCGTGGTCTCGGCCGCGAGCCCGACGGTCAACTCGTCGAGCGCGGTGGACTCCTGGCCCAGATAGCCGATGAGGCGGGAGGCGCGTTCGGGATGGCCGACCAGATCGTGGCCGAGGACGTCGACGCTGCCGGAGTCGGGCCGCATGAGCCCGGTGAGCTGACGTACGAGGGTGGACTTGCCCGCGCCGTTGGGGCCGAGCAGTCCGAAGATCTCGCCCTGCCGTACGTCCAGGGAGATCCCGTCGTTGGCGCGCACCTCGGGGGTCGCCGGGGTGCCCCGTCCGCCGCGCGCGGCGGGGTACGTCTTGACCAGCTCCCGCACCGCGCACACCGTACTCACAAGAGACGAGCCTACGGGGTCCAACTGCCCGGAATCCGCCCGGGGGCGCGGGGACGGGCGGGCGGGAGCGGACCGGGCCCCGGGGACAGGGGCTACTCCGCCGCTCCGTCACCCTTCGCCGCCGGATGGTCCGCGCCCTTGGTGGCGGGACGGTCCGCCGCCGCCCGCACATCGATCTCGCGCCAGAAGCCCGCCCGGATCGCGTACCTGTCGTGCTCGTCGATCTGGTCGTCCTTGTGTGCCAGCAGCCCGAAGCGGGCGGCGTATCTCAGCACCTCGCCGTCGATACGGTGCGGGATCCGCGGATACATCGTGGACAGCTTCTGCACATGGCCCGCGTCGGGCAGCCGCTCCATCCAGCGTCTGGCGAACACCTGGCCCACCTCGAAGGGGTCCCCGCCGACCGTGGTGATGTCCTCCTCCCGGTCGGCCCAGCGCTGCTCGGCGCTGGTGAGCTGCGCGAGCGTCGGCAGCGACGCGGTCTCGGGCGACTCCCCGAGCTGGCCTCCGCCGCCCGTGCGCTCGACCCAGCCGCGGTCGGACGACCAGCGCAGGGTCGCGTTCCCCGGCGGGGGCGCGGGGGCGGCATGCGCTCCGGGTGCGCGCAGGGCGGCGAGGTCCTTCGGGGTGGGGACCCCCTTGGCGCCCGTGGGGGCCGGGTGCGCGGTCTCGGGGTCGTGCTCGTGGCCGGGCCCGGCTCCCGGCCCGTGCTCCGTCGTGGCCGGCGCCGTGCCGTTGCGCGCGGACGCGGCCTGTGCCTCGGCCGCCCGCTCGGCGGACGCGGCGAGCGCCGACTCGGGCAGCGGCGCCGAGAGGATCGCGGCGATCTCGGGGCGGGGGGCGGGCGGCGGCGCGCAGACACCGCCGAAGTCCTTGGCGCGTACGGCCTTGGTGATCCAGGCCCGGTCGAGCACCCGGCGTTCGTCGGCCTCGGCCACCAGGTCCTCGGACTGGTTGTAGTCACCGTCGGCGGCCTGCACCGCCCAGAGGTGCACGGCGACCCCGTGCTCCTTCGCGGACATCAGACCGGGCAGCAGATCACCGTCACCGGTCACCAGCACCACGTCCGAGCAGGCGCGATTTCTGGCCAATTCCGTGAGCTCGGCATGCATCGCCGCGTCGACGCCCTTCTGTGCCCATCTCCCGTCGCTACGGGTCAGGGCGCCGAGCCGGACGGTGACACGTGACATGACGCGCAGCCGTCGGTGTTCGGGCTGCGGTACGCGGTCGGGGGCGCCGTCGAACCAGTAGATACGCAGGAGCGGCTGCTCCGTATCGGCCTCGGCACGCTCGCGCAGCCCCTGGATGAGGGCGGCGTGGTCGACGGTGATCCGTGAGCGGGCCGGTTCTCCGGCGAGGAGGCTCGCGGCGGCGCCCAGCAGGTAACCGGCGTCCACCAGGACGACGCAGCGGTCCACGTGTTCCACCCTCTTTCGGGAACGTCGGGATCGGAAGTTGCTACGGGTTTCCTTCGAGTCTGCCCGACCGCAACTGGCTTAACGGCCGGAACTGGATCATCGGCGTGGCGCGTCCCTCCCGGCTACCCCCAGGGACGGCCGAACTATGGTCCGTTACGCACAGCTATGATCCAAAATGCGGTGAGTCACGGCATATGTGAATCTGGTCGCGGCCCTGGCCCCAACATCCTTCAGGAGGCAGCACCATGGCCAAGAACAAGAACCGTGACCGCGGCAAGCAGCAGGACCGTTCGTCCACCGAGCGTGGCGCCGAGCAGTCCTCGACCTCCTCATCGGAGGCCAAGGCCGAGCAGATACAGACGCAGGTCACGCCGTCCGACGTCGCGCGCAAGGGCCGCGAGAAGCGTTTCGGCCACAACTGACGCGCCACCGGTCCGGCGCGTGACCGAGGTGATCGGTCCGACACGGGATCGGACCGGCGCGTGACCGAGGTGATCGGCCGCATCCGGCGAAAGAGGGGCACGCCCAGTCTCCCGGGCGTGCCCCTCCCCGCGTACGTCTTCCGCCGCCGCTACCCCGCCAGGCAGGACGGCCCGAGCAGCACCTTCAAGTCGCCGAAGAGCGCCGGGTCGGGCTGTACCCGGTGCCGGTCGAGCCGCAGCACCGTCGTCTTGCGCGCGCCCTGGAGCTTGATGCGCACCTCCGAGTTGCCCCGGTGGTGGCTGAGGATCTCGCCGAGCCTGCTGACCATGGGCGGGGTGAGCTTCACCGTGGGGATGGTGATGGTGACCGGCGCGTTCGTGCCGCTGGACGACAGGTCGGGGACCTGGAGCTCCATGGCGACAAGACGCGGGATGTCCTCGCGCTTGTCGAGCCGGCCCTTGACGAAGACGACGGTGTCCTCGACCAGTTGGGTGGAGACCAGCTGGTAGGTGGCGGGGAAGAACATGCACTCGATCGAGCCCGCGAGGTCCTCCACGGTGGCGATCGCCCACGCGTTGCCCTGCTTGGTCATCTTCCGCTGGAGGCCGGAGATGATGCCGCCGATCGTGACCACCGCGCCGTCCGCGTGCTCACCGCCGGTGAGCTGCGAGATCGCCGCGTCGGACTTGTCGGACAGGACGTGCTCGATACCGAAGAGCGGGTGGTCGGAGACGTACAGGCCGAGCATCTCGCGCTCCTGCGCGAGCAAGTACGACTTGTCCCACTCGACGTCCGAGAATTCGACGTCGAGCCCGAAGCCGGGTTCGGACGAGGCGTCGTCGCTGTCGCCCATGCCGCCGAAGAGGTCGAACTGCCCCTCCGCCTCCTTGCGCTTGACCTGCACGACGTTGTCGATCATCGGCTCGTGGTGCGCCACCAGGCCCTTGCGGGTGTGGCCCATCTCGTCGAAGGCGCCGGCCTTGATGAGGGATTCGACGGTGCGCTTGTTGCAGACGACCGCCTCGACCTTGTCGAGGAAGTCGGGGAACGTGGCGTACTTCCCCTTCGCCTTGCGCGAGCGGATGATCGAATCGACGACATTCGTGCCGACATTGCGGACCGCCGTCAGCCCGAAGAGAATCACGTCGTCGCCCTGCGCGGCGAAGTTCGCCACCGACTCGTTCACATTCGGCGGCAGCACCTTGATGCCCATCCGCCGGCACTCGTTGAGATAGACGGCCGACTTGTCCTTGTCGTCCTTCACCGAGGTCAGCAGGGCCGCCATGTACTCGGCGGGGTAGTTCGCCTTGAGATAGGCGGTCCAGTAGGTGACGAGCCCGTACGCGGACGAGTGCGCCTTGTTGAACGCGTATCCCGCGAACGGGACCAGTACGTCCCACAGCGCCTGGATCGCCTCGTCCGAGAAGTTGTTCTTCTTGGCACCGGCCTGGAACAGGACGAAATTCTTGGCCAGTTCGTCGGCCTTCTTCTTGCCCATCACACGGCGGAGAATGTCCGCCTCGCCGAGCGAGTAGCCCGCGATGATCTGCGCGGCCTTCTGCACCTGCTCCTGATACACGATCAGGCCGTAGGTCAGACCGAGGACCTCCTTGAGAGGCTCCTCCAGCTCCGGGTGGATCGGGGTGATCTCCTGCTGCCCGTTCTTGCGCAGCGCGTAGTTCGTGTGCGAGTTCATTCCCATCGGACCCGGCCGGTACAGGGCCGACACGGCGGAAATGTCCTCGAAGTTGTCGGGCTTCATCAGCCGCAGCAGCGAACGCATCGGGCCGCCGTCGAACTGGAACACACCGAGCGTGTCACCGCGGCAGAGCAGTTCGTACGTCTTCGGGTCGTCCAACGGCAGTGACAGCAGGTCGAGATCGATGTCCTTGTTGGCCTTCACCATCTTGACGGCGTCGTCCATGATGGTCAGATTTCGCAGACCCAGGAAGTCCATCTTCAGCAGGCCGAGCGACTCGCACTGCGGATAGTCCCACTGCGTGATCGTGACGCCGTCGGTGTGCCTGACCCAGACCGGCACATGGTCGGTGATCGTCTCGCTGGACATGATCACCCCGGCCGCGTGCACACCCATCTGCCGCACCAGACCCTCGACACCCTTTGCCGTGTCGATGACCTTCTTGACGTCCGGCTCGTTCTCGTACATCCCCCGGATCTCGCCCGCTTCGCTGTAGCGCGGGTGCTTGGGGTCGGTGATGCCGTTGAGGTCGATGCCCTTGCCGAGGACGTCGGCGGGCATGGCCTTGGTGAGCCGGTCGCCCATCGCGTACGGATAACCCAGCACCCGCGCCGAGTCCTTGATGGCGTTCTTCGCCTTGATCTTTCCGTACGTCCCGATCATGGCGACCTTGTCGGCGCCGTATTTCTCGGTCACGTACCGGATGACCTCACCGCGCCTGCGCTCGTCGAAGTCGATGTCGACATCCGGCATGGAGATGCGCTCGGGATTGAGGAACCGCTCGAAGATCAGACCGTGTTCGATCGGGTCGAGGTCGGTGATGCCCATCGCGTACGAGACGATCGAACCGGCCGCGGAGCCACGGCCGGGGCCGACCGCGATGCCGTTGTTCTTGGCCCACATGATGAAGTCCGCGACGACCAGGAAGTACCCGGGAAACCCCATCTCGATGATGATGCCCATCTCGTACTCGACCTGCTTGAGACGGTCCTCGGGAATTCCTGCGGGGAATCGCCTGGCCATCCCCCGCATGGTTTCCTCACGGAACCAGGTGATCTCGGTGAAGCCGTCGGGGATGTCGAACTTGGGCATCAGGTTCTGTTCCTGGAACCAGCCCTCCGTGTCGATCTGCTGCGCCACCAGCAGGGTGTTGGCGCACCCCTCCTGCCACGCGTCCGACGAGTCGACCGCGTACATCTCGTCCGTCGACTTCAGGTAATAACCGGTCCCGTCGAACCGGAACCGGTCCGGGTCCGACAGGTTCTTGCCCGTCTGAATACAGAGCAGCGCGTCATGCGCCGTCGCCTCGTTCGCATAGGTGTAATGCGAGTCGTTCGTCACCAGCGGCGGGATTCCCAGCTTCTTCCCCACCTCCAGCAGCCCGTCCCGCACCCGGCGCTCGATCTCGATCCCGTGATCCATCAGCTCCAGGAAATACCGGTCCTTGCCGAAGATGTCCTGGTAGTCCGAGGCCGCCTGCATCGCCTCGTCGAACTGCCCCAGCCTCAGCCGGGTCTGCAACTCACCCGACGGACACCCCGTCGACGCGATCAGACCCTCCGACCACTTCGAGATCGTCTCGCGGTCCATCCGGGGCCACTTCGTCAGCCACCCCTCCGCATACGCGTCCGACGACAACCGGAACAGATTGTGCAGACCGGTCTTGTTCGCCGCCCAGATCGTCTTGTGCGTATAGCCACCCGAGCCGGAGACATCGTCCCGCTTCTGATGCGGCTGCCCCCACTGCACCTTCCGCTTGTTCCGCCGCGACTCCGGCGCCACATACGCCTCGATACCGATGATCGGCGTCACACCCGCCTTCTTCGCCTGATGGAAGAAGTCGTACGCGCCATGGAGATTCCCATGATCCGTCATCGCGATATGGGACATCCCCATCTCGTTGCACGCCTTGAACATGTCCCCCAACCGCGCCGCACCGTCCAGCAACGAGTACTGCGTATGGACATGCAGGTGCGTGAACGGCGGCTTGGTCACGGCTGAGGCCTCCAGCGAAACGAGCGGGCGAGCGAGAGCGCCCCCGGGGGGACAGCGTCGAAGTCTACGACCGCCCACCGACAATCCGAGCGCGTCCCGGGGATGTCCCGACGCCGGCCGGCCGGCGTCCCCGGCACCCCCGGTCGACGATGTCCCGGCCCGCGCGAAACCGGCCCCACGAACCTTCGGGTCGACCGGCGCGGGACGGGCACGCACCGGTACGTTCGTGCGTTGCCACTACTGACGGCGCCGTCGCCCGAGGCGGGTGGCGTGTCAGTTCGTCCCGCCCAGTTCGTCATGTTCCAGGAGGCACCACCGATGTCGGTCCCGCGCCCCGTCGAAGCCGCTGACCAGCAGCGAGGGGAGGAGATCCTCACCGTGTTCGGCACCGCCTTCGGTGCCCTGCTCGCCGCTGATCCGGCGGCCTTCCAGGTCAAATTCCGCAAGATGGCCGCCTCCGCCTTCGCCTTCTACCGGGGCACGGCGTCCCTGTTCTACAACGACCTGGAACGGGAGCAGCACGGCGGGCCGTACGTGGACGAGCGCACCGGCCGGGTCTGGATCCACGGCGATCTGCACGCCGAGAACTTCGGCACCTACATGGACGCGAACGGCCGGCTGATCTTCAACGTCAACGACTTCGACGAGGCCTATGTAGGACCGTTCACCTGGGACCTCAAGCGGCTGGCCGCCTCGCTCGCGCTGATCGGGTACACGAAGGCCCTCAGCGACGACCAGATCAGCGAGCTGGTCCGGATCTACGCCACCGCCTACCGCGAGCGGATCCACGCGCTGGCGACGGGCGCGAAGAACGACGAGGTGCCGCCGTTCACCCTGGACACGGCGACGGGCCCGCTGCTCGACGCGCTCCGCGACGCCCGCTCGCTGACCCGTTTCGGGCTGCTCGACTCGATGACCGAGATCCGTGACTTCGAGCGGCGCTTCGCCCCCGGCGGCGGCTCCATCGAGCTGGACGCCGCCACCCGCTACAAGGTCCTGGCGGCCTTCGACGGCTATCTGGAGACCCTGCCGGAGTCCAGCCTGACCCGCCCCGACTCCTACCGGGTGAAGGACGTCGTGGGGCGGCGGGGCGTCGGCATCGGCTCGGCCGGCCTGCCCTCGTACAACATCCTGCTGGAGGGCAACAGCGACGCCCTGGAGAACGACGTCGTGATCTACCTCAAGCAGGCGCAGACCCCCGCCGTCTCCCGGCACATCACCGACGCGCGGGTGCGCGAGTACTTCCAGCACGAGGGGCACCGCACGGTGATCTCGCAGCGCGCGCTCCAGGCGCACGCCGACCCGTGGCTCGGCTGGACCGAGCTGGACGGCGCGGGCCAGCTGGTCGCCGAGGTCTCGCCGTACGCGGTGGATCTCGACTGGTCGGACCTCGACGACCCCACCGAGATCGCCGCCGTCGTCGCCGACCTCGGCCGGGCGACGGCCACGATGCACGGAGCGGCGGACGACGAGAGCGGCCACTCGCTGGTGCCGTTCAACACGGAGCGGGCCATCGACGCGGCGATCGCGGCGGACGAGGAGGGCTTCCCCGAGCTGCTGGTGGAGTTCGCCCACAGCTACGGGGCACGGGCCCGCGCGGACCACCAGATCTTCGTGGACCTCTTCCGCAACGGACAGCTCGCCGCCGGCTGACCCTCCCGCCTCTTCCCGCCACCTCCCGGCCCGTCGGACCTGGTCGGAGCCGGTCCGACCGGCCGGATCCGACCGGGGCGACGGCGACCTTAGGGGCCCCTTACAGGTTCTCGTGGCACACTCGGCGACGATGGACATATCGGCGGCACGGCTCAGGGCGCTGCGGGCGGCATTGTTCACGGCACTGGCCGTGACGCTGTCCGCCGGTTCCCATGTCCTGCTGTCGCGGGCCCCGCTGCCCGTCTCCGTCGTCGCCGTCCTGTGCGCCGTCGTGTTCCCGGTCTCCTACGCCCTCGCGGGCCGTGAGCGGGGCTTCTGGCGCATAGCGGCGCTGCTCGTCCCGCTCGAACTGGCCGCGGACACCATCTTCACCACCGGCCAGAACGTCTGTTACGGCGCCGCCGGCGGTCCCGTCGCGGGACCGCTGCGCTCCGTCGGCTTCGACGTCCTGTGCGGCGGCGCCTTCGGCTCCCCGCTGCCCGGCGTCTCCTCGGTCGCCTCGGCCGAGAACCCGGCGGCCACCCTGCTCGGCTCCCCCGATCCCGCGCTCCCGTGGCTGCTGCTCGCCACACATGTCGCGATCGGTCTGCTCGCCGCGCTCTGGCTGCGCCGGGGCGAGGCCGCCTTCGCGGGCCTGGTGCGAGCGCTCGCCGGCTTCGCCTTCCGGCCGCTGCTGATCGCCGTCGCGGTGGCCGGCACGGTCCGCCGTACGGTACGGCGCTTCCCGCGCCCCGCCGACGGCCCCTACCCCTCCCGTACGCGCCTGTGCGCGCACTCCGTCGGACGACGGGGACCTCCTCTCCCGGCCCTTCTGCCGGCCTAGGAGCCCTAGGAGCCGCGGCCGTCTCCGGCCGCCGCCCGTCCCCCGCGTGACGGCGCGCGCCCCACCGCGCCCACGCGTCCCGTACGACCCACACGGAGCAGACCAGTCATGAGCGCACGCAACAGCAACGCCAACAAGGCCGCCGCCCGCGAGAGGCTGCGCGAGCAGCGCGAGCGGCAGGCGAAGAAGGACCGTGCCCGCCGCCAGCTCGTCGTCGCCGGATCCACCGTCGCGATCCTGGCGATCGCCGGGGGTGTCGGCTTCGCCGTCGTCCAGGCGAACAAGCCCTCGCACTGGGAGGCCGCCAAGGACGCAACGAGCATCACCGCGCCGAAGCACACCTCCGGCGAGAACGGCACGACCGTCGTCATCGGCAAGCCCGAAGCGAAGAAGACCCTGGAGCTGTACGAGGACTCCCGCTGCCCGATCTGCGCGACGTTCGAGCAGCATGTCGGCGCCACGATCCAGAAGGACGTCGACGCGGGCAAGTACAAGATCAAGTACATCGGTGCCACGTTCATCGACAACTCGGACAACGGCGAGGGGTCGAAGAACGCGCTGTCCGCGCTGGGCGCCGCGCTCGATGTGAGCCCCGAGGCGTTCTCGGCGTACAAGGCCGCGCTCTACTCGGCGCAGAACCACCCCAGTGAGAGTGACGACAAGTTCGCCGACGACGGCGTCCTGCTGAAGATCGCCGACTCGGTGGACGGGCTCAAGGGCAACGCGGCCTTCGAGCACAACGTCGAGAGCGGCACGTTCGACGCCTGGGCGATGAAGATGTCGGCGACCTTCGACAGCAGCAGCGTCGAGGGCACCCCCACGCTCCGCATGGACGGCAAGAACGTCACCGCGGAGGGCAGCGAGAACGCCCCGCTCACGGCGCAGGAGTACACGGCGGCGATCACCAAGGCCCTGGCCGCCTGAGGGCCCCCGGTCCCCGGGCCGGGGCCGGGGCCGGGGGTGACGGTGTACGGGCCACCGGCCGTGGCCCGTACGCTGATCCGCATGACCGGGGGCGACGAGAACAGGACCATCGACGGACGGTTCGAGCTGCTGGAGCGGCTCGGCAGCGGTGGGATGGGCACGGTGTGGCGGGCGCGTGACACCGTGCTCCACCGCGAGGTGGCACTGAAGGAAGTACGGTCCCCGGACGCCTCCGTGGAGGCGGGCACTCCCCGGGGCGCCGATGTGCCGCGCGAGCGGGTGCTCCGCGAGGCACGGGCGTTGGCGAGGATCAGCCACCCGCATGTGGTGACGATCCATCACATCGTCGATGTGGGGCCGCATCCGTGGATCGTCATGGAGCTGCTGTCCGGCGACACGCTCCACGACCGGCTGGCACGGGGGTCGCTGACCCCTGTGGAGGCCGCCAGGATCGGCCGGCAGGTGCTCTCCGGCCTGCGGGCCGCCCACGCGGTCGGCATCCAGCACCGTGATGTGAAGCCCGGAAACGTCATGCTGCGGGAGGACGGCGGCGCGGTGCTCACCGACTTCGGCATCGCGGCCCTCCAGGGTTCGTCCTCCCTCACGGCGACCGGCGAACTCGTCGGCTCGCCCGAGTACTTCGCCCCGGAGCGCATTCGCGGCCACGACGACGATCCCGCGTCCGACCTGTGGTCGCTGGGGGTGACGCTGTACGTCTGTACGGAGGGTGTCAGCCCGCTGCGCCGCGCCACGACCCTGGCCACGCTCGCCGCCGTACTGGACGAGGCGGTCCCGCCGCCCGTACGGTCCGGGTCCCTCACGCCCGTGCTGAACGCGCTGCTGGTGCGCGACCCGGCCGCGCGGCCCGACGCCGCGCGGCTGGAGCTGATGCTGGCCGAGGTCGAGTCGGGCACCACCCCGCACCGGCCGCGGCCGACCGTCGTCGAGCCCGTGACGCCGCCCGCACCCGTCCCGGATCCCAGGGTGGCGCTGGCCCGGCCCGTCGTCCACCACCCGGTGACGCAGCGCGTGGTGGACGACGTGGAGAGCGCCGCGCCGGACAGCCGGCCCTCCGGTCCCGGGCGGCGGAGGGCCCGGGGGCCGATGGTCGTCGCGGCGGTCGCCGTGGCCGTCGCGCTCGTGGCGACCACCGCGCTGGTCCTCTCCCTCACGGACGATTCCGGCTCACCCTCCGCCGGGAAGGACGGCGGCACGAGCGACAGCTCTCCCGAGGCCTCCACGCCCGGGCCGTCCGGCACGGACGACGGCGACGACAACAGCGGCGGCGGGGACGGACCGTCGGGAGACGACCTGACCGGCAACTGGGTCGCGCAGGTCGCCTCCACGGAGAAGTCCGCGGGCAGCGCCGCCCGCGACGAACAGGCCGCCACCCTGCGCGAACAGGGCATCACCAACGCGCGCTATCTGGACAGCGACGACCACGCCTCGCTCCAGCCGGGCTACTGGATGTTCTACGTCTCCGGCTTCAACAGCGGCTCGCACGCCCTCGACTGGTGCCGCACCCGCGGTCTGGACACGGACACGACCTGTGTGGGCCGCTACATCAGCGACGAGGCCACCGACATCACGTACGTGTGCCGCCCGGCCCCCGGCGGCCGCACCACCGGCCGCTGCACCCACGGCTGAGCGGTATCGACGGCTGAGCGAAATCCCGGGCTGAGCGGCGTGCCCGGCTGGGCGGCGTCCGCGACCGCGGGCCGGTGCGGCGGGAGCGCCCGCCGGCGGGCGCTACGCCTGGTCGGCCAGCGACTCCACGAAGGCCAGCCCGATGCGCCAGGTCTCCTCCGCCGCCGACTCGTCGTGGTCCGGCAGGTCCGGGTCGGTGTAGAGGTGCCCGACGCCCCGGTACCGGTAGATCTCCACGTCCGCCCCGATCTCCCGCATCCGCAGGTACCAGGTGTTCAGCCAGTCGTGCGGCTCGGACACGTCCGGGTCGGCGACATGCAGCTGTACGGGCAGGTCGTCCACCGAGGCGTTCGGGGCGATGTCCGACGTGCCGTGCATCAGCAGCAGCCCGCGGGCCTTCGAGTCCCCCAGCGCGAGCGTCTGCGCGACGGACCCGCCGAGGGAGAACCCCGCGTACACCAGTCCGCGCTCCGAGTACGGCGCCACCGCGAGGACGGCGCGCCTCAGCAGCTCGTCGGAGCCGATCTTGTCCCTGAGCGCCCTGCCCTCCTCGACCGTCTCGACGGTTTGGCCCTCGAAGAGGTCGGGCACGTGCACGTGGTGTCCGGCAGCGCGCAGCCGCTCGGCTCCCGCGTGCACCGCCGGGCGCAGGCCGTGGGCCGAATGAAAGAGAACGACGTCCATCCGCCCATCCTGCCAGGTGGGCCCTCTCGTCCGAATCCGGAGCCATGGAGAACGTACTGCGACCGTTGACCGTGCTGGGTGGCGCCGTTGTCGTGACGCTGCTGCTCGGCTGGGCCGTCGACCTGATGCTGCGCCGCGCGGACGCCCGGCACCCGGAGACCCCCCTGTGGGGTCTGCTGCGCCGCTGCCGGCTGCCGCTCCAGGTCGTCGTCCTCACCGCCCTGCTGTGCGGCACCTACCGCGAGACGCGCTGGCCGGTCGTCGAGAACCACGAGAGCGGCATCGGCCGCCTGCTGACACTGGTCCTGATAGCCGCCGGGGCGTGGCTCGTCGTACGCATCGTGTCGGCGGCCGTGGAGTCGACGTACGCCCGCTACGCGACCTCGGCCCGCGATCTGGCGAAGGTCCGCCGGGTCCGTACGCAGGTGACGCTCATCATGCGGATCGTGACGGCGGTGGTCGTCGTGGTGGCCGTCGCCGCGATCCTGCTCACCTTCCCCAGCATGCGGACCGTCGGCACGTCGATGCTGGCGTCGGCGGGCATCATCGGCATCGTCGCGGGTGTCGCGGCGCAGTCCACGCTCGGCAATCTCTTCGCCGGCTTCCAGATCGCCTTCGGCGACATGGTGCGCATAGGTGACACGGTCGTGGTGGACGGCGAGTGGGGTGTGGTGGAGGAGGTCACGCTCACCTTCCTCGCGGTACGCACCTGGGACGAGCGCCGGATCACGATGCCGGTGTCGTACTTCACGAGCAGGCCGTTCGAGAACTGGTCGCGCGGCGGGGTCCAGATGACCGGGACCGTCTTCCTCCAGCTCGACCACTCGGCGCCGGTGAGGCTGATGCGCGAGAAGCTGCACGAGATCCTTCGGGAGTGCGCGGCCTGGGACGGCCGGGACTGGGGTCTGGCCGTCACGGACACCACCCCGAGCACCATCGAGGTGCGGGCCGTGCTCACGGCGAAGGACGCGGACGACATCTGGACGGCGCGGTGCACCGTACGGGAGCAGTTGGTGGCGTGGCTGGCGGAGGAGCATCCGTACGCGCTGCCCCGGATCGCGACCGCGCCGGCGGCGGTGTCGCCGGCCGTGGGGAAGAACGGCGACGCCCCGGCGCGCCACGAGCCCGACCCCGTGCTGACCGAGAACGCCGACGGCGACCCGCGCACCGGACGGGGCTGACTCCGGGGGGCCGGGCCGCCCGCCTCACCGGATGCCGCCCCGGCCTCACCGCATGCTGCGGACGTCCAGAACCCTGAGCACGCGGTCGACCACCTCCGGGTTGGCGTTGGGTTCGCTGCGCGCCGCCAGGACCTCGTGCCGGGCGGCCGACATCATCTCGCGCTGGATCCGCTGCATGGTCCTGACCCGCTGGGTCCGCTTGGCGAGCCAGTCCCTCCGCTCGTCGTCGACGACGTCCGGGCTGATCCGCGCCCCGATGTCGAACGCCCCGCGCGCGAGCCGTTCGCTCAGGTCCTCGGGCAGGTCCTCCACCTCCTCGATCTCCCGGAGGCGGTGTTTCGCGGCCCGCGCGGCGCGCACCGCCAGCTCGTGCTCGAAGCCGCGCTCGGCCTCGGTGTCGGCGCGTACGCCGAGGACCTTCACCAGCCACGGCAGGGTGAGTCCCTGGAAGACGAGCGTCGCCATGATGACCGCGAACGCGATGAAGATGATGGTGTCGCGGCCGGGGAAGGGCGACCCGTCGTCGGTCTCCAGCGGGACGGCCAGGGCCAGCGCGACCGAGGCGACGCCGCGCATCCCGGCCCACCACATGATGACGGTCTCCCGCCAGCTGCCCGGGAACTCCTCGTCGTAGTCGCGGAGTTGGTGCAGGCGCGCCGTGACCCACACCGCGGGGAGCAGCCACACCAGCCGTACGAGGACGACGACCCCGACGACGGCGGCCGACCAGGCGAGCATCTCGCCGGTGTGTCCCTCGGCCGTGCCGAGGGCGGTGTGCAGTTCAAGCCCGATGAGGCCGAAGGCGATGCCGGTGACGAGGATGTCGATGATCTCCCAGAAGGTGTTCCCGGCGAGCCGTCCCATCACGTCGTCGGCGTCGGCGGTGTGCTCGGCGAGGAAGAGCGCGGTGGTCAGGACGGCGAGGACACCGGAGCCGTGGAGCTCCTCGGCGAGTACGTAGCCGACGAACGGCACCAGCAGGCTCAGTCCGACCTGGAGGGGCGCGTCCCCGAGCAGTGCCATGAGCTTGTTGGAGAGCCAGCCGAGCGCCACTCCCACGATCAGCGCGACGACGGCGGAGAGCACCAGCGTGCCCAGCGCCTCCGGCCAGGAGAAGCTGCCGCCGACGACCGCGGCGATGGCCACGTGGTAGAGCACGATCGCGGTGACGTCGTTGAACAGTCCCTCGCCCTCCAGGATCGAGACGAGCCTTCGGGGCAGTCCGAGCGAGCCCGCCACGGCGGTCGCGGCGACCGGGTCGGGCGGCGCGACGAGCGCGCCGAGCACGAAGGCCGCGGCGAGCGGCAGCCCGGGGACGACGGAGTTGGCGACGCTCGCCACCGTCACCATGGTGAGAAGGACCAGCGCCACGGCGAGCAGCAGGATCGGCCGTACGTTGGCGGTGAACTGCCGCCAGGAGGTGCGCTGTACGGCCGCGTAAAGCAGGGGCGGCAGCAGCAGCGGGAGGATCAGGTCCGGCGGCACGTCCACGTTCGGTACGAAGGGCAGCAGCGCCAGGACGATCCCGAGGATGGTCATCAGCACCGGCGACGGCAGATTGAGCCGCTCCCCCAGTGGCACCGTCACCACGGCGCCCAGCAACAGCACGAACAGCAGCGCCAACTGGGCCACGGTGCGCCCTCCGGAGTCGTGAGCCCTGACGATCAAGGCCTCTCAACCCTGCCACGCGGCCGCGCCGAACCCGGCGAGGAGGAGCGCCGCGCCGAACCCGGCGAGGCGCTGCTCCTCGCGGCCCGCTTCCGGACCGCGAGGAGACGTTTCACCGGTGCTGCCGGTGGCTGCCCGTGCCGCCGGTACCGCCGGTGCTAGCGGACCCGGTCGCGGATCCAGACGCCGGCCTCCTTGAGGACGCCGGTGCCGGAGAAGTTGCCGGCGTTGCAGGAGCCCTGCTTGAAGACGGCTCCCGAGCGGTGGTCGTCGGAGTAGTTCCAGTTGGTCCAGGAGATGTTCTTCCGCTTCATCAGGTCGAGGAAGCGCTGCGACATGCCGAAGTCGTTGGCGCCCTCGCCCGCGTAGTTCTGGGTGCCGAACTCGGTGACGAAGACCGGGAGTCGGTCCGACGCCCGGTCGAGGGCGGCCAGGTACTCGTCCCGGTGGGACGCGGCATAGAAGTGGAAGGTGTACATGATGTTGGAGGCGTTGACGGGGTTGTTCACGACCTCCTTCTCGTCGGCGCCGTCGGAGACGCCGAACGAGGACCAGGCACGTGTGCCGACGAGGACGACGGCGTCCGGGTCCTGCGCCCGGATGACCGGAATGATCTTCTCGGCGTACGACTTGACGGTCCCCCAGCTCACGTCCGAGGGCTCGTTGGCGATCTCGTAGAGGACACCGGGACTGTCCTTGTACTTCTTCGCCATGGCGGTGAAGAAGGTCTTCGCCCGCTCCAGGTTGAAGTTGGGGTCACCGGGGCTCAGCATGTGCCAGTCGATGACCGCGTACATCCCGCGGCTGATGGCGCCGTCCACGAACTTCTGGGCGAGGGAGGTGAAGCGCTGCGGGTCCGTCTCGTAGCCGCCCTCCTGTACGTAGGTGGAGACGCGCAGCACGTCGGCCTGCCACTCGTTGGCGAGGACGTCGAGCGAACCGTTCGTGACGCACTGGGAGTACCACTGGGTGCCGTGCGTGCTCATACCGCGCAACTGGACGGCCTGGCCCCGGTTGTTGCAGAGGCGGTTGCCACAGACCTTGAGCTGGCCGTTCTCGCTGATGGGCGAGGCGATACCGGCGGCCGGCGCGGCGGTGCCCGTGGTCGTGGTGGCCGCGCCCGCCTGCATGGGCGACAGCAGGGCGGTGACGATGCCGAGCGCGGAGACGGCGAGGAGTGCCTTACGGGCGCGGTTTCCTCGGGTGCGGGAGGCGCGGGGCGCGCCGGAGTCGGTGTGCTTGGGCATGGGGTGGTGCTCCCTTCGGGTGGGGTCCGTTACGGGAGTGCGACTGTCAGAGGCATGACAGCAAGTGAGTGAAAGTTAAGGTTGTTTCCAATCACCGTCAAGAGTGTTGGGAAAGTTTCCTAACGATTGGCGGGCGGAGGCGTGCCCGGGATCTCCGGGCGACCTCCCGGCGCGCTAGAGCAGGCGCCGCATCCCGCGGTGCGGGATGCCCACGGACTCGTACTCCGGGCCGTACGCCTCGTAGCCCAGCCGCTCGTAGAACCCCAGCGCGGGCGTCTGCGCGTGCAGATCCACCACCAGCAGCCCGAGCTCCCGCGCCACGTCCTCGACGGCCCTCACCAGCGCGACGCCGACCCTGAGGCCGCGCGCCTCCTCGACGACCGCGAGCCGGCCGAGCGAGCCGACCGTCGGATCACCGTCGGTCCGGTCCGCCGCCTCCGGCCCGTACAGCAGCCGCGACGTACCGAGCGGCAGCCCGTCGTCCCGCACCGCGAGCACATGGGCCGCCGCGGCGTCCAGGGCGTCGTGGGAGTCGAACTCAAGGTCCTCGGGCACCTGTTGCTCCACGACGAAAACCTGCCGGCGGACCACGAGACAGCGCTCACGGTCGGCCGCGCCGGTCGCCGACCGGATCTCGTACGCCAGACCGTCGAGGCCCGCTGCGGCCCGGGCCGCAGCGGTCTTCCCCGTGGTCATACGTTGCTCTCGGCGCGCACCGTGTCCAGCGCGTGCTGGAGATCGTCCGGGTACGTGCTCTCGAACTCGACCCACCGGCCGTCCGACGGGTGCTCGAAGCCGAGCCTCATCGCGTGCAGCCACTGCCGGGTCAGCCCCAGCCGCTTGGCCAGCGTCGGGTCGGCGCCGTACGTCAGATCGCCCACGCACGGGTGGCGGTGGGCCGCCATGTGCACCCGGATCTGGTGCGTACGGCCCGTCTCCAGCTTGATGTCCAGCAGCGAGGCGGACCGGAACGCCTCGATCAGGTCGTAGTGCGTGACCGACGGCTTGCCCTCGGCGGTCACGGCGAACTTGTAGTCGTGGTTCGGGTGCCGCCCGATCGGGGCGTCGATGGTGCCGCTCATCGGGTCCGGATGTCCCTGCACCAGCGCGTGGTAGCGCTTGTCGACGATCCGCTCCTTGAACTGCGCCTTGAGCGAGGTGTACGCGCGCTCCGACTTGGCCACGGCCATCAGCCCGGAGGTGCCGACGTCCAGCCGGTGCACGACGCCCTGGCGCTCGGCGGCGCCGGAGGTCGAGACGCGGTAGCCGGCGGCGGCCAGCCCGCCGATGACGGTCGTGCCGGTCCAGCCGGGGCTCGGGTGCGCGGCCACACCGACGGGTTTGACGACCACGACGATGTCGTCGTCGTCGTACACGATCTCCATGCCCTCCACGGGCTCGGCCACGACCCGCACGGGAGCGGCGGGCGCGGGCATCTCCACCTCTAGCCAGGCACCCCCGCGGACCCGCTCGGACTTGGCCACCACGGCGCCGTCGACCTGCACCTTGCCTGCGGCGGCCAGCTCGGCCGCCTTCGTACGGGAAAACCCGAACATACGGGCGATGGCGGCGTCGACACGCTCGCCCTCAAGGCCGTCGGGTACGGGCAGGGTGCGGATATCGGGAACGGTGCTCACCCGTCGAGTATGCCTTGCCCGGGCGCCCCCACCGCCCACGGAGGGCCCGCACGGCCCCGGCAGGAAGCCTCGGTGGGGGCGTCAGTCGCGGTGGACGGTCCCGTCGGGGTCGAGCCCCCGGAAGGAGAGGATCACGATCAGGAAGCCGCCGCAGACGATCGCGGAGTCGGCGAGATTGAACACCGCGAAGTTGGCCGGCGCGATGAAGTCCACGACGGCGCCCTTGAACACTCCGGGCTCACGGAAGATCCGGTCGGTGAGATTGCCCAGCGCCCCGCCGAGGAGCAGACCGAGCGCCACGGCCCAGGGCCCGCTGTAGAGCTTGCGGGCCAGCCGCGCGATCACCACGATCACGGTCGCGGCGACGAACGTGAAGAAGACGGTGTACGCCTCACCGATACCGAAGGCCGCGCCCGCGTTGCGCACCGCCTCGAACTTCAGCAGATCGCCGACGACACTGATCGGATCGTGGTGCTCCAGCTTCGCCACCACGAGCATCTTGCTGCCGAGGTCGAGCAGATAGGCGACCAGCGCCACGGAGAAGAGCGCGACGATCTTGCGCTCTCCCCTGACCGGCTCGGCGGGAGCCGCGCCCTCGTCGTCAATAGCCGGCGTACCGATGACGCGCTCCGCCTCTGCCACGTGAGTCCCTCAAGTTAGATCCCGATTACGGTCGAGGGTAACGGACCCACGTACGGTCTCAGCCGCGCCGTTCCTGCTTCTGCTTGTCCTCGACACAGAGGGTGGCCCGGGGGAAAGCCTGCATCCTGGCCTTGCCGATCGGCTTGCCGCAGACCTCGCAGAGACCGTACGTACCGGCGTCCAGGCGCAGCAGCGCGCGCTCCGTCTGCTCCACCATCTCGCGCGCGTTCGCCGCGAGGGACATCTCGTGCTCACGGGTGATGTTCTTGGTGCCGGTGTCGGCGTCGTCGTCCCCCGCGCCGTCGCCGGAGTCCCGCATCAGTCCCGCCAGCGCCTGCTCGGACGAGGAGATCTCGGCGTTCAGCCGGGCCGCCTCGCTCTCCAGACCGGCCCTCGCCTCGGCGACCTCCTCCTCGGTCCACGGATCCTCACCCGGCCGTACGGGGAGCTCCCCGGCCTGTGTGGTGCCACGCGCCGGGGGCGCGGCGGTCGCCGTGCCGCCCGGGGCCGCCGGACCCTTGCCCGCTGTCTTCTTCGCTGCCACCGTCTTGGCTCCCGTCTGTTCCGCGGCCTCGGCCGCCCCCTCGGCCGCGGACGCGGCCTTTTTCGCGGCCTTCTCGGCGGCGGCCTTCTTGGGAGGCGCCGTCTTCTTGGCCGCGGTCTTCTTCGCAGGTGCCTGGTGCTCCGGCCCGGCGGCGGCGGTCTCGTCCGCGGCCGGTGCGTGCGTCGCCGGTGTCCCTCGCTCCGGTGCCTTCGTCGCCGGCGTCTTCTCGGCGGCCGCCTTCTTGGCCGCCGACTTCTTCACAGCCGCTTTCTTGGCCGTTGTCTTCTTCGCGGCGGTCTTTTTCGCCACCATGGCCGCGGCCCCTTCACATTTTGTGATCTTGCACGCGAGTCGTGCTGGGACGATAAATCGACATCAGCCACGCGGCAACGGGGCACGCCGCCGGTGAGACCCGCCTCCGCCGGTGACAAGGCGAGCCTCCATCGGTTGTGCCCAGCTCCCCGCCGGGTAATCCGCCCCACGGGCCGCTCCGGGAAGTCCACTCGGCCCGCCGGACCATTCGGGTCAGCCTCGGAGCCGTATGCCGGGGGCGCCCTGCTCCCGCCCCGGGGCCCGCCGCCGGGCGTCCCGCCGGAAGCCGTGCCGGGGCGCCGGAAAACGGTCTGCCGCCTCTTCCCCGGCCCCGTACACTGGGCCGAGCGAGAGGCGTGGATGGGGACGAGTAGCTCCGAGAGCGGCCATGAGCGACCCGGGGACGGTGCGAGCCCGGGGGCAGAGCGCGGAGTGAAGCATCACCCCGGAGCCGCCGGAGGAAAGCCCTGGCCGTACGCGGGGTGAGTAGAACCGGCAGCGCGACCCCAATGAGGGGGCCGAGGGCGGCGACGCCCGGGGCCAAGGAGGGTGGTACCGCGGGAGCCGGAGGCTCTCGTCCCTCCGACGGAGATCCCGCAGTTCCGTTGGAGGAGTTTCGTCCATGACGCCACCGCAGTACAGCCAGGTGCCCGCCCAGGTCGACCTGCCCGCGCTCGAGCACGCCGTGCTCGCCTTCTGGCGCGAGAACAGGGTCTTCGACAAGAGCCTGGCCCAATCCGAGGGCCGCCCCGAGTGGGTCTTCTACGAAGGCCCGCCGACGGCGAACGGCATGCCCGGCGCGCACCACATCGAGGCCCGCGTCTTCAAGGACGTCTTCCCGCGCTTCCGTACGATGCGCGGCTACCACGTCGCGCGCAAGGCCGGCTGGGACTGTCACGGCCTGCCCGTGGAGATCGCGGTCGAGAAGGAGCTGGGCTTCACCGGCAAGCAGGACATCGAGAAGTACGGCATCGCGGAGTTCAACGAGAAGTGCCGTGAGTCCGTGACCCGGCACACCGACGCGTTCGCCGAGCTGACGACCCGCATGGGTTACTGGGTCGATCTGGACGACGCGTACCAGACGATGAACCCGGAGTACATCGAGTCCGTCTGGTGGTCGCTGAAGGAGATCTTCAACAAGGGCCTGCTCGTCCAGGACCACCGCGTCGCCCCCTGGTGCCCGCGCGACCAGACGAGCCTCTCGGACCATGAGCTGGCCCAGGGCTACGAGACGATCGTCGACCCGTCCGTCTTCGTCCGCTTCCCGCTGACCTCCGGCCCGCTGGCGGGCGAGGCGGCGCTGCTCGTCTGGACGACCACGCCCTGGACGCTGGTGTCGAACACCGCGGTCGCCGCGCACCCCGACGTCACGTACGTCGTCGCGACGAACGGCACCGAGAAGCTCGTCCTCGCCGAGCCGCTGCTGGAGAAGGCGCTCGGCGAGGAGGGCTGGGAGGTGACCGGCGAGCGGTTCACCGGCCGCGAGATGGAGCGGTGGACGTACGAGCGTCCGTTCTCGCTCGTCGAGTTCCCCGAGGACACCGAGGCGCACTACGTCGTCAACGCGGAGTACGTGACGACGGAGGACGGTACGGGCCTGGTCCACCAGTCCCCCGCGTTCGGCGCGGACGACCTGGTGGTCTGCAGGGCGTACGGCCTGCCGGTGGTGAACCCGGTCCGTACGGACGGCACGTTCGAGCCGGACCTGCCGCTGGTCGGCGGCGTCTTCTTCAAGAAGGCGGACGAGGCGCTCACCGCCGACCTGGACGCGCGCGGGCTGCTCTTCCGCCATGTGCCGTACGAGCACAGCTACCCGCACTGCTGGCGCTGCCACACGGCGCTCCTCTATTACGCGCAGCCGTCCTGGTACATCCGTACAACCGCCGTCAAGGACCGCCTCCTTGAGGAGAACGAGAGGACCAACTGGTTCCCGGACTCGGTCAAGCACGGCCGGTTCGGCGACTGGCTGAACAACAACGTCGACTGGTCCCTGTCCCGCAACCGCTACTGGGGCACCCCGCTGCCCATCTGGACGTGCGAGGACGGACACCTCACCTGCGTGGGCTCACGGGCCGAACTGACCGAACTCAGCGGCGAGGACCAGTCGTCGCTCGACCCGCACCGTCCGTTCATCGACTCGGTGACCTTCCCCTGCCCGACCTGCGGTGGGACCGCGACGCGCGTTCCCGAGGTCATCGACGCCTGGTACGACTCCGGTTCGATGCCGTTCGCGCAGTGGGGGTATCCGTACCGGAACAAGGACCTCTTCGAGAAGCGCTACCCCGCGCAGTTCATCTCGGAGGCCATCGACCAGACGCGTGGCTGGTTCTACACGCTGATGGCCGTGGGCACGCTCGTCTTCGACAAGTCGAGCTACGAGAACGTGGTCTGCCTCGGTCACATCCTCGCCGAGGACGGCCGGAAGATGTCCAAGCACCTGGGCAACATCCTCCAGCCGATCCCGCTCATGGAGCAGCACGGCGCGGACGCGGTGCGGTGGTTCATGGCGGCGGGCGGCTCGCCGTGGGCGGCGCGGCGGGTCGGTGACTCGACGATCCAGGAGGTCGTCCGCAAGACGCTGCTGACGTACTGGAACACGGTCGCCTTCCAGGCGCTGTACGCGCGCACGACCGGCTGGGCGCCGTCCGACGCCGACCCGGCGCCGGCCGACCGGTCCGTGCTGGACCGCTGGCTGCTGAGCGAGCTGCACGCGCTGGTCGACCAGAGCACGAAGGCGCTGGACGCGTACGACACCCAGCGGGTCGGCAAGCTGCTGTCGGCGTTCGTGGACGACCTGTCCAACTGGTACGTACGCCGCTCGCGCCGCCGCTTCTGGCAGGGCGACAAGTCGGCGCTGCGCACGCTGCACGAGGTCGTCGAGACGGTGACCCGGCTGATGGCGCCCCTCACCCCGTTCATCACCGAGCGGGTCTGGCAGGACCTGGTCGTCCCGGTCACGCCCGGGGCGCCGGAGTCGGTGCACCTGTCGGCCTGGCCGGAGGCGGACCTGTCGGCGGTCGACCCCGCGCTGTCGCGCCAGATGGCGCTGGTACGGCGGCTGGTGGAGCTGGGGCGTGCGACGCGGGCGGAGTCGGGCGTGAAGACGCGCCAGCCGCTGTCCCGCGCGCTGGTCGCGGCGGCGGGCTTCGAGTCGCTCTCGCCCGAACTGCGGGCGCAGATCACCGACGAGCTGAACGTCTCGTCGCTGGCGGCGCTTTCGGAGGTCGGCGGCTCGCTGGTCGACACGACGGCGAAGGCGAACTTCCGGGCGCTGGGGAAGCGGTTCGGCAAGGGCGTCCAGGCGGTGGCGAAGGCGGTCGCCGACGCGGACGCGGCTGCGCTGTCCGCGGCGCTGCGGGACGGTACGGCGTCGGTCACCGTCGACGGCGAGCCGGTCTCGCTGGCACCGGACGAGGTGATCATCACGGAGACGCCCCGCGAGGGCTGGTCGGTCGCGTCCGACTCGGGAGCGACGGTGGCGCTGGACCTGGAGATCACCCCGGAACTCCGCCTGGCGGGCCTCGCCCGCGACGCGATCCGGCTGATCCAGGAGGCCCGCAAGAACAGCGGCCTGGACGTCGCGGACCGTATCGCGGTCCGCTGGTCGGCGACGACGGAGGAGACGCGTACGGCGCTGTCGACCCACACGTCCCTGATCTCGGACGAGGTCCTGGCCCTGGACTTCACCCCGTCCCCCCCGGACGCCACGTTCGGCCCGGCATTCACGGACGAGTCCCTGTCCCTGACGTTCCACCTCCGCAAGGCCTGACCCCGGGGGGGGCTTCTCCCCCACCCCGCCCCTTCCCAAATCCGGGGACGGGCCCCCCGGACCCCCCGCCCGCCGAGGGCGGGGGGGCAGGCACCAGCGGCCTCACGGCGAACCCCCGGCCCGGCCCGTCAGGGCCGTGGTCCGGGGGTGTAACTGCAGGGGGTCCGGGGGCTGGCCCCCGGTTTCGGGGAGGGGCGGGGTGGGGGAAAAGGTTCGGGCCCGGGGTGGGTACCCCGGGCCCGGACCTTCAGCCTGCCGACGGCTGTGCGCGACGACCGCGCCCAACGCCCGTCAGTTGTCGTCCTCGTCGATCAGGAACCCACGCATCGGCGACGGAGCCTGCTGCATCGGCTGCATGGGCTGCGGCGCCTGCGGCCGTACCGGTGCCATCGGCTGCGTCATCGCCGGGGACATCTGCTGCTGGTTCCCGTACGACGGGCCGCCCGACGACGGACCGTGCCCACCGCCCATGGACGGGTTGCCCCCCATGGTGTGACCCATCGCGCCCGCACCGGCCGGTGCCATGGACGGCGACGGCGGCAGCGAGGCCGCGGCCGGCGTACGCGGCGGGGCCAGCGAGTCGTCCGCCTGGGTCTCCAGCTGACGCAGCTGGCTCTCCAGGTACGACTTCAGCCGCGTCCGGTACTCCCGCTCGAAGCCACGCAGGTCCTCGACCTTGCGCTCCAGCGTCGCGCGCGCGGACTCCAGCGAGCCCATCGCCACGCGGTGCTTCTCCTGCGCGTCCCGCTCGAGCGCGTCCGCCTTCGCACGGGCGTCCCGCTCCAGACCCTCGGCACGGCTCCGCGCCTCGCCGACGATCTTGTTGGCCTCGGAACGGGCCTCCGCGATCGCCTGGTCGGCGGTCTGCTGCGCCAGCGAGAGCACGCGCGCGGCGCTGTCGCCGCCGGGACCGCCCTGACCGGGACCCGGGCCGTGACCCATGGGTCCGCCCATCGGTCCACCCATGGGACCGCCCTGCATCTGCCCTTGCATCGGACCGCCCTGCATCTGGCCCTGCATGGGGCCGCCCTGCATGGGGCCGCCCTGCATGGGACCGGGACCGTGCTGACCCTGGGGGCCGGGGCCGTGACCGGGGTGTCCACCGGGACCGGGATGTCCACCCGGACCCGGACCGTGGCCACCGGGTCCGGCGGGAAGCTGCGGGGGCCCACCGGGCAGTTGGGGCTGGCCCATCTGCGGGGGCTGCTGCTGGACCGGCGGTCCGGATATGGCGGCGGGGACGGGCGCACCGGGCCGCTCCTGCTGCTCCGGCGGCTTACGCATCCCCTGCTGCTGTTGCTGCTGCTGGTTCTGCGCGGCGGCACGCGTCGCGGCGGCCAGCTTGGCACGCAGATCCTCGTTCTCACGAAGCAGGCGCGTCAGTTCGGCCTCGACCTCGTCGAGGAAGGCATCGACCTCGTCCTCGTCGTAGCCCTCTCGGAGGCGGACGGTCGTGAACTGCTTGTTCCGCACGTCCTCTGGGGTCAACGGCATCTCTTCTTCACCTCTACGTAGTCGTCGGCAGTCGGCAGGACCGTATCGTTCACATGCCCCTCGCAAGGCCGCTGACGACCGAGATCAGGATGTACACGATGATCATCAGAACGAAGAAGGACAGGTCGAGTGCCACGCCCCCGAGACGCAACGGCGGGATGAACCGCCGCAGAAGCTTGAGCGGTGGATCGGTGACAGTGTAGGTGGCCTCCAGAATGACCACCATCGCCTTGCCGGGCTGCCATGAGCGGGCGAATTGGAAGACGTAATCCATGACCAGCCGGAAGATCAGCACGATGAGGAAGCACACCAGCGCGATGTAGACCACCTGTAGCGCAACGCTCATCCCGCGCTTCCCTCTCCCCTGGCTCTCTGGTCCGGCCTCGTGGCCGGGTCGTTCCCGGTGTCGAATCTCAGCTCTGGTTGAAGAACCCGCCCTCTGCGATACGGGCCTTGTCCTCCGCCGTGACATCGACGTTAGCAGGCGACAACAGGAACACCTTCTGCGTCACTCGCTCAATGCTGCCATGGAGACCGAAGACAAGTCCCGCGGCAAAGTCGACAAGTCTCTTCGCATCGGTGTCGTCCATCTCGGTCAGATTCATGATCACCGGGGTCCCCTCGCGGAAGTGTTCCCCGATGGTACGGGCCTCGTTGTAGGTCCGAGGGTGCAGTGTGGTGATGCGGTAGGGCTCTCGTTCGGAGACGACCTTGGGCATGATCACTGGTGCGTTCTTCTCCAGGCTGGGGCGTTCAGGTGTGATGGACGCCACGGGGGCGATTCGGGCAGGACGTCCGCTTTCTGCCGCTACCGGCACCGGCTGACGCTCCCGTTCACGCTGCGGAGGTGGCTGCACCACTCGTACTGGTTCGTCCCGTTCGACCTGGTGCACCGGCTGGTGGCGCCGGTGTTCGCGCTCGGGTTCGGGCTCGGGTTCGAAGTCGTCGTCGGGGTCGAAACCCCGGCCGTCGTACCCATCGTCCTCCACGAGGCCGAGGTAGACCGCCATCTTGCGCATCGCGCCGGCCATGCTCTGAGTCCTCCGCTCTGTGGTGGATCGGCCTCGTCACCAAGTGCCCTCGATCCACGCGGTCCATCCACCTTTCGGCGGAAATGACCATATTTTCTGCTGTGGTCCGACTTGCTTCGCGACGTTACCCGAGCCGGGGTCGGACTCCGAGTACCGCCGTACCGACGCGCACATGTGTCGCTCCGGCCGAAACGGCGGCTTCGAGGTCCGCACTCATCCCTGCTGACACCATGTTCGCAGCAGGATGGTCCGCGCGCAGCAGGGATGACAATTCCAGCAGGCGGTCGAACGCCGCCTGTTGGCGATCGGCGTACGGGCCGGCGAGCGGCGCGACGGTCATGAGGCCGTCGAGTCGCAGCCCCGGAGCCTCGGCGACCGCGGCCGCCAACTCCCCGATCCCGTCCGGCGCCACGCCTCCCCGCTCGCCCCGCGCGCCGGAGCCGGCGTCGAGCGCGACCTGGATCAGCGCACCGATCTCGCGGTCCGCGCGCACCGCCGCGGCGGACAGCGCCGTGACGAGCCTGAGCCGGTCGACCGACTGCACGACATCGGCGTAACCGACCACGGAACGGACTTTGTTGGTCTGCAACTGACCCACGAAGTGCCATGTCAGCGACAGATCCGCGCACGCGGCGGCCTTGGGCGCCGCGTCCTGGTCGCGGTTCTCGGCCACGTGCCGGACCCCGAGCCGGTGAAGCAGCCGGACATCGCTCGCCGGATATGTCTTGGTGACCACGATCAGGGTCACTTCGTCCCGGTTCCGTCCGGCCGCCGCGCAGGCGGAGGAGATACGGTTCTCCACCGTGTGAAGATTTTCCGCGAGTTCGGTCTCGCGATCGGTCATGACGCCCCCAGCCAGACATATCCGGCGAGCCGTCCGGTGGTGCGGTCGCGGCGGTACGAGAAGTGGTCGGCCGATTCGAGGGTGCAGATCTCTGAGCGGTGCCGGTCCTCGACCCCGAGTGCGGCGAGTTGGGCGTGCACCCCGGCGACGACGTCGACCGCGGGGGTGCCCCAGCTGGTCTCGGCCCATGACTCCGGTACGGACCGGGCGACTTGGGCCCGCATGGCCTCGGGTACCTCGTAGCACCGTCCGCAGACGGCGGGCCCGGTGCGGGCGGTGATCCGGGAGGGCTCGGCCCCCCGCGCGACCATCGCCCCGACCGCCGCCGGGACGACGCCCGCGACCATTCCGGGGCGTCCGGCGTGCGCGGCGGCGGCGACTCCGGCCACCGGATCGGCCAGCAGGACCGGGACGCAGTCCGCGGTCAGTACGGCGAGTGCGAGCCCCGGGCTCGTGGTGACCACGGCGTCGACCGCCGGGACCGCGCCCGGGACTTCCGACTCCCAGGGGCCTTCGACGACGGCGACGTCACGGCCGTGCACCTGGTTCATCCAGACGACCCGCGCCGCGTCGAGCCCGAGGGACTCGGCGACGGTGGTCCGGTTCGCGCGTACGGCGGCGGGGTCGTCGCCGACCGCGCCGCCGAGGTTGAGCTGCTCGTACGGAGCGGCGCTCACCCCGCCCCACCTGTCGGTGAAGGCGAAGTGGGCGCCGCCGGCCGAGCTCAACGCGTCGTGCTGTCCTATCACTTCAAGAAGTCCGGAACATCCAGCTCTTCGGCCTGGGTGTCCTGGTACGGACGGGCCAGCGGGACGTGCGGCGGGGAGACGGGCGGCAGGGGCTTCTCGTTGGCCATCGGGGCCGGCTCGGGGGCGGGCGCCTCGTCGCGCGAGGGCACCGTGCCGAGCCCGCCGGAGGAGCGGCCCGCGTCGGGCTCCGGGGCGGAGGAGCGGTAGGTCGGCTGGTCGTCCCGCTTGGCCGAGGTGAGTCCGCTCTCGCGGCGGGTCGGCGGCTGTCCGCCGTCGAAGCCGGCCGCGATGACGGTGACCCGTACCTCGTCACCGAGGGCGTCGTCGATGACGGCGCCGAAGATGATGTTGGCCTCGGGGTGCGCGGCCTCACTGACCAGTTGCGCGGCCTCGTTGATCTCGAAGAGACCGAGGTCGGAACCGCCGGAGATGGAGAGCAGCACACCGCGTGCGCCGTCGATGGACGCTTCGAGGAGCGGCGAGGAGATCGCCATCTCCGCCGCGGCCACCGCGCGGTCGTCGCCGCGGGCGGAGCCGATGCCCATGAGCGCCGATCCGGCCTCGGACATCACGGACTTGACGTCGGCGAAGTCGAGGTTGATCAGACCCGGTGTGGTGATCAGATCGGTGATGCCCTGGACACCCGAGAGCAGCACCTGGTCCGCGGACTTGAACGCGTCCAGGACGCTGACCTGACGGTCCGAGATGGACAGCAGGCGGTCGTTGGGGATGACGATGAGGGTGTCGACCTCTTCGCGGAGTTCGGCGATGCCGTCCTCCGCCTGGTTCGCGCGCCGCCGGCCCTCGAAGGTGAAGGGGCGGGTGACGACGCCGATCGTGAGGGCGCCGAGGGAGCGGGCGATGTTGGCGACGACGGGAGCGCCTCCGGTACCGGTTCCACCGCCTTCGCCCGCGGTGACGAAGACCATGTCGGCCCCCTTGAGGACCTCCTCGATCTCCTCGCGGTGGTCCTCCGCCGCCTTGCGGCCGACTGCCGGGTTCGCGCCGGCGCCGAGTCCGCGGGTGAGTTCACGGCCGACGTCGAGCTTGACGTCGGCGTCGCTCATCAGCAGGGCTTGTGCGTCGGTGTTGATCGCGATGAACTCGACGCCCTTGAGGCCGACCTCGATCATTCGGTTGATGGCATTGACACCACCGCCGCCGACACCGATGACCTTGATGACTGCGAGGTAGTTCTGCGGTGCTGCCACGTCGAAGGCCTCTCGCCTCGAGTTACGTGTCGCCGCTTCGCTGTTGTCGCGAGGCGGGGACTGATGCCGATGGGACGGTCCGGACGCCGACCCGAACCCTAACCTTGAAGTTTAGGGTTACCAGTGTGTCTGCTTCTTGGACTCTTCCGAACAGGACACTAAGTCGACACGTGGCGCACGTTCAACGAACACGCCGAACCTCCCGTTTTTCTTTTCACCCTATGTGATCACGCACAGCGCTGACCAACCAGGGTCCTGGTCAGCACATATACGCGTCAACTCCCTGATGCGGAGGGGGCGGTGGGCGCACTCACATCGAAGTGCGTCGCGTCGGGAACTGCTTTCATGAGAGCGGTGAGAGCCCGCGCCTTCGCGCCGCCGTCCTCGCCGTTCCCCCACATCACGGTGCGCCCGCCGGTCAACTCCAGTGAGATCGAGTCGTACGAACGGACCTTCACCACGCTGGTGGCGTCGGCGACTTTGCCCGGGAGTTCGTCCCAGACGCCCACCGCCTCGGACATCAGACGAGTGGCTGTGAAGCGTCGCACACTCGGGGAGTGATCCACCGTCAATTGCAGCAGGGGTACGCCCTTCGGGGCCTTCTCGACCGTGGCGAAACGCACGCCCTTCGCGTCCACTTCGATGAACTTTGCGCCCTTTTCGATAAGCAGCGCCGCCTTTCGCTCCTTCACTTTCAGACCGATGCCGTTCGGCCATGACCGTTCGACATCCACGGAGTCGATACGCGGCAGCTTCTGCCGAAGTCGACGCTCAATCGCTTCGGTGTCGACGGAAATCAGGGGGGTGTCGAACGGAACTGCCGCGACGGCTTCCACCTCGGCGGGTTTCAGCACTTGGAGGCCGGAAGTCTTCACCCGCTCGACCCGTACCCAGGCGGAGCCGTAAAGCAGCCAGATTCCGCCACCGCAGAGCACGATCAAGGAAGTGAGAAGAACCAGAAAACGACGGCCGGGAAGCCGGAATCGACGGCCCCGGAGCCGCCCCGAACGGGGGCGGCCGGATTCCGACTCGGTGCGTTCCGCGTCACGCTCGACGGTCGTCGGTCCGGCCACTGACCCTGCCTCCCTATCCCTGACGGCGCGCTGCGACCGCCTCGTACACCATGCCGACGAGCAGCTCGTCCGCGTCCCTGCGGCCGAACTCGGTGGCCGCGCGGGACATCTCGTACAGCCGGTGCGGGTCGGACAGCACCGGCAGCACATTGCCCTGGACCCACTCGGGCGTCAGCTCGGCGTCGTCGACCAGCAGTCCGCCGCCCGCCTTCACCACCGGCTGGGCGTTGAGCCGCTGTTCACCGTTGCCGATGGGCAGCGGTACGTAGGCGGCCGGGAGCCCGACGGCGGAGAGTTCGGCGACGGTCATCGCGCCGGCGCGGCAGAGCATCATGTCCGCCGCGGCGTAGGCGAGATCCATCCGGTCCACATACGGTACCGGGATATAGGGTGGCATTCCCGGCATGTTGTCGACGCGCGGCATTTCGTTCTTCGGGCCGACCGCGTGCAGGATCTGGATCCCGGAGCGCTGGAGGAGCGGCGCGGCCTGCTGGACCACCTCGTTGAGCCTGCGGGCGCCCTGCGAGCCGCCGGAGACGAGCAGGGTGGGCAGGTTGGGGTCGAGCCCGAAGGCGGCACGCGCCTCGGGGCGCACCCGGGCCCGGTCGAGGGTGGCGATCGTGCGGCGCAGCGGGATGCCGATGTAGCGGGCGCCGCGCAGCTTGCTGTCGGGGGTGGAGACGGCGACGGCCGCCGCGTACCGGGAGCCGATCTTGTTGGCCAGACCGGGGCGGGCGTTGGCCTCGTGCACGACGATCGGCACTCCGAGGCGCTTGGCGGCGAGATAGCCGGGCAGCGCGACGTAGCCGCCGAAGCCGACGACGCAGTCCGCCTTGGTCCGTTCCAGGATCTGCTCCGCGGCCTTGATGGTGCCGCGCAGCCGGCCGGGGACGGTGATCAGTTCAGGGGTGGGTCTGCGCGGCAGCGGGACGGCGGGGATGAGGGCCAGTTCGTACCCCCGCTCGGGTACCAGCCTGGTCTCGAGTCCGCGCTCCGTGCCGAGGGCCGTGATCCCCACGGTGGGGTCCTGCCTCCGCAGGGCGTCCGCGAGGGCGAGCGCGGGCTCGATGTGGCCGGCGGTCCCCCCACCGGCGAGTACGACATGCACCGAAATTCACCGCTCTCCGGACGGACGCTTCTTGACGCGCCGTCTCATCGTCTTCCATCTCACGCCGGGCCTTCGCATGGCCAGGGCCGCTTTCGCGGCGGGATCCTCTCGCGCGAACGCGATCAGCAGCCCGACAGCGAACATGGTCGGCAGCAGGGCTGAACCTCCGTAGGAAAACAGCGGGAGCGGGACTCCGGCGATCGGCAGCAGACCGAGCACCGCGCCGACGTTGACCACGGCCTGCGCCGTGATCCACGTGGTCACGCCTCCCGCCGCGTACCTCACGAAGGGGTCCTCCGTGCGTCCGGCCACGCGGATACCCGCATAGCCTAGAGCCGCGAAGAGGGCGAGTACCGACAGCGTCCCCGCCAGCCCCAGTTCCTCCCCGGTGATGGCGAAGATGAAGTCCGTGTGAGGTTCCGGGAGTTGGCCCCATTTTTCCACACTCGCGCCGAGGCCGGAACCGAACCATCCGCCGGAGGCCAGCGCGTAGATGCCGTGCACGGCCTGCCAGCACTGGTCGCCGGGACCGGGGTCCGTGGCGCCGATGCAGGCGAGCCTGGACATCCGGTTGGGGCTCGTCTTGATGAGGACGAGGACCAGGACCAGGGCGATGGCGAGCACGCCGCCGAAGAGCCGGGTGGGCGCCCCCGCCAGCCACAGCAGTCCGAAGAGGATCGCGGTGAGGATGACGGCGGTTCCCATGTCGCCGCCGAGCATGATCAGACCGAGCAGCATGAAGGCGACGGGGACGAGCGGCACCAAGAGGTGCTTCCACTGGGTCAGCAGCCGCTTGTCCTGTTTGCGGGCGAGCAGATCGGCGCCCCACAGGATCAGTGCCAGCTTGCCGAACTCACTGGGCTGGAGCTGGAAGGGACCGCCGATGTAGATCCAGTTCTGGTTGCCGTTGACCGAGTGCCCTATCCCCGGGACCTGCACGAGGACCATCAGGAAGACGGCGCCCACGAGCAGCGGGTAGGACAGGGCGCGGTGCAGTTTGCCGGGCATCCGGGAGGCGAGCAGCATCAGTCCGGCGCCGATGACCGCCGCGAGGAACTGTTTGCGGAAGAAATACGAGCCGGGCAGCGAGAGCTCCAGCGCCTTGATCATCGAGGCGCTGTAGACCATCACCAGACCGAGCACGGTGAGCAGCATGCTGGCGCCGAAGATCAGGTAGTACGCGGTGAGCGGCCGGTCCCAGGTGCGGCGGGCCTGCTCGTACATCCGCCGCACCCTGTTGCCCCGCGGCGGACGGGGCGGGCGGGTGCCGGGTCCGGCCGATCCGCCACGGACGGCGGGAGCGCGTCGTACGGGCGCTCCGGGGGCCCGGCCGCGCAGGGCGAGGCCCGGCGGTGCCGACGGGCACGCGGACCCCGTCAGGGCGTCGGTGGCGGCCCCCGGCAGGGCGAGGGACGGCGAACCGAAGGACGGGGGGACGAGGGGCGGTGCGGGGGCGGGGAACCACCCTCGTACCGAAGGGCGCGCGGGACGCGGGGCTCGCCCCGCGGTGTCGTCGGCCGGCATCTTCGCTGTCCCCTCCAGTCGTGCGCGGCACGACCGGACCGGCCGGTGGGGCCCCGCGCGGCTCGCGCTCGCGGGGCTGTCGGCCGGTCGGTCAGGCGTGCTCGGCGGCGAGTGCGCGGACCGCGTCCGCGAACGCCTCGCCCCGCTTGTTGTAGTTGACGAACATGTCCATCGAGGCACAGGCCGGGGCCATCAGGACGGTGTCCCCGGTCTTCGCGAGGCGCGCCGCCGCACGGACCGCGGCCGACATCGCCCCAGTGTCCGTCTGTTCGAGGTCCACGACCGGGACTTCGGGGGCGTGTCGCGCGAGGGCTTCGCCGATCAGCGCACGGTCGCGGCCGATGAGGACCACGCCGCGCAGCCGCTTCGCCGACTTCTCGACCAGTTCGTCGAAGGACGCGCCCTTGGCGAGTCCGCCGGCGATCCAGACGATCGGGTCGTAGGCCGCCAGTGAGGCTTCGGTGGCATGGGTGTTGGTGGCCTTGGAGTCGTCGACGTAGCTGACGCCCGCGATGTCCGCGACATGCTCGATACGGTGCGGGTCCGGGCGGAAGGCGCGCAGCCCGTCGCGTACGGCCGCGGGTGCGACGCCGTAGGCGCGGGCGAGGGCCGCCGCCGCGAGGGCGTTGGCGATGTTGTGCGGGGCGGGCGGATCGACGTCCTTGACCTCGGCGAGCTCCTGGGCCTGCGCGCTCCGGTTCTCGACGAAGGCCCGGTCGACCAGGAGGCCTTCCACGACGCCGAGTTGGGAGGGGCCGGGGGTGCCGAGGGTGAAGCCGATGGCGCGGCAGCCCTCCTCGACGTCGCCCTCGCGGACCAGGTCCTCGGTCACCTTGTCGGCGACGTTGTAGACGCAGGCGACGGTGTTGCCCTCGTAGACACGGCCCTTGTCGGCGGTGTACGCCTCCATGGAGCCGTGCCAGTCGAGATGGTCGGGCGCGATGTTGAGCACGGCGGCGGAGTGGGCGCGCAGGCTCGGCGCCCAGTGCAGCTGGTAGCTGGAGAGTTCGACGGCGAGGACGTCGTACTTCTCCCGGCCGTTCTCGTCGGGCAGGACCGCGTCGAGCAGCGAGACGCCGATGTTGCCGACGGCCTCGGTGCGCAGGCCCGCCGCCCGGAGGATCGCGGCGAGCATGCGCACGGTGGTGGTCTTGCCGTTGGTGCCGGTGACGGCCAGCCAGGGGGCGGCGTCGGGGCCCCTGAGCTGCCAGGCCAGCTCGACGTCCCCCCAGACCGGTACGCCCGCTTCCGCGGCGGCCAGGAAGAGGGGCTTGTCGGGCTTCCAGCCGGGGGCGGTGACGACGAGTTCGGTTCCCTCGGGGAGGGTCGCGCCGTCGCCGAGCCGTACGGTGATGCCGGCCCCGGTCAGTTCGGCCGCCTGGGCGCGGGAGCGTTCGTCGTCGCCGTCGTTGACGACCGTGACGACGGCGCCCAGTTCTCTCAGTGTGCGGGCGGCCGGCATCCCGGACACCCCGAGACCGGCGACGGTGACGTGCTTGCCGTGCCACCGGGCCCGGAGGCCGGCCGAGGGGTCGGCCGGCGTCCCGGCCCGCTGGCGGTCGTTCACTTGTCGGCCGCCCAGCCCGCGTAGAAGAGTCCGAGTCCGACGATCACGCACATGCCCTGGATGATCCAGAAGCGGACCACGACAAGGACTTCGGACCACCCCTTGAGTTCGAAGTGGTGCTGGAGCGGGGCCATTCTGAAGACGCGCTTGCCGGTCAGCCGGAACGAACCGACCTGGATCACCACGGACATGGTGATGAGGGCGAAGAGACCGCCGAGCAGGGCGATCAGGAGTTCGGTACGGGAGCAGATGGCGAGGCCCGCGAGGGCGCCGCCGAGGGCGAGCGAGCCGGTGTCGCCCATGAAGATCTTGGCGGGTGAGGTGTTCCACCACAGGAAGCCGAAGCAGGAGCCCATGAGGGCGGAGGCGACGACGGCGAGGTCGAGGGGATCCCGTACCTCGAAACACGCGTCGGGGTTGGTCAGGGTGATCGCGTTGGCGCAGGACTCCTGGAACTGCCAGAGACCGATGAAGGTGTAGGCGCCGAAGACCATCACCGAGGCGCCGGTGGCCAGACCGTCCAGACCGTCGGTCAGGTTCACGCCGTTGGACATCGCGAGAATCATGAACAGCGCCCAGACCACGAAGAGCACCGGTCCGATGGACCAGCCGAAGTCCGTGACGAACGAGAGCCGGGTGGAGGCCGGGGTGTTGCCGCGCAGGTCGGCGAATTGGAGCGAGAGCACCGCGAAGGCGATGCCCACGGTCAGCTGTCCGGCCATCTTCGCCTTGGCCCGCAGACCCAGCGAACGCTGCTTGACGATCTTGATGTAGTCGTCGAGGAAGCCGACGAGGCCCATCCCCGCCATCAGGAACAGCACCAGCACACCCGAGAACGTCGGGTCCTCGCCGGTGATCACCTTCGCCAGGGCGTAGGCGATCAGGGTGGCGAGGATGAAGGCGATGCCGCCCATGGTGGGCGTGCCCTTCTTGCTGCCGTGGCTGCGTGGGCCGTCGTCCCGGATGAACTGGCCGTAGCCCTTGCGGGCCAGCAGCTTGATCAGCAGCGGCGTGCCGATCAGGGTCAGGAAGAGCCCGATGGCTCCCGCGAAGAGGATCTGCCTCATCGGCCGGAGACCTCACCCTCGACTGCGTTCTCGAGCAGTGCCTGGGCGACCCGCTCCAGTCCGGCCGACCTGGAAGCCTTCACCAGCACGACGTCTCCCGAACGCAGTTCACTGCGCAACAGATCGACCGCCGACTGCGCGTCGGACACGTGCACCGACTCCTCACCCCACGAACCCTCGTTGTAGGCGCCCAGTTGCAGCCAGGACGCTTCCCTGCCCCCGACTGCGACGAGCTTGCTGACGTTGAGCCGGACGGCGAGCCGTCCGACCGCGTCGTGCTCGGCGAGCGCCTCGTCACCGAGTTCGGCCATCGGGCCGAGCACCGCCCACGTGCGGCCGCCGGTTTCCCTGGCGGCACCGCCCATGGCGACCAGCGCGCGGAGCGCTGCTCTCATGGAATCGGGGTTCGCGTTGTAGGCGTCGTTGACGATCGTCACGCCGTCCGCGCGCTCGGTGACCTCCATACGCCAACGGGAGAGGGTCTCCGCCTCGGAGAGCGCCAGGGCGATCTCGTCGACGGACATGCCCAACTCATGGGCGACGGCGGTCGCGGCGAGCGCGTTCGACACGTGATGCTCACCGTACAGCCGCAGCGTCAGCTCCCTGCACCCGGTGGGTGTTCGAAGGAGGAAGGAGGGTCTGCCCAGGGGGTCGACGTGCACGTTCTCTGCCCGTACGTCTGCTTCGTCGGACTCTCCGAAGAGCAGCACGCGCGCCTTGGTGCGGGATGCCATGGCGCGTACGAGGGGGTCGTCGGCGTTCAGGACGGCCACGCCGCCCTCGTCGGCGGGCGGCAGCGACTCGACCATCTCGCCCTTGGCCTCGGCGATCTGCTCGCGGCCGCCGAACTCGCCGATGTGGGCGGTGCCGACATTCAGGACGAGGCCGATCCTCGGGGGGACGAGGCCGGTGAGATAGCGGATGTCGCCGATGTAGCGCGCGCCCATCTCCAGGACGAGGAAGCGGGTGTCCTCGGCGACCCGCAGGGCGGTGAGCGGGAGACCGATCTCGTTGTTGAGATTGCCGTCGGGCCAGACGGTGGGGGCGGCCCGCCGCAGGAGCTGGGCGATGAGGTCCTTGGTGCTGGTCTTGCCCGACGAGCCGGTGAGCGCGACGGTCGTGGCGCCGGTGCGCTTCACCACGGCGCGGGCGAGGGCTCCGAGGGCCTGGACGACGTCCTCGACGACGATGGCGGGGACACCGAGGGGCCGGACGGCCAGTACGACGGCGGCGCCCGCCTCGACGGCCTTGCGGGCGTAGTCGTGGCCGTCGACGTTCTCACCGGCGAAGGCGGCGAAGAGACTGCCCGGCGCCACCTGACGGGAGTCGATGACGACGGGTCCGGTGACGCGGACGTCCGGATCCGGTATGTCGTGCGGCTGCCCGCCGACGATGGTGGCGATCTCGGCGAGGGAGAGGGTGATCACAGGGACCGTCCGGCAATTGGAGGGCGGGTGAGGGAAGGGGGCGGGGCGGGGTGCCCGGAGAGGGGCTCCGGGCCGCGGACGGGGAGCTCATCCCTGGTCGGTGCTCCCGGTCTTCTCCTTGCAGGAGCGCTCGATGGCCTCGCGCAGTACCTGGCGGTCGTCGAAGGCGCGTACCACCCCGGCGATGTCCTGGCCCTGTTCGTGGCCCTTGCCGGCGATCAGGACGGTGTCGCCCTCGCCGGCGCGGGAGACCACGGACGCGATGGCGGCGGCCCTGTCGGCGTCGACCAGGACGTCGCCGCGCTCGTGGATGGGGACCTCGGCGGCGCCCGCGAGCATCGCGGCGAGGATGGCCAGGGGGTCCTCGGAGCGGGGGTTGTCCGAGGTCAGTACGGCGGTGTCGGCGAGCCTCGCCGCCGCGGCGCCCATCGAGGGGCGCTTGGCCCGGTCGCGGTCGCCGCCGCAGCCGAGGACGACGTGCACCTTGCCCCGGGTGACCTTGCGCAGGGAGCGCAGGACCGATTCGACGGCGTCCGTCTTGTGGGCGTAGTCGACGACGGCGAGGTAGGGCTGGCCCACGTCGACGCGCTCCAGCCGGCCGGGGACGCCGGGGACGTTCGCGATGCCGTCGGCGGCGACCTGGGGATCGATTCCGGCCACGGCGAGGGTGACGACGGCGGCCAGGGTGTTGGCCACGTTGAAGGGGCCGGGCAGCGGCGCCTCCGCGCGGATCCGCTCGCCCTTGGGGCTGACGACGGTGAACCTGCTGCCGCGCGAGCCGACGTGGACGTCCTCGGCACGCCAGTCGGCGTCGGGGTGGCCCTCGGCGGAGAAGGTCGTGATGGGCACGCCCGCCTCGTCGACGAGGCGGCGCCCGTACTCGTCGTCGTAGTTCACCACACCCACCCGGCTGCGCTCGGGGGTGAACAGCCGGGCCTTGGCCTGGAAGTAGTCCTCCATGCCGGAGTGGAACTCCATGTGCTCCGGGCTGAGGTTGTTGAAGACCGCGATGTCGAAGACACAGCCGTCGACCCGGCCGAGCACCAGCGCATGGCTGGAAACCTCCATCGCCACGGAGTCGACCCCGCGCTCGCGCATCACGGCGAGAAGCGCCTGGAGATCGGTCGCCTCGGGGGTCGTGCGCTCGGACTTGATGCGCTCGTCGCCGATGCGCATCTCGACGGTGCCGATGAGCCCGGTGTGGTGTCCGGCGCCGCGCAGCCCTCCCTCGACCAGATACGCGGTGGTGGTCTTGCCGGAGGTGCCGGTGATGCCGATCTGGAGCAGCCCGGCGCCGGGGTGGCCGTAGATCTCGGCGGCGAGTTCACCCATGCTGCCCCGCGGGTCGGGGGTGACCAGCACCGGGAGCCCGGTCGCCGCGGCGCGTCCGGCGCCGGCCGGGTCGGTCAGGATCGCCGCGGCGCCGAGGTCGGCCGCCTGGGCCGAGAAGTCGGCGCCGTGGAAGCGGGCGCCGGGCAGGGCGGCGTACACGTCCCCCTCGCGTACCGCCCGTGAGTCGTGGGTGATGCCTGTCGCCGCCCCGTCCGCCGGGGGCTCGGCACCCAGCCGGGCGGCCAGGTCCACGAGTGAGGTCGGCCGGACATGGTCCGGGCGGGGCGCTCCGGGATGGTTCACGGGCGCGTCCTTTGTGGCGGTTCGGTGGTTATCTGCGTGGGGCACGGCGGTGAGCGTACCGGGCTCACCGGGCACCGGGCCAAGTGAGGGCGGCCGGGTGCCGGAGCCGTCCGGCGGGGTGACGGACGGGTCGTCTTGGTTCCCCGAGTCGGGGGTGATCGTTGTCACTGGGGTGTTCCCTGGGTCACTCGCCGGGCTTGAACTCGACCGGCAGCGGATCTGATGTCTTTCCGGTCGGTGGGACCTGGAGGCTCTTGAGAGCGAACTCCATGACCTCCTTGTAGATGGGGCCGCAGATCTGGCCGCCGAAGTAGCTGCCCGTGGTCGGGTTCTGGATGGCGCAGTAGACGGTGATCTGCGGGTTGTCGGCGGGCGCGAAGCCCGCGAAGGACGCGGTGTAGCCCTTGTAGCGCCCGGTCTCGGGGTCGACGCGGTTGGCGGTTCCGGTCTTGCCGGCGACGCGGTAGCCGGGGATACGGGCCTTGGTGCCGGTGCCCGCCTCGTCGCCGACGACGGATTCCAGCATGGTGGCCAGCGTCTTCGCGGTCTTCTCGCTGACGACGCGGGTCTTCTTGGGGGCGGGGGCGGGGGTGAAGAGGCCGTCGGGCCCCTGGGTGCCGCGGACCAGGGTGGGCTCGATCCGTACGCCTCCGTTAGCGATGGTCGAGTAGACCGACGCCGCCTGCATGGCGTTGACCGAGAGTCCCTGGCCGAAGGGGATCGTGTACTGCTGCGAGGTCGACCAATCCTCCGGGGCGGCCAGGATGCCCTGGGTCTCGCCGGGATAGCCGAGGCCCGTGGGGCCGCCGATGCCGAATTTGCGCAGATAGGAGTGGAGGACCTGGTTGGCCTCCGGCTGCGTCCTGCCCAGTTGGCCGGTCGCCAGGATGGTGCCGATGTTGCTGGACTTGGCGAGGACACCGTTGAGGGTCAGGTACCAGGTGGGATGGTCGATGTCGTCCTTGAAGAGACGGTCGCCGCGGTGCAGCCGGTTGGGCACGGTGACATGGGTGCCGGGGATGGCGGCCTTCTCCTCCAGGACGGCGGCCATGGACATGACCTTGCTGGTGGAGCCGGGTTCGAAGGCGTCCTGGAGCGCGGCGTTGCCCATGCGGGCGCTGTCGGCCTGGGAGAGGTCGTTGGGGTCGAAGCCGGGGGCGTTGGCCATGGCGAGCACCTCGCCGGTGCGGGTGTTCTGCACTATCACGTAGCCGCGGTCGGCCTGCGACTCCTGGACCTGGTCGGCGATGGCCCGCTGGGCGGCCCACTGGATGTCCCGGTCGATGGTGAGCTCGATGTCGGTGCCGGGGACGGCCGGGGTCTCCTCGGAGTCCGCCGTGGGGACACGGCGGCCGCCGGAGTGCGCGTAGGTGATCTCTCCGTCCTTGCCGGACAGCTTCTTGTCGAGCATGGACTCCACGCCGCCGCCTCCGTGGCCGGCCGCGTTGACGTAACCGAGTATCCCGGCGGCCAGGTCCCCGTTGGGGTACACGCGCTTGCTGCTGGGCTCCTGGAAGACGCCGGCGAGGACGCTGCCCGGCGCCTTGTCGCCCTGGGTGGCGCGTGCCTTGTCCGCCTTCTCGGCGAGGACGGACTTGAGGTCGCTGATCTGGTTCCAGACCTGGGGGGTCTGGCGGTGGGCGAGCACCGTGAAACGGGACTTGGGGGTCGAGAGCTGCTTGGCGAGCGTCTCGGGCTCCTTGTCGAGGATCGGGGCGAGGAGCGCGGCGGCCTGCCGGGGGGCGTCGCGGACCTTGCTGTCCTCGGGGGTGAACATCTTCGGGTCGGCCGTGATGTCGTGCGCGTCGACGCTGGTGGCGAGGGCGACCCCGGCCCGGTCGGTGATCTCGCCGCGCTCGGCGGCGAGCGTGACGCTCGTGAACCGGTTCTTCTCCGCCTTCGCGGTGTACGCGCTCGCGTCGACGGCCTGGACCTGGAGCAGCCGGACGACGAAGACCAGCATGACGAGGGTCAGTCCGAGGCTGACCAGCCGCAGCCGGGGACGGTGGTTGCCGAGCCGGATGCGGTGCGGCGCGCGAGAGGCGGCGCCGGGGCGCGGGCGGTCCGGGTCGGGGCGGCGCGGGCGCCGCGGGGGCCGGGGCGCGGGGCGCTGCGGGGAGCGTGATTCGGGCCGGGGGCGGGCGCCGCTCCCGGAGCGCGCGGGGCCGGGGACCCGGCGGCGCGGTGGTTGCTCGGGGGGCACTGCGTCACCTGCCGGGGGTCGTCGGGGTGAGGGGCGTGCCGGACGTCGGTCCGGGACGGGGCTCGGTGGAGGGCGCCACGCGCGAGCCCGCGGATACGGAGGGGCCGGGCGGGGCGCTCGGGGTGGTCGACGGGGCCCCGGACGGGAGCCCTCCTGAGGAGGAGGACGGGGACGCCGCCGGCTCCGTGGACCCGGCCGAGGGGGTCACGGACGGTGCGAGCGAGGCCGGCAGGCTCGGCGCGACGGGCGGGAAGGCTTCGAGGGCGGAAGGCGCGGCGTACGGGAGGGGATCGGCCTCGGAGGGGACACCGCTGACCTTGCCGTCGGGGTTCAGGAAGGCGGGGCTGCCGCCGGGCACCATGCCGAGCTGCCGCGCGCGGCGCTGGAGCGCGTCCGGCGCCGAGAGGTTGTCCACGTCCCGCTGGAGGGCCTGCTGCTCGTCGGTCAGGTCGGTGGTCTGCCTCTTGAGTTCGCTCAGCTTGAACGACCCCGCGTTGAGCGAGGAGTTCAGCAGGAGCAGGGTGATCAGCCCGCCGCCGAGGAGCAGAACGACCAGCAGGACGAAGGGCGTACGCGCGGCGGTGCTCGCCCCGGTCGTCGGCATCAGCCGGGCGAGCCGCGCGGCGCGCCCCCTCAGCTGCCTGGCCGGTCCGCTCACCGCACGTCCTCCCGGATCCGCTCCGCGCCGCGCAGCCGGGCGGGGGCGGCCCTGCGGTTCTCGGTGATCTCGGCCTCGGTCGGCAGTTCGGCGCCGCGCGTCAGGAGTTTGAGCCTCGGCTGGTAGCGCTCGGGCACGACGGGCAGGCCGGGGGGCGCGGTGTTGGCGGCGCCGGCCGCGAAGACCTGTTTGACCAGGCGGTCTTCGAGGGAGTGGTAGGCCAGGACGGCGATGCGGCCGCCGACGGCGAGGGCCTTCACCGCGGCGGGGATCGCCGCCTCCACGGAGGCGAGTTCGCCGTTGACCTCGATACGCAGGGCCTGGAAGGTGCGCTTGGCGGGGTTGCCGCCGGTCCGCTTGGCGGCCTGCGGCAGCGCGTCACGGATGAGTTCGACCAGGCGGGCGCTGTTGCTGAAGGGCTCGACCGCGCGTTCCCTGACGATCGCCGACACGATGCGCTTGGCCTGCTTCTCCTCGCCGTACGCCCTCAGGATCCGCACCAGTTCGCCCGGCGCGTAGGTGTTGAGGACCTCGGCGGCGCTCATCCCGGCCGACTGGTCCATCCGCATGTCGAGCGGGGCGTCCTGGGCGTACGCGAACCCCCGCCCGGCCTCGTCGAGTTGCATGGAGGAGACACCGAGGTCGAAGAGCACGCCCTGGACGCGCGGGATGCGCAGCCGGTCCAGTACGTCGGGGAGTTCGTCGTAGACGGCGTGCACGAGGGTGGCGCGGTCGCCGTACGGGGCGAGGCGCTCGCCGGAGAGGCGCAGCGCCTCCTTGTCGCGGTCGAGCGCGACCAGCCGCGCGGCGGGGAAGGTGCTGAGCAGGGCCTCGCTGTGGCCGCCGAGACCGAGGGTGCAGTCGACGACGACGGCGCCCGGTTCGGCGAGGGCGGGGGCGAGCAGATGGAGGCACCGGTCGAGCATCACCGGAACGTGCCGGGTCGCCGTCATGCCCGGGCCTCGCGGGTTCGCTGGCTGCGCTCGCTCATGCGCCCTCTCAGGTCCGGCGTGGTTGTACGTACCGCCGAGCGTGGGGAGGCCGAGCCGCACGTACGCCGCACACGCGGGGGAATTCGGAAGTGTTCGGTCAAGCGTTCGGGATGTCCGTGAACTTAGCGTCACTTTAGTCCACAGGTCTCCCCGGTCAATCAACCGGCCAGCGCGTCGCCCGGCCCGCTGCGGGCGGAGCGGAGGTGGGGATCGTCCGGCGATCACGTGCGGGCCGGGTAATGATCAAAGTGGATCCGGTGAAGGTCCGGACCGACCGGAATCAGGAGCGCGCGCAAGGGAAATCGGCGGACATCACCCGTTCAAACCCTTGGACTTCACCTGTGTGGCTTACCTCACACCGGACCTCGTGGACGATGTTTCTCCTGCCGTAGAGCAGGCTCCGGGCGCGGCTGAGTATTACCGTCTACTGGTATGTCGACCTCCGCGCACCTCCCCGCCGAGTCCGCCCAGGTGTCCGCCGGTACGGCCCGTACCGACGGCACGGTCACCGATCGACTCGTGGACGCCAACCGGCACTACGCCAAGGACTTCGCCGACCCCGGCATGGACGCGCGCCCCGTGCTCCGCGTCGCCGTGGTCGCCTGCATGGACGCCCGTCTCGACCTGCATGACGCGCTGGGCCTGGAGCTCGGTGACTGTCATACGATCCGCAACGCGGGCGGCGTCGTCACCGACGACGTCATCCGCTCACTCACCATCAGCCAGCGGGCGCTGCAGACGCGCAGCGTCGTACTCATCCATCACACCGGCTGTGGCCTGGAGTCCCTCACCGAGGACTTCAGGCATGAACTGGAAATGGAGGTCGGACAGCGTCCGGCCTGGGCCGTGGAGTCCTTCGCGGACGTGGACCAGGACGTACGCCAGTCGATGCAGCGGGTCCGGACGTCTCCGTTCCTTCTGCACACCGACGACGTACGGGGCTTTGTGTTCGACGTGTCGACCGGCCTTCTGCGGGAAGTCGACCCGACGGACTGACCGCGTAGCCCGCACCAGATACACGGCAACTCCGGCAATTCCCACCCACTTATCCACAGGCGAGTGACACGAAGCGGTAACGGCTACAAGAATGCGTGAGTGACGGCGGCGTTCCGGAACCATCCGGGCGCGGCGTCCGTATTTCGGGGTGGGCCGGGCCGTGAGAAGAGCCTCGGCCCGTATGAACGGGCCGAGGAGGGCCGGGTGACGACCTATGACGATCGAGCGAGCCTCACAGATCTGACCACCACAGCGGAGCGTGTGCGCGCATCGGTGGAGGGTGTGATCGAGGGCAAGCCTGAGGTCGTACGGCTTTCGCTGACAGTGCTGCTCGCCGAGGGACACCTCCTCATCGAGGATGTCCCCGGCGTCGGCAAGACGATGCTGGCCAAGACGCTCGCACGCTCCATCGACTGTTCGGTGCGGCGTATCCAGTTCACGCCGGACCTGTTGCCCTCGGACATCACCGGGGTCTCCATCTACGACCAGCAGCGGCGCGACTTCGAGTTCAAGCCCGGTGCGATCTTCGCGCAGATCGTGATCGGCGACGAGATCAACCGCGCCTCGCCGAAGACGCAGTCGGCGCTGCTGGAGTCGATGGAGGAGCGCCAGGTCACCATCGACGGGCAGACGTACGAACTGCCCAGCCCGTTCATGGTGGTGGCGACGCAGAACCCGGTCGAGATGGAGGGCACCTACCCGCTCCCCGAGGCACAGCGCGACCGTTTCATGGCCAGGGTCTCCATCGGCTATCCGAGCGCGGAGGCCGAGTTGGAAATGCTGGACGTGCACGGCGGGGTCTCGCCGCTGGACGACCTCCAGCCGGTGGCCCACGCGCACGACATCGTGAAGCTGATCGACGCCGTACGGAAGGTCCATGTGGCCGACTCTGTGCGGCGGTACGCGGTGGAGCTGGTCGGCGCGACCCGTAACCACCCGGATCTCAGACTGGGCGCCTCGCCGCGCGCGACGCTGCATCTGCTGCGCGCGGCGAAGGCGTCGGCCGCCCTGAGCGGCCGGGAGTACGCCCTGCCGGACGACGTACAGGCGCTGGCGGTCCCGGTGCTCGCGCACCGGCTGCTGCCGACCGCGCAGGCGCAGCTCAACCGCCGGACCGCCGAGCAGGTGGTGCAGGAGATCCTCCAGCGCGTCCCGGTGCCGACGGCCGACGGCGGCCGGCAGGCGCCCGTGGTGCCCCCGCCGCTCTACGACCGGCCGCAGCCGGGCGTCCGGCGGCTGTGATGGAGCCCGGCGCAGCCCCCTCGGAGAGCGAGGACAAGGGCGGACTGCGGGCGGCGCTGGGCGGTCTCACCACCCGTGGCCGGTCGTTCTTCGCCGCGGGCATAGCGGCGGCCGTCTGCGCCTATGTCCTCGGCCAGGCGGATCTGCTCCGGGTGGGGATGCTGCTGGCCGTGCTGCCGCTGGTCTGTGTGGGCGTGCTGTACCGCACGCGCTACCGGGTCGCTGGCAGCAGGCGGCTCGCGCCCTCGCGGGTGCCCGCGGGGTCCGAGGCCCGTGTCCATCTGCGGATGGACAACGTGTCGCGGCTGCCCACCGGTCTGCTGATGCTCCAGGACCATGTGCCCTACGTGCTGGGCCCGCGCCCGCGGTTCGTCCTGGACCGGGTGGAGGCGGGCGGGCGCCGTGAGGTCTCCTACCGGGTGCGCTCCGATCTGCGCGGGCGCTATCCGCTCGGACCGCTCCAGCTGCGGCTGAGCGACCCGTTCGGGATGTGCGAGCTGACGCGTTCCTTCAGCGCCCACGACCTGCTGACCGTCATCCCCCGCACCGAGCCGCTGCCACCGGTCCGGCTGGCGGGAGCGACCTCGGGGTACGGCGACGGGCGGCAGCGCTCGCTGTCGCTGGCCGGCGAGGACGACGTCATCCCGCGCGGCTACCGGCACGGCGACGACCTCCGACGGGTGCACTGGCGCTCCACGGCGCGCTACGGCGAGCTGATGGTGCGCCGCGAGGAGCAGCCGCAGCGGGCCAGATGCACGGTGCTGCTCGACACCCGTCGGCTCGCCTACGAGGGCGCGGGCCCCGACTCGGCCTTCGAGTGGGCGGTGTCGGGCGCGGCGTCGGCGCTGGTGCACATGCTAGAACGGGGCTTCGCCGTACGGCTGTTGACGGACACGGGTGATTCGGTGCCCGGCGAGGGCGCCGACGGGTTCGCCGGCTCGACGCAGGAGTCCGCCGACGCGGCCGGACTGATGATGGACACGCTCGCCGTCGTGGACCACTCCGACGGAGCGGGGCTGTCGCGCGCGTACGACGTACTGCGCAGCGGCAACGAGGGGCTGCTGATCGCCTTCCTCGGCGATCTCGACGAAGAGCAGACCGCGCTGGTCGGCCGGATGCGGCACCGCAGCGGCGCCGCGGTGGCCTTCGTCCTGGACAGCTCCGGCTGGTACCAGGACGGTGGCGAACCGCCCGAGGCGGTGCGGGACCGGCTGAGGGAGCTGCGTGAGTCCGGCTGGACCGCGCTCACGGTGCCGGCCGGGGTGGCGCTCTCCGACCTCTGGCAGCAGGCGGCACAACAGCGCACCGAGTCGGGTGCGGCACAGGGCTCGGCGGGTTTCTCCGGAGGATGGTCATGAGCGGTCGCGCGAGGCTCGCGCTGTGCGCGTTCGCCGCCACGATGCTGTCGGCGGGGGCGCTGCTGCCCCTGGTCGATCCGGCCACGTGGCTGCTTCAGGCGGCGTTCATGGTGGCGGTCCTGGTCGGCGCGGGTGCGCTCGGCCGCCGGGTGCCGCTGGCCAGGACGCTGATCGTGGCGCTCCAGGCGGTCGTCGGGCTGCTGATGCTCACGGTGGTGTTCGCCTCGGAGCACGCCGTGCTCGGTCTGCTGCCCGGCCCCGAGGTCTTCCAGCGCTTCGGCGAGCTGCTGAACGAGGGCGGCGAGGACGTCGGGCGGTACGCGATCCCCGCTCCCGCGACCGACGGCATCAAGCTGATGCTGGTCGGCGGTGTGCTGGTGATCGGTCTCGCCGTGGACGCGCTCGCCGTGACGTTCCGCAGCGCCGCCCCCGCCGGGCTGCCCCTGCTCGCGCTGTACTCGGTCGCCGCCGGGCTCAACGGCGGCGCCGCCTCCTGGCTCTGGTTCCTGCTCGCGGCCGGCGGCTATCTGCTGTTGCTGCTGGCCGAGGGCCGGGACCGGCTCTCCCAGTGGGGGCGGGTGTTCGGCGGCGCGCCGCGCGCACCGGGGCGTACGGCCGCCGGGATGGACACCGGGAGCGGGACCGCGGCCCCGATCCGCGCGGGTCACCGTATCGGTGTGATGGCCCTGGGAATCGCGCTCGTGGTGCCCGCGGCGCTGCCGTCGTTGAACGGCGGGCTGCTCAACGGGACGGGGGCCGGGGCGGGTTCGGGTCTGGGCGGTGGCACGATCTCCGCCGTCAATCCGCTCGTGTCCCTCCAGGACAACCTCAACCAGCCCGAGGACCGGGAGGCGTTGCGGTACCGGACGAACGCGCGGAGCACCGAGAACCTGTATCTGCGGATCATGGCGCTGGACGACTTCGACGGTACGTCCTGGCGGTTCTCGCAGCGCAGTGTCGAGGACGTGCCGGACAGGCTGCCCAGTCCGCCGGGTCTGAACGGCGACGTCAGCACCACCGAGATCAAGACGAGTATCTCCGCCGCCGGTTGGTACCGGCAGAACTATCTGCCGATGCCCTATCCGGCGTCCCAGGTGGACATCGAGGGGCGCTGGCGCTTCGAGCCGAGCGGCCGGACCCTGGTCGGTGACCGCGGGCAGACGACGCAGGGCGCGCAGTACCAGGTCGGCAGCCTGCTCGTGGAGCCGACGCGCGACCAGCTCGCGGCGGCGCCGAGGCCGTCGGCCTCGATGCTGCGGGAGTACACCAAGGTGCCGGAGGTGCTGCCCGAGGAGGTCGCGGCGACGGCGCGCGAGGTGACCGAGGGCGCGGTGAACGACTACGAGAGGGCCGTCAGGCTCCAGGACTGGTTCGCCGTGGACGGCGGCTTCACCTACGACACACAGGTCGCGTCCGGCACGGGTGTCTCGGCCATCAGCCGCTTCCTCAGGGAGAAGCAGGGCTTCTGCGTCCACTTCTCGTTCTCGATGGCCGCGATGGCCCGCACGCTGGACATTCCGGCCCGTGTGGCGGTGGGCTTCACCCCGGGCACCCCGCAGTCGGACGGCTCGATGTCCGTCGGGCTGCGTGACGCGCACGCCTGGCCCGAGCTGTACTTCGAGGGGGTCGGCTGGACCCGCTTCGAGCCGACGCCGAGCCGGGGCAGCGCACCCGACTACACCATCCCGGAGGCTCCTTCGGGCGACACGAGCGATCCCTCGCAGCCCGAGGCGAGCACGTCGTCGGAGCCGAGCGCGCAGCCGTCCGCCTCGGAGAGCTGCCCGCCGCAGGCCGCGAGGATCGGGGACTGCGGGACGACCACGCCGGCGGGCGCGCTGCCGCCGACGGACTCGGGAACGTCCGCGGGGACGATCGCCGGCATCACGCTGGGCGTCCTGGCGGCGCTGCTGCTGCCACTCCTGCCGCTGCTGTGGCGGGTCAGGGTCCGGGCGCGACGCCTCGGTTCCGGGGGGCGTACGGAGGCCGACGCGACGGCGCGGGCGCTGGGGGCCTGGCGGGAGATCATCGACACCGCCTGGGACCACGGCATCCGCCCCGACGACGCGCAGACCCCACGCAGGACGGCGGCGCGCATCGTGCGGCTGGGGCGGCTGGAGGGTGAGGCAGCCAACGCCGTGCACCGCGTGGCACGCACGGTGGAACAGGTGCTGTACGCGCCGGAGCCACGGCCCGTGACGGGTCTCGCCGAGGAGGTCCAGCGGGTGCATGCGGGCCTGGACGCGGGCGCGAGCCGCTGGGCCAGACAGCGCGCGCTTCTTCTGCCGCGCTCCTCCATTCGGGTGATATGGGCCCTGTCCGAACGCTGGTCCGTGTTCACCGCCCGCTGGGCGGCCCGTAGCACGGAGCTGACCCGCCGCTCGTCGACCCTGCTCACGAGACCGTCCCGCCAACGGGGCTGACCCACCGGCCCCGGACCGCCCCCGGGGGCGGTCCGGGGCCTCCAGGGGCGGAGGGTGCGGTGAGCCCGGAAGCTGGCGGAACGGTGCCTGTGCGACCGGGGCGAGGGACGGACGGTGCCACCGCAGGCAGCCCGGGGCGAGAACGACCGAGGGGCCGGAGGCAGGCGTCGTACGCGGAAACAGGTGGTCGACCGGGCGGCCAGGGGCGGAGCCGCCGGAGGCGGGAGGCCGAAGGGCCGGAGCCCAGCGTCGTACGCAGAAACGGGTAAGGGTCCGGGCAACCGGAGCCGCTGCTGCCCGGGACCGGGCACCCAGGGGCGCCGCAGCCGGGGGCCTGCGGCCGGAGGCGCCGCGGTCGGACCCGCCCGGCCCCGGAGGGCCAAGCCGTCCCCGACCCGGGGAGCAGCAGCCGGGGCGTACAGCAGCCCGGGGGCCTGCGCCCGGAGGCGCCCCAGCCGGGGCGGACCGGCCCGGCGCCGCAGGCGGACCCGCCCGGGCCCCGGGGGCCAAGCCGTCCCCGGCCCGGGGAGCAGCAGCCGGGGGGCGCGCAGCAGCCCGGGGCGGACTCGGAGGCGCCCCAGCCGGGGCGGACCGGCCCGGCGACGCAGGCGGCGGACCCGCCCGGGCCCCGGGCGCCAAGCCGTCCCCCGCCCCGGGGAGCAGCAGCCGGAGCGGACCGGCCGGGCGACGCGGTCGGACCCGCCTGGCCCCGGAGGGCCCGGCCCGTCCCCCGTCCCCGGGGGGCCTGCGGCCAGAGGCGTCGCAGGCGGGGCGGACCGGGCCGGGCCCCGGGCGCCAAGCCGTCCCCGACCCGGGGGCCCTGCGGCCGGAGGCGCACAGCAGCCCGGGGGCCGACTCAGGGGCGCCCCAACCGAGGCGGGACCGCCGCCCCCCGGGTGGGGATCGGCGGGGCCGGATACGTCTGAGGGGCGAACGCTCTTCGCGTTCGCCCCTCAGACGTATCCGCCGTGACTCACGGCAGCCGCTCCATTACTACAAGCTTGGGCTCGAGAACCTCTGCGCCGTGCTACTGACCCTGCTCGTCACGGCGGCGCTGCCATCGCTGCTCGATCCGGTTCATGAACGAGCGGCGCTGCCGAGGTTGTCTGCGGTCCGCTGTGGCCTCCCCGGACGGCTGCTGCTCGCCCGGTTTCGGGGCCTTGCGCCAGCCGGTGACCGCGAGGACCGCACAGCCCAGCATGACGAGGAATCCCACCACGCCGATCCAGATCTGCTTGGCGACCATACCGGTCATGAGGAGCGCGATACCCACCAGAAAGCCTGCGACCGCCTGGTAGACCCGTCGCCGGGTGTACCTGCGCAGCCCGCTTCCCTCAAGCGCTGTCGCGAACTTGGGATCTTCGGCGTACAGCGCTCGCTCCATTTGCTCGAGCATTCGCTGCTCGTGCTCCGAGAGCGGCACGGAGTCCTCCTAGTCGTCGGTCGCGGGGGGCGACCGGTATGCGGCCCCTTCAGGATAGGCAGGGAATCGCCCCCGTGAAACCCGCCCTCTACGCCATTTCGCCAATCCGGGCCGCCACGACGACTCGGCCGCTGAGGCGTTGATTCCCCAACCGTCGTCCCGTCATGCCGGAAGGCGTACCCCGATCATACGGCGCCGAAGGCTCCGCCGGGGGGCCTGTGGCGCACTCCATCCACAGCTTCGTTGCTGATCAGCCCGGCGATCAGTGCTCCCCGGAGCCCGCCGTCAGGTCCGCTTCTCGCCGAGGACGTGCAACTGGCTCGCGACGGAGTGGAAGGACGACAGCTCGGCGGCCGCCGCCTCAAGCTTCAGGAGGGCCTCCAGAGCGCCGGGCTGAGTGTCCACCAGAACCCCGGGAACCAGGTCGGAGAAGACCCGTACACCGTGCACCGCGCCCACGTCGACACCGGCCTTGTCGACCAGCTCCGTGAGCAGCTCGACGGTGAACCGCCTGGGCACCGGGTCGCCTTCGCCCCAGCGGCCGGCCGGGTCCGTGAGCGCCTGCCTGGCCTCGGTGAAGTGCCCGGCGAGCGCCCTGGCGAGGACGGCCCCGCCGAGCCCCGCCGCGAGCAGGCTGAGCGCGCCGGAGGGCCGCAGCGCCTCGACCGCGTTCCGCACGCCCTCGGCGGGGTCGTCCACGTACTCAAGGACGCCGTGGCAGAGCACCGCGTCGTAACCGCCCCGCCCCACGACCTCGAACAGGCCGTGGATGTCGCCCTGAACGCCGGTGACGCGGTCGGCGACACCCGCCTCGGCGGCCCGGCGTTCCAGGGCGAACAGCGCGTTGGGGCTGGGGTCGACGACGGTCACCCGGTGCCCCAGCCGGGCCACGGGCACGGCGAAGTTGCCCGTGCCGCCCCCGGTGTCGAGGACATCCAGGCCCGCCGTACCCGCCGCGGCGGCGCGGCTTTCGAGAGCGACCTGGAGCACCTCCCAGACCACGGCCGTGCGCAGGGAGCTACGGGGGCGCGACGGCGTCTCTCCACCGAAGGCAGGGGAAGGGTCCGACACGGCAGTTGACTCCTCGGCGCGGTGCCGCCCCAGGTCGCGGGGCGTGAACGGTGCAGGCACCGCACAGCCTATTGCCTCCGTCGGCCGTCCCCGTCACCCAACGGCGCCGCCCTTCTCCGGCTGTTCGGCCCTCGGCTGGGGCAGCACCGGTTCGAGCACGAGCAGCCGCTCGACGAGGCGCAGGAACATCGCCACGTCCCGTAGCAGATCGTCCGCGTCGCGGCTGCTCGCCGCGCCCCGGATGCCCGCCTCGGCCCGCGCCCTGCGGGTGGCTCCTGAGGCGAACAGGGCGCTCCACTCGGTGAGCTCGGGGGCGATCTCCGGCAGCACTTCCCAGGCGCTGCGTATGCGCCGGCGGCGCGGGCTCGTGGGCTCGGGGCGCCCCCGTGCGGCGAGCACCGCCGCCGCCGTGCGCAGGGCGGCCAGATGGGCCGTGGCATAGCGCTCGTTGGGCGCTTCGAGGGTGGCGGCCTCGTCCAGTCCGGAACGGGCCTTGGCGAGGAGGTCGAGGGCGGCGGGCGGCGCGGTCGCGCGCCTGAGGACGGGGTGGACATCGGTCGCGGCGCCGGTCAGTGAGGGGGCAGGGCCGCCTGTGCTTCGCCGGTGTGCGGCTGCGGCGTAGGAACTGGCCATGACGAACCTCCTGGTCGTCTCTGTGACGGCTCTGTGGCCGTATGTGTCCATCGTGGAGCACGCCACTGACAATCGGCTCTGACCTGCGCTTTTACTTCGCGCGCACGTTCGCAGGCGCTTTCGCGCACGCGGCGCCGCGGCTGGCGTGGATCATCCGGGCGTGCGGCTGCGCACCCGCGGCACCTGTGAGAATCGGGCGTATGGACAGGAGCAGCACCCGCCGGCAGGCCACCCGTCAGAAGCTCTACGACGCCGCGGTGACGCTCATCGCCGAACAGGGCTTCTCGGCGACGACCGTGGACGAGATCGCCGAGCGCGCCGGAGTCGCCAAGGGCACCGTCTACTACAACTTCAGGACCAAGAACGAACTGTTCGAGGAGCTTCTGCGGCACGGCGTCGGTCTGCTCACCGACTCCCTCCGGACGGCGGTCGACGAGACGGCCGGGCGCGAGGGGACCAGCGTGGAGGCGCTGGACGCCATGGTCCGCGCGGGACTCGCCTTCATCGACCGCCACCCGGCCTTCACCCAGCTGTACGTGGCCGAGCTCTGGCGCACCAACCGCGCCTGGCAGGCCACGTTACTGGTGGTGCGTCAGCAGGCCGTCGCCGTCGTGGAGAAGGTGCTCCAGGAGGGGATCGACGGCGGTGAACTCAACCGTGAGATGGACATTCCGCTGACCGCCGGCGCGCTGATGGGAACGGTGCTGGTGGCGGCCCTCGACTGGCAGGCGTTCCAGCCCGAGCGGTCGATCGACGAGGTGCACTCGGCCCTCTCGCTGCTGCTGCACGGCCGGGTCGGCGGCGGCTGACGGGGGGTCGGCCAGGGGGGCCGCCAACGGAAAGTGCGCCGCCCCGACCGGCCTTCCTCACTCGGACCCGATCGGAGCGGCGCACCGCCCACCCCCGTTGCGGTCGGGGTGCCACGCCGCTCCGCCGCCCCGTGCCGGCGGTATCGGCACCGCGCCCCTCCCGTGCCCCTCACTCTTCCGTCTTCGCAGGTGAGGGCCCATCCGCGTCTCTACTCATCTCATGTACTAGGTACGGATACTCACGACCCCGTTCCGGAGCTCACCCGTCCGGCCGACACGCTGGCTACGATCGCGTCCGTGTCCGTACTCCCCCTTGTCTTCACCAGTGGCTGGGCCAGCGGGATCAACGCCTACGCGGTGGTCCTGCTGTTGGGCGTCTTCGGCGCGACGGGGATGACCGACGAGGTCCCCGAGTCGCTCCAGCGCACCGATGTCCTGGCCGTCGTCGGCGTGCTCTTCGTCTGCGAGGCGGTGGCGGACAAGATCCCGTACGTCGACTCGGTCTGGGACTCCGTGCACACGCTGATCAGACCGGTCGCGGGCGCGGTGGTCGCGGCGCTGCTCGCCGGGGAGAGCGGTTCGCTCCCTGAGATCACGGCGGGCGCGGTCGGCGGGTCGACCGCTCTGGTGAGCCATCTGGTGAAGGCCGGCACGAGGATGGCGGTCAACACCTCCCCCGAGCCGTTCAGCAACATCGCCGTGAGCACCGCGGAGGACCTGGGCGTCGCCGGGGTCATCACGTTCGCGATCTTCCACCCGCTCGCCGCCGCGGTCGTCGCGGGCGGTCTGCTGCTGCTCGGCGTCGTGACCGTCTTCTTCCTGGTCTCCAGGATCCGGCGGTTCCGGCGGCGCAGGGCGGAGAGACGCGAGGAGAGACGCCTCGCCACGCCGTGGCCACCACTGTGAACTCCGGCGCGGCGGGGCGCGGCACGGCGCCCCCCGCCGGGCGTCCCGGGCGCGACCGGGGGAAAACCGGCGGCTAAGGTCCACTTCCATGGCACGGATTGCGGTGATCGGCGCCGGGATGGGCGCGATGGCGGCGGCTGCCCGGCTGGCGGTGGCTGGGCACCGGGTGACGGTGTACGAGCGTTCTGCGACGTACGGCGGGGCCCTCGGCCGGTTCGAGCGTGACGGGTTCGCGTTCGACACGGGGCCCGGGTTGCTCCATCTGCCCGCCGTCTACCGGGATTTGTTCGTCAAGACCGGCAAGAAGCCCCTCGAAGAGTGTGTGCGGATGACGCAGGTCGACCCGGCGAGCCGTCATGTCTTCCCGGACGGGACCGATGTGTCCCTGCCGAACGCCTCGCGCGCCGGTGTCGTCGCGGCCCTGGACGCCGCGCTCGGCGCGGGCGCGGGAGCCAGGTGGGGGGATTTCCTCGGCCGCGCCCGGGACGCCTGGGACCGGTCGCGGCGTCCTCTGTTGGAGGAGCCGCTGCGGGCCGACTGGCAGGTGCTGGGGCGTGATCCGTATCCCGCCGTCCGGCAGCGCAGGCTGCTGCGCGGGCCCCGGCTGGCGGGCACCGTCGCCGAGGTGGGGGCGCACGAGCTGGCGGATCCCCGGCTGGCCGCGCTGCTGGAGGGCTACGCCCTGTCGTACGGGCTGGATCCGCGGCACACGCCGACGGGCGCCGCACTGCTGCCGTACATGGAGCAGACCTTCGGCAGTTGGTACGTGCGGGGCGGCATGCGGGCGCTCGCGCACGCGGTGTACGAGCGGTGTCTGGAGCGCCGGGTGGAGTTCGTCTTCCACGCCGAGGTGACCCGCATCGTCGAGAAGGACGGCCGGGCGGCGGGCGTCGAGCTGGCGCCGGGGGCCTCGGTCGGCCCCTCCCCGGTCGTGGAGGCGGACCAGGTGGTGGCGGGCGCGTCCCCCGCCGCGCTGGCGGGTCCGGAGCTCTGGCGGGACGAGGACGTACGGCCCCTGAACGGGGGCGCGGGCGGCGGGCCACCGTCGGTCCCGGGCAGATTCACCGTGCTGCTGGCCCTGCGGGAAGGCCGGCCGGACGGCACCGCGCACCGTACGGTGGTCCACTCCCCCGACAACGGCGAGGCCGCCGCCGTCTTCTCCGGGCGGACGGCCGAGCGGCCCACGGTCACGGTGCTGCGGCCGGACGACCCGACCACGCGCCCGGACGACGGGCACGAGGCGGTCACCGTCACGGCGACGGTGGCACCGCAGGGTCCCGTCGACTGGACGGACCCGGGGCTGCGTGAGCGGTACGCGGACGTCCTTGTCGCGGCGGCCGGCGGCGCGGTGCCCCGGCTGAGGGAGCGGCTGCGCTGGCTGGAGGTCCGTACGCCGGCCGACACGGCGTCACGGACGGGGGCGCGGGGCGGTTCGGTGCCCGCGCCGTCGCTGGCGGGTGCCGAGGGCCGGCTGCTGCATCCGGCGAACACGACGCGGCTTCCGGGGCTGTATCTCGTCGGCGGTGAGGCGCACCCGGGCGGCGGGCTGGCGCACGCGGGGATGTCCGGGGCGCTGGTCGCCGGGCTGATCGTCGAGGGGGCGGACTTCCGCGGCTCGCGCTGAACCCCTCCGGCGCCCGCTGAACTCCCCCGGCGTCCGTGAGAGTTGACGGGCCGTCAGGTGCGGTCAGTAACGGTACTGCTGCTCGTCGTAGTTGGGGTCGTAGCCGTACTGCTGGGGCTCCTGCTGTGGCATCGGGGGGACGTTCTCACCCTCGCGCTGCTGCGGGACCCAGACACCGCCGGGCGGGGTCTCGGCGCCGTACTGCGACTGGGCGCCCTGCCCGCTCTGGTCGCCGTAGGGGTCGGCGTACTGCTGCTGGCCGCCGTAGCTGTCGTACGAGCCGTAGGCCTCGCCGCCGGTGGTGGTCGCGCCGCTGTACGGGTCGGTGTAGGCCGCGTACTGCTGCTGGCCCGTGCCGTAGTCGTACTGCCCGGACTGGCCGTTCTGCGCCGCGTACGGGTCCTGTTGGGCCGCGTAGGAGTCCTGGCCGCCATATACGTCCTGGCCCTGGCTGGCGTACGGGTCGGGGGCCGCGTAGACCTCGGAGGCGCCGTAACCGTCCTGGCCGGCGCCGGCGTAGGAGTCGTGACCCGCGTAGGAGTCCTGGCCCGTGGTCGCGTCGTAGCCGTGGTACGGGTCGTAGTCGCCGTACTGCGTCGCCTGGTAGGCGGCGTCGGTGTACACGCCGTACTGCCCCGTCTCGTCGGGCATCGGCTCCGGCTCGTAGACGGAGGCGGCGTACGGGGGCTCGTCGGGCATGGGGCCGGCGGCCTCGGCGGGAGAGTCGGCGACGGGCTGGTACTCCAAGTCCGAGACCTCCAGGCTCGGTTCCCGGATCTCGCCCTCGCCGCCGCCCGCCTTGCGGCGCCGGCTCGCGCCGGGGCTGCCGCCGATCGCCCAGCCGGTGGAGAAGCCGCGCCGGAACGAGAGCGTCACATAGGTCTGGCCGACCGCGAACGCGATCGCGCCGACCGCGATGACCGGGACGGAGGCGAGCAGGACACCCAGCACCACGCCGAGGAACCCGGTGAAGGCGAGAAGCCTCCAGCGGAGCCGCGCCTTGTACTGGAGCAACACTTCGCCCAGCAGCCACAGCGCGACGATGCCGAACGCGATGTAGAGGACCGTCCAGCCCATGCCCGCCCCTCTCCTGTGGTCACCGTCCTGGGACGGTGACCGGTACGACCGGTCAGGACTGCTCGTGCAGTCCGAGGTTCTCGTAAATTTCGAGCGTCGCCGTGGAGTTGTTGAGTGTAATGAAGTGGAGTCCGGGAACACCCTCCGCGCGCAGCGTCGCGCAGAACTCCGTCGCGTACTCGATACCGATGGAGCGTACAGCGGCGGGATCGTCCTTGACGGAGAGGATCCGCTCTTTCAGCGCCGGGGGCAGCGAGGCGTTGCTGAGCTGCGAGAAGCGCTCGATCTGCCGGACGTTGGTGACCGGCATGATCTCCGGGATGATCGGCGTGTCGCAGCCCGCGGCCACGACCTTGTCCCGCAGCCGCAGATAGTCCTCGGGGTCGAAGAACATCTGGGTGATCGCGTAGTCCGCGCCCGCGCGGCACTTGGCCACGAAGTGCCGGATGTCGCTCTCCCAGTCGGACGAGCGCGGGTGCATCTCGGGGAAGGCCGCGACGCCGACGCAGAAGTCGCCGGACTCCTTGATCAGCCGGACCAGGTCCGCCGCGTACCGCACGCCCTCGGGGTGCTTGACCCACTCGGCCATCGGGTCGCCGGGCGGGTCTCCGCGGACGGCGAGGATGTTCCTGATTCCGGCGTCCGCGTACTGGCCGATCATGTTGCGCAGCTCGGCGACCGAGTGGTTCACGGCGGTGAGGTGGGCGACCGGGATGAGCGTGGTGTCGGAGGCGATGCGCTGGGTCGCCTTGACCGTCCCGGCGCGGGTGGAGCCACCCGCGCCGTAGGTCACGGAGACGAAGCTGGGGCCGACCGCCTCGACCCGGCGCAGCGCGTTCCAGAGATTCCGCTCGCCTTTCTCGGTCTTCGGTGCCCAGAATTCGAACGAGTACGACAATTTGCCGGTCGCAAGCAGCTCACGCACCGTACGGGCGCGATCTGTCCTGGTCGAAGCTGTGCCAAGGGCCATACCCGAAGGCTATCGAGGCTGCGGCGATCACCCAACCAGAGCAGGGCGAATTGTCCACTTCACGCCATCCCTGTCCATTACTCGGACAGGACGGACACCGGAGATCGAGAGTGGACAGGGTGCCCGCGCCCCTCCGGGGCGGTCGGAGGCCCGCTGCCGGGGGCCCGGAATCAGGCGGCCTTCTGTCCGTGTCAGGCGACTCGGTCGCGGACGCGCTTCGCGAGTCCGGCCGCGGCCATCGCCGGATCGTCCGCCTCCGTGACGGCCCTGACGACCACGACCCGGCGGGCCCCGGCGTCCAGCACCTCGTCCAGGTTTCCCGCGTCGATGCCGCCGATCGCGAACCAGGGGCGCCGGGTCGCGAGCGAGGCGGCGTACCGCACGAGGCCGAGCCCCGGCGCGTGCCGGCCGGGCTTGGTGGGGGTGGGCCAGCAGGGCCCGGTGCAGAAGTAGTCCACGCCGGGCTCCCCGGCCGCCGCCATCGCCTCGGCCTCGGAGTGGGTCGAGCGGCCGATCAGCAGCTCCGTACCGAGGATGGCGCGGGCGGCGGAGACGGGCAGATCACCCTGGCCCAGATGCAGCACGTCGGAGCCGATGGCGTGCGCCACGTCGGCCCGGTCGTTCACGGCCAGGAGCGTGCCGTGGCGCCGGCAGGCGTCGGCGAACACCTGGAGGTGGTCCAGCTCCTCGGCCGCCTCCATGCCCTTGTCACGGAGCTGCACGATGTCCACACCGGAAGAGAGGACGGCGTCCAGGAACTCGGGGAGATCCCCCTGCCGCTTACGGGCGTCCGTACACAGATAGAGCCGGGCGTCGGACAGCAGATCGAGTGCGCTGGGCGCACCGGGCGCTGCGGGCATGCGGGTCTCCCCCGTCGGATCGGTGTCTTCGGGAAACGCCCCGACGGGCGTCCCCGGACGGCCGTGCTCGGATCGGTGCCTGTCGGATCGGTTCTCTGTGACGGCCGTGCGCGGAACGGGGCGCTCCGCCCCGCGCACGGCCGGTGGTGGTGTCGTCAGACGGCGAGCGCCTGGGCGCGGCGCTTCACCTCCGTACCGCGATTCTCGCTGAGGGCCTGCGCCGGCGTGCCCGGCAGCGACGGGTCGGGAGTGAAGAGCCACTCCAGCATCTCTTCGTCGGTGAAGCTGTCGTCCCTCAGGAGCGTCAAGGTCCCGGCGAGGCCCTTGACGACCTTGTTGCCGTCGATGAAGGCGGCCGGCACCTGGAGCGCGCGGTTCTCCCCGCGGCGCACGGCGATCAGCGTGCCTTCCTTCACCAGCTGACGCACACGCGTCACCTCGATATCCAGCATTTCGGCGATATCGGGCAGGTGAAGCCAGGCAGGGACGAGAGCATCGATCTTTGCGTCAATCTCAGTCACAGGACAAGCCTGCCATCCCGGACTGACAGTCGGAAGCCGAGCCGGGCACCGAACGGGTCGGCGAACGGCGCGTCGGCCCGGCGCCCACGGCGCGGGAACCGGCGCGGGCGACGTTCAGAGAGCCGTGGATCTGAGCGGTACGGCGGGGTCGGCGGCCCGCCCCGTGTCGATCCGCGCGCCCGCTGCCACGAGCTTGCGGCCCTGGGTCAGATCACGCGGCCGGCCGACGGTCAGCAGGGCCACCAGCGCCCCGTCACGCAGCCACAGGACCGTCCAGGCGGCGGTCGCCGGGTCACCGCGCCACAGCAGCGTGTCCGCCCGCGCGTGGTGGCCCGCGTACTGCACGAAGCGGCCGAACTGCTCGGACCAGAAGTACGGCACGGGGTCGTACGGCTCGCGGGCCTCCCCCACGATGTCGGCGGCGACCGTGCGCGGCCCCTGGAGCGCGTTGTCCCAGTGGTGCACCAGCAGCCGCTCGCCGTACCGGGCCGAGGGGAAGGAGGCGCAGTCCCCGACCGCGTACACGTCGGCCCGTGAGGTGCGCAGCCGGTCGTCGGCGGTCACGGCGCCCTCGGGGCCGGTCACGATGCCGGAGCCGGCCAGCCAGGCCGTGGCGGGCCTGGCGCCGATGCCCACGACGACCGCGTCCGCCGCCAGCTCGCGGCCGTCGGCGAGGACGACGGTGCCGGGCTCGACGACCGCCACGCGCGCGCGGGTGAGGAGTTCCGCGCCGCTCTCCGCGTACCAGTGCGCCATCGGAGTGGTGACCTCCGCCGGCAGCGCGCCGGCGAGCGGCCGGTCCGCGGCCTCGACGACGGTCACCGCGCACTCGGCCTCCCTGGCGGCCGTGGTGAACTCGGCGCCGATCCAGCCCGCGCCGACCACGACGATGTGCTTGCGGCGGTCCAGGACGGGGCGCAGCCGCGCGGCGTCGTCCAGGGTGCGCAGCAGATGGACGCCGGGCACGTCCCGCGTGCCGGGGAGGGTGACCGGCTCGGCGCCGGTGGCGAGGACCAGGACGTCGTACGGGATCGGTCCCGCCTCCGTGTCCACCTCGTGGTCGTCGGGGCGTACGCCGGTCACTTCGAGCCCCAGGCGCAGTTCCAGGGAGAGCGCGTCGAAGTCCACGTCGAGGGCCGAGCTCTCGGCCGTCCCCAGGAGGACGGCCTTGGAGAGAGGTGGCCTGTCGTAGGGCCGGTGGGGCTCGGCCCCGACGAGGGTGACGGGGCCGCCGTACCCCAGTTCACGCAGGGCCACGGCGGTCTGCACGCCCGCCATGCCCGCGCCGACGACGACGGTGCGCCGCTCGTCCGCCTGCTTCCGCTGCTCGTTCACCCGATCACCTTAAGGACACCGCGGGGGCGACGACTGCCTGAACGGCTCCCTTACAGGGCACGGGGAGGAGGGTTACGCTGACCCGGAAGCACTTATCGGCAGTAGCGAACAAGAGACTTCACACCTCGCGGGAGCCCGTACGCACCGGGCTGAGAGGGAGGCTGACGCGGCCTCCGACCGTACGAACCTGATCCGGGTCATGCCGGCGAAGGGAGGAGCTGGACGCCCATGCGCTCATCTCACGTTCCGTTGGGGGGATCCGGCCCGGAGACATCTCCGGGCGGGCCTCCGGACCCGTCGGCCGGCCGGGGTCCCCGGCACAGCGACGTCCTGGTCGTCGGGGGCGGCATCATCGGCCTCGTCACCGCCTGGCGCGCCGCGCAGCGCGGGCTCGGCGTCACCGTGGTCGATCCCGAGCCGGGCGGCGGGGCCGCGCAGGTGGCCGCCGGGATGCTCGCCCCGGTCACCGAGGTCGACTACGGCGAGGAGGCCCTGCTGGGGCTGAACATCGCCTCCGCGCGGCTCTATCCCGGCTTCGTCGCCGAACTGGAGTCGGCCACCGGCCAGGACACCGGCTACCGCGCCTGCGGCACGCTGGCCGTCGCTCTCGACAGCGACGACCGGGCGCGGCTGCGTGAACTCCACGCCCTCCAAAGGAGATCGGGCCTCCGGTCCGAATGGCTCACCGGCCGCGAGTGCCGGCGTCTGGAGCCGATGCTCGCTCCGGGGGTACGGGGCGGGCTGAGGGCCGACGACGACCACCAGATCGACCCGCGCAGGCTCGCCGCCGCCCTCGTGACGGCCTGTGAGCGGGCCGGGGTGGTCTTCCACCGGGCCTGGGCCGAGAGGCTGCGGGTGGTCCGGGACCGGGCCGCCGGGGTCGCCGTCGGGGGCGGCGCCGAACTCGCCGCCGACCAGGTCGTCATCGCCGCCGGCAGTCTCAGCGCGCGGCTCGCCGGGGTGCCGGCCGAGGTCCTGCCACCGGTACGGCCCGTCAAGGGCCAGGTCCTGCGGCTGACGGTGCCGCGCCCGTACGCCCCGTTCCTCTCCCGGACGCTGCGGGCCGAGGTCCGCGGCAGCCATGTCTATCTGGTGCCCCGCGAGAACGGCGAGCTGGTCGTGGGCGCCACGAGCGAGGAGCTCGGCTGGGACACGACGGTGACGGCGGGCGGGGTCTACGAACTCCTGCGCGACGCCCACGAACTGCTCCCCGGCATCACCGAACTGCCGCTCGCCGAGACCCGCGCCGGGCTGCGCCCGACCTCGCCGGACAACGCCCCGCTGCTGGGGCCGACCGCCCTGCCGGGGCTGCACCTGGCCACCGGGCACCACCGCAACGGGGTGCTCCTGACGCCCGTCACGGGCCAGGTGATGGCCACCGTACTCACCACGGGCGAACTCCCCGACGACGCGCGGCCCTTCGCACCGGGCCGCTTCCCGTCCAGCGCCCCCGGCCCCTCGCCGGGCCCCTCCCCCGCCGCCTCCGCAGCTCAGGAGCAGCACGCATGACAGACACCGTGAACTCGCCCGCCGACCCGTCCATGACCGTCTCGGTGAACGGGGAGGCCCGCGTCCTCGCGGGCCCCGTCACCCTCGACGTCCTCGTCGCGACCCTCACCCCCGCCCCGTCGGGCGTCGCCGCCGCGCTCAACGAGACCGTCGTCCCGCGCGGGCGCTGGTCGGCCACCACCCTGTCCGACGGCGACCGGGTCGAAGTCCTCACCGCGGTCCAGGGAGGCTGAACCGGATGTCCGACGACAGGCTCGTCATCGGCGACACCGCCCTCGACTCCCGGCTCATCATGGGGACGGGCGGCGCGCCCAGCCTCGACGTGCTGGAACGGTCCCTGGCCGCGTCCGGCACCGAACTCACCACCGTCGCCATGCGCCGGCTGGACCCCACCGTGCAGGGCTCCGTCCTGTCCGTGCTCGACCGCCTCGGCATCCGGGTGCTCCCGAACACGGCCGGCTGCTTCACCGCGGGCGAGGCCGTCCTGACCGCCCGGCTGGCCCGGGAGGCGCTCGGCACCGACTGGATCAAACTCGAAGTGGTTGCCGACGAACGGACGTTGCTGCCCGACCCGATCGAACTGCTCGACGCCGCCGAGACGTTGGTGGACGACGGCTTCACCGTCCTGCCGTACACGAACGACGATCCGGTGCTCGCCAGGAAGCTGGAGGACGTGGGCTGCGCGGCGATCATGCCGCTCGGCTCCCCGATCGGATCGGGTCTGGGCATCCGCAACCCGCACAACTTCCAGCTGATCACCGGCCACGCGCGCGTGCCGGTCATCCTGGACGCGGGGGCGGGCACGGCCTCGGACGCGGCGCTCGCCATGGAGCTCGGCTGCGCGGCCGTGATGCTGGCGTCGGCGGTCACCCGCGCCCAGGAGCCGGTCCTGATGGCCGAGGCGATGCGGCACGCGGTCGAGGCGGGCCGGCTGGCGCATCGCGCGGGCCGCATCCCGCGCCGACACTTCGCCGACGCCTCCTCCCCCACGGAGGGGATGGCGATGCTGGACCCCGAGCGGCCCGCCTTCTGAGGGGGTCCGACGACGCGCTCGGGGGCGGCGGCCGGAAGGCCCCCGGCCGATTGCCGCGACGCTGTGCGGGTGCTGTCACAAGACGGCTCCATTGGGCCGTCCGGTCGCACCCGGGGGCCCGGCCCTGTCGGTGGCGGCTCGTAGACTCGGCCGGGTGGATACGACGCTCAGGGACCCTCTTGTCGGGCAGGTGCTCGACGGCCGTTACCGCGTCGACGCGCGCATCGCCGTCGGCGGCATGGCCACGGTCTACCGCGGTGTCGACACCCGGCTCGACCGGGTCCTCGCCCTGAAGGTGATGCACCCGGCCCTGGCCACCGACTCGGTCTTCGTGGAGCGCTTCATCCGCGAGGCCAAGTCCGTGGCGCGGCTGGCGCACCCGAACGTGGTGGGGGTGTTCGACCAGGGCGCCGAGGGCGCGTACGTCTATCTGGCGATGGAGTACGTGGAGGGCTGCACGCTGCGGGACGTCCTGCGCGAGCGCGGCGCGCTCCAGCCCCGGGCCGCCCTGGACATCCTGGAGCCGATGCTGGCCGCGCTGGGCGCCGCGCACCGGGCCGGCTTCATCCACCGGGACATCAAGCCGGAGAACGTCCTGATAGGGGACGACGGCCGGGTGAAGGTCGCCGACTTCGGTCTCGTACGGGCCGTCGGCTCGGTCACCAACACCAGCGGCACAATCCTCGGCACGGTCTCCTACCTCGCCCCCGAACAGATCGAGTACGGCACCTCCGACACCCGGGTCGACGTGTACGCGTGCGGGGTCGTCCTGCACGAGATGCTGACCGGCGCCAAGCCGCACGGCGGTGACACCCCCGCGCAGGTGCTCTACCTCCATCTGAACGAGGACGTGCCCGCGCCGTCCGCCGCGGTGCCGGGAATGGCGATCGAGCTGGACGAGCTGGTCGCGGCGGCCACCGCCCGTAATCCGGAGATCCGCCCCGAGGACGCCGTGGCGCTTCTGGCGCTGACCCGGGCGACCCGCGCGGCACTCGACGACGCGCAGCTGGACGCGGTGCCGCCGCAGGCGACGACGGCCGAGGGGACCCCGTCGGCCGCGGCCGGGACGGCGGACGGCACGGACCGCGCGGGAGCCCGCGCCGCGTCCCAGCCGTCCCAGGACGGCCACGGGGCCGGGCGCCCCCAGGACGCCTCCCTCGCCTCGTACGACGCCTCCGGCGGCGCCCCGGCCCACGGTCCGGCCGATGGGCCAGGCGACGGCTCCGACGACCGTACGAGCGTGATTCCGCGCCTTGTCCGCTCCCCGGTGCCGTCCGACGGATCCGGTGCGCCCGACCAGGCCGCCGCCCCGGGGGACGACCGGGTCCACCGCACCAGCCGCCTCACGATGCCGCCGCCCGGACCCCCTGCGCCCCCGCGCCGGCCGCCCACGCGGCACCGGGACGGACCTGCCCGACCGCGCAGAGGCGCGGTCGCGATCGTGGTGGCCGCGCTGCTGGTGCTCGGTGTGGGCGTCGGTGTCTGGTACATCAACTCGGGGCAGTTCACACGGGTCCCCTCCGTCCTCGGGCAGACCGAGCAGGTCGCGAAGAAGCGCCTCGGCGACGCCGGTCTGGACGCGAGGGTCGAGAAGGACTTCAGCGCGACGTTCGAGCGCGGCACGGTCATGCGCACCGACCCCGAGCCCCGGTCCCGGATCAGGGGCAACGGTTCGGTGACCCTCGTCATCTCGCGCGGCCCCGAGATCGTGCGGGTCCCGGACCTGGCGGGCACGTCGCTGGCCGACGCCAAGGACGCACTGAGGAAGGCCGGGCTGGCGCCCGGGGTCATCACCCGCTCCTTCGACCAGGAGACCGAGCAGGGCGACATCATCCGCACCCAGCCGAAAGCGGGTACGGAGCTGCGGCCCGACGCCGGAGTGGCGTTGGTCGTCAGCAAGGGCAGCCCGGTCCATATGCCGGACGTGACGGGGCAGTCCGAGGAGGAGGCGACCGCCTCCCTGGAGGACGCCGGACTCGACGTGCGGATCGCCTCCGAGCGGGTCAACTCCCCCGAGGAGGCCGGGACGGTGGCCGGACAGTCCGCGAAGGAGGGCACCAGGCTCGCCCGTGGCGACACCGTCACGCTGACCATCTCCAAGGGCCCCCGGATGATCGCCGTCCCCGACGTCACGGGCAAGTCGATAGACGCCGCGAAGGCCGAGCTGTCGGAGGCCGGCTTCGAGGTGGAGGTCGACCGGAGCTTCCCGTTCCTGGACGACACCGTGTCGAAGCAGTCCGTCGACGGCGGCGATAAGGCCCCCGAGGGCAGCACCGTCACCATCACGACCAAGGGAATCTGAGGCTTGACGCTCCCCGACCGCCTTCGCAATCCCGTCGGCGGCCATGTTCCGGTGGCGGGCGGCCTCGCCCGCGTCGGGCTGGCCTGGGCGCGGGACATCGGCGCCGAGACCGTCCAGGTCTTCGTCGCCAACCCACGGGGCTGGGCGACACCGGCCGGGAATCCGGCGCAGGACGAGCGGTTCCGCGCGGAGTGCGCCGCCGAGGGGCTCTCCGCGTACGTCCACGCGCCCTATCTGATCAACTTCGGCTCCCATACGCCGGAGACGGCCGAGAGGTCCGTGGAGTCGCTGCGGCACAGCCTTCGCCGGGGCCGGGAGATCGGCGCCCCGGGCGTCGTCGTGCACACCGGTTCGGCGACGGGCGGGCGGACGCGTGAGGTGGCGCTGGCGCAGGTACGGGAGCTGCTGCTGCCGCTTCTCGACGAGCTGACGCACGACAACGACCCGTATCTGCTGCTGGAGTCGACCGCGGGGCAGGGCTCCTCGCTCTGCTCACTCGCCGCGGACTTCGGCCCCTACTTCGCGGCGCTGGACTCGCACCCCAGGCTGGGGGTCTGCCTCGACACGTGCCATGTCTTCGCGGCGGGCCACGATCTGGCCGCGCCCGGCGGGACGCACCGGACGCTGGACGAACTGGTGGAGACGGTGGGCCCGGGGAGGCTGCGGCTGATCCACGCCAACGACTCCAAGGACGTCCGAGGCGCCCTGAAGGACCGCCATGTGAACGTCGGCGCGGGCCATATCGGCGAGGAGCCCTTCCGGGCGCTCTTCTCGCATCCGGCGACCGAGGGCGTCCCGCTGGTGATCGAGACCCCCGGCGGCAAGGAGGGCCACGCGGCGGACGTGGCCCTCCTGAAGAAGCTGCGTGAGGACGGGCGCTCCCAAAGCACCTGAACCGCTGAACCCCTGAGCCCCTGAGCCGACTCTGGGCCCCTGTGCCTCCGAGGCCGGGTCCGGGGCCGCGGGTGTCAGAGCTCGGGCCCGTCCCCGGGGCCTTCCTGGTAGGAGTAGCGCTGCTCGCCCCAGGGGTCGCCGATGTTGTGATAACCGCGCTCCTCCCAGAAGCCGCGGCGGTCGGCGGTCATGTACTCCACGCCCCGGACCCATTTCGGGCCCTTCCACGCGTAGAGATGCGGAACGACCAGCCGGAGCGGAAATCCATGCTCCGCCGTGAGGAGTTCGCCGCCTTTGTGGGTGGCGAAGACGGACCGTTCCGACGCGAAGTCGGCGAGCCTGATATTGGCGCTGTAGCCGTACTCGGCCCAGACCATGACATGGGTGACGGCGGGCGCCGGCGGGGCCAGTTCCAGGATCGTACGGGCGAGTACGCCGCCCCATTCGGCCCCGAGCATGCTGAATTTCGTGACGCAATGCAGATCGGCGACGACGGTCGAGAACGGCAGCGCCGAGAACTCCTCGTGATTCCAGCACCGCTTGTCACCGTCGGCCGTGGCGCCGAAGACCCGGAACTCCCAGCGGTCCGGCTTGAACTTGGGCACCGGCCCGTAATGGGTGACCGGCCAGCCGCGCTGGAGCCGCTGCCCCGGCGGAAGCCCGGACTGCGCCGACTCCCGCTCTTCCCGGCTTTCCGGCTGACCCATGCCTTCCATGGTGACAGACCGCGAAGGGTGGTCATGACCAGGTACGGCCCGATTCGGGCAACTACTACTAAGGATGGACTTACTGGACGCTTTTCATGTGCGGTGCGAGGATGCGCGAACTGCCAGTCCCCGTGCGGAAGGAGTCTCTGCGATGCAGGGCGACCCCGAGGTCATCGAGTTCCTGAATGAGCAGCTGACCGCCGAATTGACCGCGATCAACCAGTACTTCCTGCACGCGAAAATGCAGGAGAACTTCGGTTGGACGAAGCTCGCGAAGTACACCAGGTCCGAGTCGTTCGACGAAATGAGGCACGCGGAGACGCTGACCGACCGGATTCTCTTCCTGGACGGTCTGCCGAATTACCAGCGGCTTTTCCATGTACGGGTCGGCCAGACCGTCACCGAGATGTTCAACGCCGACCGGCAGATCGAGATCGAGGCCATCGACCGTCTGCGGCGCGGGGTCGAGGTCATGCGGGCCAAGTCCGACATCACGTCCGCGAAGATCTTCGAGTCGATCCTCAAGGACGAGGAACACCACATCGACTATCTCGACACCCAGCTGGATCTGATCGAGAAGCTCGGTGAGCCGCTGTACATCGCCCAGCTGATCGAGCAGCCGGACAGCTGACGGGCGGCGTCCGACGGTGGCGCGCCCGCGCGTCGCGTGTCAGGCGGCTTCCAGGCCCGTCGACGCCCCAACCGGCTGCTCGGCACCCGACCGGGCGACCGCCGACCGCGCGAGCACCGGCTGAGGGACCGCCGTCTCGGCGATCACGGTGTCGGCCGCCGTCCCCAGCGGCTCGCGGCGCGGGCAGCCACCGCGTCCGAGGAGGGACTGGATGCTGCGTACGCACGATCCGCAGTCCGTGCCGGCCTTCGAGGCCGAGGCGATCTGGCGGGGGGTGCACGCACCCGCCTCCGCGTGTGCGCGTACCTGCTGCTCGGTGATGCCGAAGCAGGAGCAGATGTACACGCGGTTCACCTCCCGGCGGGATCGTTGGCTGGCGCCGTCCCCGTACTGAACGGTGAGGCAAACCTAACCTTACCCGCCGCCCGGTGCGCGCGACAGACCCCCCTGCACGGCTGGGGCGCGGATCACATCGTGATCCGCGCCCCATGTGTCGTACGTCTCCGTCTGTCCGCCGCCGGCGTGCGGCCCTACTGCGCCCGGTACATCTCCGAGACCAGGAAGGCCAGATCGAGCGACTGGCTGCGGTTGAGCCGGGGGTCGCAGGCCGTCTCGTACCGCTGGTGCAGATCGTCGACGAAGATCTCGTCGCCGCCGCCCACGCACTCGGTGACGTCCTCGCCGGTCAGCTCGACATGGATGCCGCCCGGGTGGGTGCCGAGGGCCTTGTGGACCTCGAAGAAGCCCTTGACCTCGTCCAGCACGTCGTCGAACCGGCGGGTCTTGTGGCCGGACGCCGCCTCGAAGGTGTTGCCGTGCATCGGGTCGGTCACCCAGGCCACCGTCGCGCCGGACGCGGTGACCTTCTCGACCAGCTCGGGGAGCTTGTCCCTGATCTTGTCGGCGCCCATCCGGACGATGAAGGTCAGCCGGCCGGGCTCACGCTCGGGGTCGAGGCGGTCGATGTAGCTGAGCGCGTCGTCGACGGTCGTCGTCGGGCCGAGCTTGATACCGATCGGGTTGGCGATCCGCGAGGCGAACTCGATGTGCGCGCCGTCCAGTTGACGGGTGCGCTCGCCGATCCAGACCATATGGCCCGAGACGTCGTACAGCTTGCCGGTGCGCGAGTCGAGGCGGGTCAGCGCCGTCTCGTAGTCGAGAAGCAGCGCCTCGTGCGAGGAGAAGAACTCGACCGTGCGGAACTCCGCCGGGTCGGTGCCCGCGGCCTTCATGAAGTTCAGCGCGTTGTCGATCTCGCGGGCGAGCCGCTCGTAACGCTGCCCGGACGGGGACGACTTCACGAAGTCCTGGTTCCAGGCGTGCACCTGGCGCAGGTCCGCGTAACCGCCGGTGGTGAAAGCCCGAACCAGGTTCAGCGTCGCGGCGGACGCGTGGTACATCCGCTTGAGCCGTTCGGGGTCCGGGGTCCGGGCCGCCTCGGTGAAGTCGAAGCCGTTGACGGAGTCGCCGCGGTAGGTGGGCAGCGTCACCCCGTCACGCGTCTCGGTGGGCTTGGACCGCGGCTTCGAGTACTGGCCGGCGATCCTGCCCACCTTCACCACCGGCACCGACGCCGCGTAGGTGAGGACCGCGCCCATCTGGAGCAGGGTCTTGAGCTTGCTGCGGATCTGCTCGGCGGACACGCCGTCGAAGGCCTCGGCGCAGTCGCCGCCCTGGAGCAGGAACGCCTCGCCCTTGGCGACGGCGCCCATCCTGGCGCGCAGCTGGTCGCACTCGCCGGCGAAGACGAGCGGCGGATAGCTCTCGAGCTCCGCGACGGCGGCGCGCAGAGCCTCGGCATCGGGATATTCGGGCTGCTGCGCCGCGGGGAGGTCTCGCCAGGTCGCCTGCACGGCGGGTGCTCGGGTGTCAGCGTTCACGGTCACGCGGACAACATTACGGGGTCATGGGGGCCGTCCATGCCCTCTCTCAGTGGTTGAGACGTCCGTCCATGGTCGTTTCCCGGGCGGGGGATGTCGGTTATGCTCCGCGACATGTTGACGCAGCTGAACCAGGCTTGGTGGTGGACCGCACATCCGGCGGTCCGCTGATTCACGCGCGCAACACCGAATCGCAAGGCCGCCCGAGGGGCGGCCTTCCGTGTTTCCGGCCCGTCGGCCGACACGGACCGGAATCGGGGCCGCTCCTCCCTCCGGAAGGAAACCCGCCCCGCATGGACACCACCCGCCCGGACACCCCCCGTACAGACGGAGCCGGCACAGTCGGGGCCCGCACGGACACCCGCGCGCTCCTGGCGAGACTTCTCGACGACGCCTGCCCGCCCTTCGCCCTGCTGCGCCGCCGCACACCGGGGCGGGACCACGACACCGTGGAACTGCTCGTCGGCGACGTGCGCGAGGTGGCGCTGCTGGCCGACATCCCGGCCGAGGACGAGCGCCCCTCGCTGGCCCTGGTGCCGTTCCGGCAGATCCGGGAGCGCGGCTTCGAGGCGCACGACGACGGCACGCCCCTGGCGGTGCTGGTCGCCGACGAGTCCTACGAGCTGCCGCTCGCCGAGGTCCTCGCCCATCTCCCCGCGCACCCGGTCCGGGTCGAGGGCGGTGCCTTCGACATCGACGACGAGCGATACGCGGACATCGTCCGGCGTGTCGTGGAGGACGAGATCGGGCGCGGCGAGGGCGCCAACTTCGTCGTCCGGCGGACGTTCGAGGGCCGGATCCCCGGTTTCGGGCGCGCCGACGCGCTGGCGCTCTTCCGGCGGCTGCTGGCCGGCGAGCGGGGCGCGTACTGGACGTATGTGGTGCACACCGGGAGCCAGGGCGGCCGGACCCTGGTCGGGGCGAGCCCCGAGGTGCATGTGCGGATGAGCGGCGGCACCGTCGTGATGAACCCCATCAGCGGGACGTACCGCTATCCGCCCGGGGGCCCGACCGTGGAGGCGGTCCTGGACTTCCTCGGCGACCGCAAGGAGACCGACGAGCTGTCCATGGTCGTCGACGAGGAACTCAAGATGATGTGCACCGTCGGCGACATGGGCGGGGTCGTGATCGGCCCCCGGCTCAAGGAGATGGCCCATCTCGCGCACACGGAGTACGAGTTGCGCGGGCGCAGCTCGCTCGACGTCCGCGATGTGCTGCGGGAGACGATGTTCGCCGCGACGGTCACGGGGTCTCCGGTGCAGAACGCGTGCCGTGTCATCGCGCGGTACGAGCCGCCGGGCCCGGACGGCGGCGGGCGGGGCTACTACGCGGGCGCGCTGGCGCTCCTCGGACGGGACGCGGGCGGGGCGGCGACCCTCGACTCCCCCATCCTCATCCGCACCGCCGACATCGACGCCGACGGTCGGCTGCGGGTGCCGGTCGGGGCCACGCTCGTGCGTCACTCCGACCCGGTTGGCGAGGTCGCCGAGACCCATGCCAAGGCGGCGGGGGTGCTGACGGCGCTGGGGGTGCGCTCCGGGGTGCCGGGCGGCTCCTCCGTACGGAAGGCGCTCGCGGACGACCCGCGCGTGCGGGCGGCGCTGGACTCGCGGCGCGCGCGTCTGGCGCCGTTCTGGCTGCGGATGCGGGAGCGGTCGGGGTCGTTGACGGGGCACGCGCTGGTCGTGGACGGCGAGGACACGTTCACCTCGATGCTGGCGCATCTGCTGCGCTCGGTGGGTCTGGAGGTGACCGTACGGCGCTACGACGAACCCGGCTTCGGTACGGAGGCGGCGCTCGCCCACCGGGGGCCCGTGGTGCTCGGCCCGGGCCCGGGCGATCCGTCCGACCCCGCCGATCCCCGGATGCGTACGCTGCGCGCCCTGACCGCCGCGCTGCTGCGCGAGCACCGGCACGGGCTGCTGGGTGTCTGTCTCGGCAACGAGCTGATCGCGGCGGAGCTGGGGCTCGCGACGGCCCGCAAGCGGCTGCCGTACCAGGGCGCGCAGACCCGGATCGAGCTCTTCGGCAGCACGGAGACCGTGGGCTTCTACAACAGCTTCACCGCCCGCTGCGACGACGGGCGGGCGGCGGCGCTGGCGGCGCGCGGCATCGAGGTGTGCCGGGACGGCGCGGGAGAGGTGCACGCCCTGCGCGGGCCGGGCTTCGCCGGGGTCCAGTTCCACCCGGAGTCGGTGCTGACGCTGCGCGGGCCGGAGATCGTCGGTGGTCTCGTCGCGGGCGCCATGCGGGGCAGCGGGGCGCCGCGCCCGCTCTGACCGACCCGCGCCGCCGGGGGGCGGTCGGCCGTACGTACGCCACCGCGCGTACGTACGGCCCTGGCCGATGACGGTCAGCCGAAGAAGACGCCGACTTCCTTGTAAAGCTCCGGCTGGACGGTCTTGAGTTCCGCGATCGCCTCCGAGATCGGTACCCGCACGATGTCCGTGCCGCGCAGGGCGACCATCTTGCCGAAGTCGCCGTCCCTGACGGCGTCGATGGCGTGCAGCCCGAAGCGCGTGGCCAGCCAGCGGTCGAAGGCGCTCGGCGTGCCACCGCGCTGCACATGGCCGAGGACCGTGGTCCGCGCCTCCTTGCCGGTGCGCTTCTCGATCTCCTTGGCCAGCCACTCGCCCACGCCGGACAGCCGGACATGGCCGAAGGAGTCCAGCGTCCCGTCCTTGAGGATCACCTCACCGTCCTTGGGCATCGCGCCCTCGGCGATGACCACTATCGGCGCGTAGGAGGCCTTGAAACGGGAGGTCACCCAGGCGCAGACCTGGTCGACGTCGAAGCGCTGTTCCGGGATGAGGATGACGTTCGCGCCGCCGGCGAGACCGGAGTGCAGGGCGATCCAGCCGGCGTGCCGGCCCATCACCTCGCAGACGAGGACGCGCATGTGCGACTCGGCGGTGGTGTGGAGGCGGTCGATGGCCTCGGTCGCGATGCCGACCGCCGTGTCGAATCCGAAGGTGTAGTCGGTCGCGGAGAGGTCGTTGTCAATGGTCTTGGGCACGCCGACGCAGGGCACGCCGTGCACGTCGGAGAGCTGGGCGGCCACACCCAGCGTGTCCTCGCCGCCGATCACGATGAGCGCTTCGACCTCGCTGCTCGCGAGGTTCTCCTTGATGCGGCGGATGCCGTCGGCCGCCTTGAGGGGGTTGGTGCGTGAGGATCCGAGGATGGTGCCACCGCGCGGCAGGATGCCTCGCACGGTGGGAATGTCGAGCCGTACGGTGTCGCCTTCCAGCGGTCCGCGCCAGCCGTCCCGGAAGCCGGTGAACTCGTATCCGTACTCCTGGACACCTTTGCGCACGATGCCTCGAATGACCGCATTGAGCCCTGGGCAGTCGCCGCCCCCGGTCAATACTCCGACCCGCATGGAAACACTTCCCTTCGCCGTCGGTGACGCACCTGAGCCACGCCTGAGTGACACAGGTCACCCCGGCATGGTGCGCAGGCTCATTTCCGTAACACCAGAGGGCGGTGGGAGGCGGTTGCCGGCCGGCCGGGGTACGCAGGGTGGGACGGGGGCGCGTCACACGTCGTCGAGGCCGCGCTCGATCGCGTACCGCACCAGCTCGACACGGTTGTGCAACTGGAGTTTGCCGAGGGTGTTCTGGACGTGGTTCTGCACCGTCCGGTGCGAGATGACCAGGCGCTCGGCGATCTGTTTGTACGAGAGTCCCTTGGCGACCAGGCGCAGCACCTCGGTCTCCCGGTCGGTCAGTTGGGGCGCCTTGGGCTCGTCGGGCGCCGCCGGGGCGGGCTCGGAGGCGAGCCTGCGGTACTCGCCCAGCACCAGTCCGGCGAGTCCGGGGGTGAAGACCGGGTCGCCGGCGGCGGTGCGCCGTACGGCGTCGGTCAGCTCGGCCGTACTGGCCGACTTCAGCAGGTAGCCGGTGGCGCCGGACTTCACGGCTTCGAGTACGTCTGCGTGCTCGCCGCTGGCCGAGAGGACCAGGACGCGCAGACCGGGCTGGGAGCCGACCAGTTCCTTGCAGACCTGGACGCCCGGCATACCGGGCAGATTGAGGTCGAGGACGAGCACGTCGGGGGTGGTGGCCGTCGCGCGGCGTACCGCCTGGGGGCCGTCGCCGGCCGTGGCGACGACGTCGAAACCGGCCTCCGTGAGGTCGCGGGCGACGGCGTCGCGCCACATGGGGTGGTCGTCGACGACCATCACCCGCGTCGGGCCGCCTCCGGCGCCGTCCGCGCCCGTGCCCCGCTCGTGCTTCTCCGTCTGCTCGCTCATCGCTCCGCCTTCCCCCGTGGAACCTTCAACTCGACTTCCGTGCCCTGGCCGGGAACCGAGATCAACTCGGCGGTACCGCCCAGCTCCCGCAGCCGCCCCCGGATCGAGAGGGCCACACCGAGACGCCCCTCCCCCTCGGCCTGGGCGAGACGGCCCTCCGGGATACCCGGACCGTCGTCCCGCACGGTCACGACCACCTCGTCCGGGGAGTCCTCCACCAGGATCCAGGACCGCGCCCCGTCACCGGCGTGGAGACGGACATTGTCCAGGGCGGCGCTGACCGCCGCGGCCAGTTCCCTGGCGGCGGGGGGCGGCAGCAGGACGGGTGCGCCCGGCTCGGCGAGTGTCACGGAGGAGTTGGAGAACGGCGCCAGCAGCGTGCGCAGATCCCACAACTCGGCGCCGCCGTCCGCCCCGTGGCCGTGCCCGTCCTCGTACGCCGCGTCGTCGACGCCGCGCACCACCGCGCCCTGCGAGGCGTCCTCGGAGGCGCGGGTGGTGGGCACGAGGCCGCTGGAGACCAGCGTGCGCAGGGCGACCTCCTGCTCCCCCGCCATCCTGCCCAGCTCCGCCGCCTCGCCCCCGAGCGCGGTACCGCGCCGCTGGACCATGGCGAGGACCTGAAGGACGCTGTCGTGGATGTCGCGCGCCAGCCGCTCGCGCTCCCGGGTGGCCGCCTCGATCTCCAGGGCGCGCGCCAGGGTGCGTTCGGAGGCGCGGGCGACCTCCACGATGTAGCCGATGGCGATGGACGCCACCCAGACGAGCAGGACGTTGTGCAGGGTGTCCCGGCTGGGGTCGCCGCGGCCGACGAGATTGGCGACGGCGACGAGCGAGGAGGCGAACGCCGCCCACCGCCAGCCGCCCTTGACGGCGAAGGCGAGGACGGAGCCCGCGGTCCATATGCTCGGCAGGGTGGGGCCGTCGGTGTGCCGGGCCTGCGCGTCGACGACCGGGGTGAGCAGGACACCGGCGAGAGCGATGGCGAGGTCGGCGCCGAGGAAGCGCCTGGTGCAGCTGACGGCGTTGGCCACCTTGGGCAGGGTGGCGGCGGTCCAGACGACGAGGACGGCGAGATATCCGGCGGCGAGCCAGGGGCGTTCGAACTTGTCCCACGCGAAGGCGGCGATCAGGGTCGCGTAGACCATCGTCAGCAGGCGGTAGGCGGTGAGCGCCCGCCACAGCGGCTGCTCGACCGACATCCGTACGACCCGTTCGCGTCCCGCCACGTGCTCCCTCAACCCCTCGGTGCCGCCGGGCGCCCGCGGCCCCGCCGGGCTCCCGTCCTCCACGACCGGACGCGGCCCGGTCAGCCGGTCCGCCCGGTGTGGCCCGTCTTCTCCGGCTCCTGCCGCTTCCCGGTCCTCTGCGGCCTGTCCGTCTGCTGCGGCCTGTCCGTCTGCTGTGACTTTTCCGTCTGCTGTGACTTTTCCGTCTGCTGCGGCCTGTCCGTCTTCGACGGTCTGGCCGCCTTCGCCTCTTCGGCGATCCTGCGCTTGGCGGCCGTCGCGTAGATGTCGACGTACTCCTGACCGGAGAGCCTCATGATTTCGTACATGACCTCGTCGGTCAGCGAACGCAGGATGAAACGGTCGTTCTCCATGCCCTGGTACCGGCTGAAGTCCAGCGGTCGCCCGATCCTGATCCCCGGCCGCATCAGCTTCGGCATGACCGTGCCCGGCGGCTGGATCTTCTCCGTGTCGATCATGGCGACCGGGATCACGGGCGCGCCGGAGGCGAGCGCCAGGCGCGCGAGGCCGCCCGGCTTGCCGCGGTAGAGCCGCCCGTCGGGCGACCGGGTGCCCTCGGGATAGATACCGAAGAGCTCACCGCTCTCCAGGACCGCCATACCGCTCCTGATGGCCGCCTCGCCCGCGCCCCGGGCTCCGGAGCGGTCCACCGGGAGCTGGCCGACACCTTTGAAGAACGCGGCCGTGAGGCGGCCCTTCACGCCCGGCGACGTGAAGTACTCCGCCTTGGCGATGAAGGTGACCTTCCGGCTCAGGACGGCGGGAAGGAAGAACGAGTCGGAGAATGAGAGGTGGTTGCTGGCGAGGATCGCCGGGCCGGCATCGGGGATGTGCTCGATGCCCTCCACCCAAGGTCTGAACGCAAGCTTGAGCGGCCCTCCTACGGAGAACTTCATCGCGCGGTAGATCAACTCGGGTGCCTCCTGTGTGCTGTCGACCGACCTTAACCCGGCGGGGACGCGCGGGTTCCGTCCCGGGGCACCGACGGCTCTGGTCGGTGTCGGTCCGGTCGCGTACGGTGAAGTACCACTTCGAGACTGACGAACAGGAGACCCTGTGCCGGTCCTTCCCGGAGCCGAGCCGTACCGCCACGAGGGCGGGAGTGTCGGCGTCCTCCTCTGCCACGGATTCACCGGTTCCCCGCAGTCGCTGCGCCCCTGGGCCGAGTCCCTGGCCGCCCGGGATCTCACGGTCTCGCTGCCGCTCCTCCCCGGGCACGGCACCCGCTGGGAGGACATGCAGATCACCGGCTGGCAGGACTGGTACGCGGAGGTGGACCGCGCGCTGCGGGAGCTCGTCGAGCGGTGCGAGCGGGTCTTCGTCTTCGGTCTCTCCATGGGCGGCACACTGGCGCTGCGCCTCGCCGCCAAGCACGGGCACGCCGTCACCGGCGTCGCCGTCGTCAACCCCGGCAACAAGGTGCACGGCCTCTCCGCGTACGCCCTGCCCGTCGCCCGCCATCTCGTCCGGACGACCAAGGGGCTGCGCAGCGACATCGCGCTGCCGGGCAGCGAGGAGATCGGTTACGACCGGGTCCCGCTGCACGCGGCGCACTCGGTGCGGAACTTCTTCCGGCTGGTGGACCGCGAGCTGCCCCAGGTCACCCAGCCTTTGCTGCTGATGCGCAGCCCCCAGGACCATGTGGTGCCCCCCGCCGACTCGGCCAGGATCCTCGGCCGGGTCTCGTCCACGGACATCCGTGAAGTCATTCTGGAACAGAGCTACCACGTGGCGACGTTGGACCACGATGCGGAGCGGATTTTCGAGGAGAGTCACGCGTTCATCGGCCGACTCGCTCCGATCGTCGGGAAGAAGGGGAGCACAACCGGTGGCTGAGCATGACGCGGACCGCGAGCCGCAGCCGATCGACGAGGACGCCGCGTGGGCGGCGATCGTCGCGGGTTACGGGGAGGAGCCGGCCGATCCGCCGGGCGCCAAGCCCTTCAAGTCGGTCGAGGACCTGGCGCTCCTGGAGAGCGACCGGAACAGCAACGAGCCGGCGCCGCCGAAGGACAAGGGCCCGGGGACCACGAAGGCGGACCTGGGTCCGGTGAACCGCACGGGGGCCGGCCCGGAGGCGGCTTCGGACACCACGAGGCCGGACACCACGGGGCCGGACACCACCAAGCCGGGCGCCGCCGACGCGGAAGCCGTCGTGGCGCCCGCGTCCGCGCCCGAGGGCGGGCCGACCGCCGCACCGGACACCGGGCCGGACCATCCCGTCAAGCCGAGCAAGTTCGACAAGCCGGACAGGTCGCCGCTCGGCGGCTCGATCGTCTTCGCGCCCGGCGTCGGCGGCGGAGGGCCGCGCGACTACTCGGTGGCGGAGCCGAAGGACGACGACCTCGACGACGGCGACGAGGGCCATTTCGTACCGCCCGAGCCGCCGCCGCTGCCGGAGGCCGACGTCACGGCCAAGTTCGCCTGGCTCGCCGTGATCGGCGGCCCGGTGCTGATGCTCCTCGCCGTGCTGTTGCAGTGGGAGATGACCTGGTGGCTGACGACGGTCTGTATCGGCGGCTTCCTGGGCGGTTTCGTCACGCTGGTGGCGCGGATGCAGCAGGGCGACGAGGAGGACGACGATCCGGGCCGCGGCGCGGTGGTCTGAGCGACGGCGGTCCGAGTCACGGTGGTACGGGTCCGGTGGCCCGGCCCGCGGTGGTCCGGCCGGCCGGGTCCGACGGAGCCGGGAGCGCGTGCTCCTGACGCTCCGTCGGAGCTGACACCCGTTCAGGGCCCTTGTCCGGGGCCGCCGTTCAGGACGCCGGCACGCGCAGGGCGGCCAGCACCGGAAGGTGATCCGTGGCCGCCCGCAGGTCGCTCTCCACGATGCCCGGCAGCCCCAACGGCACACCGCAGCCCAGCACTTCGACACCCTCGGTCGCGAAGACCGCGTCGATGCGCTGACGCGGATCGGCGGGTGTCGAGGTGTACTCGCTCCCCCAGGGCTTGACCGCCCAGCAGTCCTGAAGCTCCTTGGCGATCCGCCGGAACGAACGCCCCGGCGGCCGGTCGTTGAGATCACCGGCCACGATCGCGTGCGGCACCTTCATCGCGCCGACGCGGTCGAGCAGCATTCCGGCCTGGGCGAGACGCTCGTCGGCCCGGAGGCTCAGATGGCAGCTGAGCAGCCCGATCCGGGCGCCACCGATCCGTACGACGGCGGTGGCGAAGCCGCGCCGGTGCAGCCCCGGTGTGAGCGGCAGCAGCACGTCCTCCGTGCGCTCCACGGTGGCGCGCAGCGAGCACAGCAGCAACGGGCCCGCGGCGGTGCCGCCACCGCTGAGGACGACGAGATCGGTCCGCGCGGCCAGCCACGCGGCGCGCTTGCGCCAGCGGAAGAAGCGCGGGGCCTCCTGTACGAAGACCAGGTCGGGCTCACAGGCGCGGATCACCCGGGCCAGCGCGTCGCAATCGTCGCGCATGGAGCGGACGTTGTAGCTGAGCACACGGATCACGGCCGAACCGTCGGGCTCGGTACGGGAGTCGGGCAGCGAAATCTTGGGGACGGGTCCACCCTGTCCACTCACCGGAATCGTCACCGGACCACGATAGGCCAACGCCCGCCGCACCCCTGAGGGGCACGGCGGGCGTGATCATCCGGATTGCCGGGCCCGTCCGCGGTTCTGGACGGGAACCGTACGGCTCAGCCCTGGCGGGCCAGGTCCGCGGCGCCGACCAGCCCGGCCTTGCCGCCCAGTTGGGCCGCGAGGACCTGCGCGTGCGGACGCCACTGGCCGCCGATCAGCCAGCGGCGGAAGGACTTTCGGATCGGGTCGAGGACCAGCTCGCCCTCGTCCGAGACGCCACCGCCGACGATGAACGCCGACGGGTCGAAGAGCGAGGCCAGGTCGGCCAGGCCCGCGCCGGCCCAACGGGCCAGCTCCCGGAAGGAGTCGACGGCCACCGGGTCGCCCTCACGGGCGGCGGCGCTGACATGCTTGCCCTCGATGCCGCCGGGGGTGCCGTCACCGAGACGCAGCAGTATCTCCGCGTTCTCGGGGGTGGCGTTGGCACGCTGCTTCGCGTATCTGACGAGCGCGCGCCCCGAGGCGTACTGCTCCCAGCAGCCCTGGCTGCCGCAGCCGCAGAGCAACCCGTCGGGAACGACCCGGATATGGCCGAATTCCGCCGCCACACCGAAACGTCCCCGGCGCAGCTTGTTGCCGATGATGATGCCCCCGCCGAGGCCGGTGCCGAGCGTGATGCAGATGACGTCGTCGTGGCCCTGTCCGGCCCCGAACCTGTACTCGCCCCAGGCAGCCGCGTTCGCGTCGTTCTCCACCACGACCTGCATACCGACCCGCTGCTCGACCTTGTCCTTGAGCGGTTCGTGACGCCAGTCGATGTTCGGCGCGAAGAGGACGGTGGCGCGCTTGTCGTCCACGTAACCGGCGGCGCCGATGCCGACGGCCTCGATGTCGTGTCCCTCGCCGGCCCCGGACACCGCCGCGCAGATCGCGTCGATGATGCCTTCGGCGGTCGGCGGGGTGGGCACCTGATGCGTATCGAGAATCGTGCCCTCTTCGTCGACCACGCCCGCCGCGATCTTCGTGCCGCCGATGTCGACGCCGATGGTGAGTCCCATGTGTCCCTCAGTTTTCGGTCGAGCCCCGCTGGGCCCAACCGTACCCGAGGGCAGGCGTCCCGCTGGTCAGTCCAGGTCGATGTGGGTACCGGGAGTAGGGCCCTCGTCACGCGGGTCCGAGGGGTCGTTGGCCTTTTCGTCCGCCTTGTTCAGGCTGATGTCGGGCGCCTCGGACGGTCCCCGGGTCCAGCGGCGCTCGTCGCCCTCGACGGCGGAGCGGTAGGCGGCGAGCAGTTCGTTTCCGGCCGCCGCGAGGTGGTCGAAGAGATCGGGATTGCGGTCGATGACCGGCTCGACCGCGGACTTGGCCTGATTGATGAACTGCTGGACGGCGCCCTGGGCGGCCATCCCGAGCAGCGGGCTCTGGAACGACGACACCTTGTCGGCGACCGCGTCCACGAACCTGCGCAGCTCCTCGGAGGCGGATCCGGGAGGCGTACCGTGCACAGCGCGACGACGGGCCTTCTCGGCGGCGAGGTCCTCCGCACAGGCCGTGGCCCAGGCGTCCGGGTCGGCGGCGGGACGCTCGGTGGCATCACTCATGGTTACTCCCGCATCGGGACAAGGTGCCTCGTCCGGGGCGGAACGGAGGCTGTGTACCTTCGACGGTACCTGAACCCCGGGGGGACGTTCAGGGAGTGCGCGGCCAGAGCCCCGGGTCCGGCGTGAAGCGGACCTTCAGGACACCGTCGGTGAGCGCGGCCCCCGAGACGGTGCAGCGCCGCAGGGCCCCTCCGAGGGGCACCATGCGCTGGAACGGCCCTACGGTCAGCAGGAGTTCGTCGCCGCGCCGGACCAGCCCGACGTCCGACTTCACGGTCCCGGGCAGGGGCAGGCACCAGAGCAGCAGACCGTCCTCCTCCCGGCGGTCCTCGACCCACCACGGGCCGCCGTGGGCGCCGGCATCCGGGCCCGCGACCGTGTCGGTGTCCGGGTCCGGGCCGGCGGGGGCGGGGTCCCCGAGGTCGCCGAGATCCGCGAGACCGCCGAGGTCCCCGAGATCGGCGACTCCGCGTGGATCACGCCCGAGATGGCCCACCGCGCGCAGCGGCCACGCGGGGCCGTACTCCTCGCCCCACTCCTGAAGGCACTTCTGCTGCTGGGCGGCGAGCGTCGCCGACCAGGCGTCGGGCGAGTCCGTCGGCAGGACCTTGTTCGGTACGAGGGCGTCGACGCGCAGCCCGTACAGGCTCAGACCGTCGCGGGCCACGCGCAGGGCGTCCGCGGCGGCCGGGCCCGGCTCGGCGACCAGCCGCACCGTCGTGGTGGGGGCCTCGATCAGCGCCTGGACCGTCGCCAGTTCCTCGTCCCTGCGGGCCGCGGCGCCGTACAGCCACTCCGCGGGCATCGGCACTCCGGCGAGCTGCGCCATGATCGGGCGCAGCGCACGGGCGGCCTGCCGCTCCACCGGCAGGAGGCGGCCCAGCAGCCGGCGGAGCCGCTCCGGCAGGGCGAGCACGGACAGGGCGTCGCGCAGCGGCGGCAGGTCGACGACGAGTACGTCCCAGTCGCCCGCGGAGGCCCGGCGCAGCGCCTGGAGCAGCGCGAACTGTTCACTGCCGGGCAGCTCGGTCAGCTCCTCGCCGTCCAGCCGGCGGGCGCCGAGCAGGTCGAGCACGGTGGCGGCGCGGTCCTGGAGGGCGAGGAACTCGGTGCGGAAGTAGTCGGTGGGGTCGACGCGCGCGGCCCAGAGGCCGGGGGTCACCTCCGCCGGTTCGTCCGCCGGTCCGGCCGCTGTGCCGAGGACGGCGCCGGGGCCCGCCGGGTCGGCGCAGAGGAGCAGCGTGCGGTCACCGCGCGTGGCGGCGGCCAGGGCGGTCGCCGCCGCGACGGTGGTACGGCCCGCGCCGCCGGGGCCGGTGACCAGGACCGTACGCGTCGTCCTCGTCGTACGTGGCCCGGGTGCGGTGTCGGCCGTACTCGGCGCCATCAGGTGCCGGGCTTCTCGTACGCCTCGGCGGTTCCGGGGGTCCCGGGGGCGCTCTCGACGCGCTTCTTCAGACCGGCGAGGGCCCGGTCGATGATGACCTTCTCGGCCTTGCGCTTGATCATCCCGAGCATGGGGATCTTGACGTCGACGGTCAGCCGGTAGGTGACCTCGGTGCGGGCGCCGCCGTCCGTCGGCACGAGGTGGTACGAGCCGTCGAGCGAGCGCAGCATCTGGGACTTGACCAGCGTCCAGCTGACCTCGTCGCCGCCGGTCCAGGTGTACGCGAGAGTGTGGTCGTCCTTGATCGCGCCCGCGTCGAGCACCAGCCGTACCTCTTCGGCGCGGCCCTGGGCGTCGGTGGCGAGCACCTCGGCCTCCTTCACCTCGCCGGTCCACTCGGGATAGCGGGCGAAGTCGGCGATCACGCCCATCACGTCGGCGGGTGCCGCCTCGATCACGATGCTCGACTTGGTGTGTTCCGCCATCGACGTGCTCCTCCAGATGGTGTCTCCCCGGTGGTGCGGGGCGACGGTCACGCTTACCGGTACCGCCCGTGCAGCGTGCAGGTTATCGCGTGCGCGCCGGTCACCATTCCATGGCCCAGGGCCGTCCGGTGGACGCGAAGTGTCCGACGTTCACGCACTCCGTCGAGCCGACGCGCATCCGGCGGGCCAGCGGCTGGTGGACATGGCCGAAGAGCGCGTATCGCGGTCTCGTACGGCGCACGGCGTCGAGGAGCGCGCGGCTGCCGCGCTCGAAGCGGCGGGCGACGGTGTCGTACGTCAACTCCGGTACGTCGGGCGGGATGTGCGAGCAGAGCACGTCGACCTCGCCGAGCCGCTCGACCTTCGCGGCGTACTCCTCGTCGGAGATCTCGAAGGGCGTGCGCATCGGGGTGCGCAGTCCGCCGCCGACAAAACCGAAGACACGCCCGCCGATCTCGACGCGCTCGCCGTCGAGGACGGTCGTGCCCGGTCCGGCGTACTCGGGCCAGAGGGCGGGGATGTCGACGTTGCCGTAGGTGGCGTACGTCGGGGTGGGGAGGACGGCGAACATTTCGGCGTACTGGCGGCGCACGGCCGATTCGATGGCCGTCTCTCGGTCGGTCTCCAGTCCGGACCAGAGGTCGCGGCCCAGCTCACGGGCCTCGTCGAAGCGGCGGGCGGTGCGCAGCTCGACGATGCGGTCGGCGTTCTCCCTGCCGAAGAGGTCGGGGAAGATGCCGCGCGAGTGGTCGGCGTAGTCGAGGAAGAGGACGAGGTCGCCGAGGCAGATCAGGGCGTCGGCGCCGTGGCCGGCGGTGGCGAGGTCGCGGGCGTTGCCGTGCACGTCGCTGACGACATGGACGCGCGTACGGGTGCGGGCGCCCCCGCCGCCGGCCGGACCGCCGGCCGCGCCCGGGCCGCCGGCCCCGCCGATGCTCGTGTCGCCGACTCCGCCGATGTTCCCGCCACCACCCATGGCGCCCACCCTAGATCGCCGCCCTCCGACTGAGTAGAGGGGTCCGGACCTGCGATTACTCGCACGTTCGCACAGCTGTGGACTACTCTGCGCGAAGGACCGTCAAAAAACGTGTGACGCAGGGAACATCTGGCCGGGACCCTCTATCCGGAACCCTGTACCGGTGGGTAACGTCCGGGCAGTCCCGTCGTGCTCACCCCCGAGAGCACCTGCCCGATGTGGACCGCAGCCGGGTCGGCACAGTGCCGTGCCACCGGCGCACGACGAGGAGCAGCAGTCTTGCGCGAGTTCAGCCTTCCGGCCCTGTACGAGGTCCCCTCGGACGGCAATCTGACGGATCTCATCGGCCGCAACGCGGCTCAGCATCCGGATGTCGCGGTCCTCGGCCGCAAGGTCGGCGGCGCCTGGACGGACGTCACGGCCGTCCAGTTCCTCGCCGAGGTGCGGGCGGTGGCCAAGGGGCTGATCGCGTCCGGGATCCGCCCGGGTGAGCGGGTCGCCCTGATGTCGCGGACCCGGTACGAGTGGGTGCTGTTCGACTTCGCGATCTGGAGCGCGGGCGCCGTCACCGTACCGGTGTACGAGACCAGCTCCGCCGAGCAGGTGCAGTGGGTCCTCGGCGACTCGGGCACCGCCGCGGTGATCGTGGAGTCCGACGCGAACGCCGCCGCGGTGCGGTCGGTGGCGGACGGGCTGACGGAGCTGCGGCACATCTGGCAGATCGACCAGGACTGTGTGGCCGAGCTGACGGCGGCGGGCGCGGAGATCACCGACGCGGTGGTCGACCAGCGCAGCGCGACGGCGAAGGCCGACGATCCGGCGACGATCGTGTACACCTCGGGGACCACCGGCCGGCCCAAGGGCTGCGTGCTGACCCATCGCGCGTTCTTCGCGGAGTGCGGCAACGTGGTGGAGCGGCTGAAGCCGCTGTTCCGTACGGGCGAGTGCTCGGTGCTGCTCTTCCTGCCCGCCGCGCACGTCTTCGGGCGGCTGGTCGAGGTGGCGTCCGTGATGGCGCCGATCAAACTCGGCTGCGTACCGGACATCAGGAATCTGACCGAGGAGCTGGCCACGTTCCGGCCGACCCTGATCCTCGGGGTGCCGCGCGTCTTCGAGAAGGTCTACAACTCGGCCCGTGCCAAGGCCCAGGCGGACGGCAAGGGGAAGATCTTCGACCGCGCGGCACGCACGGCGATCGAGTACAGCCGCGCGATGAGCGGCGCGCGGGGCCCGTCCCTCGGACTCCGGGTCAGGCACAAGGTCTTCGACGCGCTCGTGTACCGCAGACTGCGCGCGGTCCTCGGCGGCCGGGGCGAGTACGCCATCTCCGGCGGCGCCCCGCTGGGCGAACGGCTCGGTCACTTCTTCCGCGGGATCGGTTTCACGGTGCTGGAGGGGTACGGCCTGACGGAGACGTGCGCGGCCACCTCGTTCAACCCGTGGGACCGGCAGAAGATCGGCACGGTGGGGCAGCCGCTGCCGGGTTCGGTGATCCGTATCGCCGACGACGGCGAGGTGCTGCTGCACGGCGAGCACGTGTTCACGGGCTACTGGAACAACGAGGCGGCGACGGCGGAGGCGCTGGCCGACGGCTGGTTCCACACGGGCGACATCGGCACGCTCGACGAGGACGGCTATCTGGCGATCACCGGCCGCAAGAAGGAGATCCTGGTGACGGCGGGCGGCAAGAACGTGGCGCCGGCCGTGATCGAGGACCGTATCCGCGCGCACGCGCTGATCGCCGAGTGCATGGTGGTCGGCGACGGGCGCCCGTTCGTGGCCGCGCTGGTGACGATCGACGAGGAGTTCCTGGCGCGCTGGGCGAAGGAGAACGGCAAGCCGGCGGGCTCGACGGCGAAGTCGCTGCACGACGACCCGGACCTGCTGGCGGCGGTCCAGCAGGCGGTGGACGACGGCAACGCGGCGGTCTCGAAAGCGGAGTCGGTCCGGAAGTTCCGCGTCTTGGAAGCCCAGTTCACGGAGGACGCGGGCCACATCACGCCGTCGCTGAAACTGAAGCGCGGGGTCGTGGCGAAGCACTTCGCGGACGAGATCGACTCGCTGTACCGGGGCTGAGCGGGCCGGCGGCCCGCCGCCGGGGCGCGTCCCTCTACAGCAGCGCGCGGAGGCGGGTCGCCAGGAGGTCCCAGCGCCACTGGGCCTCCACCCATTCGCGGCCCCGTGCGCCCATCCGCCCGCGGAGTTCGGGGTCCAGCAGCAGTGTGGTGACGCGGTCCGCCGTCTCGCTCGCGGCGAGGGGCCCCGGGGCGCCGTGCACCACCCAGCCCGTCTCGCCGTCCAGCACCGCGTCCGGCGCGCCGCCGGAGTCGCCCGCCACCACCGGGAGGCCCGTCGCGGAGGCCTCCAGATAGACGATGCCGAGGCCCTCCACGTCGAGACCGCCGCGCCGGGTGCGGCAGGGCATCGCGAAGACGTCGCCAGCGCCGTAGTGGGCGGGCAGTTCGGACCAGGGCACCGCGCCGGTGAAGCGTACGGAGCCGGCGACCCCGGTCTCCGCCGCCAGTTTCCGCAGCTCCTCGGCGTACGGTCCGCCGCCGACGATCAGCAGTACGGCGTCCGGGACGCGCGCCAGGATCGCCGGCATGGCGAGGATCAGGGTGTCCTGCCCCTTGCGCGGCACCAGCCGCGAGACGCAGACCACCACGGGCCGCCCCGTGAGCCCCAGCCGCTCGCGTACCGCGTCCCCGCCCGAATCCGGGTGGAAGGTCTTCTCGTCGACACCGGGCGGCAGTTGGACCATGCGCCCGGCCGCGTCCGGTGTGAGCGCGGCGGCGATACGTGAGCGGGTGTACTCACCGAGATAGGTGATCGTGTCCGTGCCCTCGCCGATATGGCGCAGCAGTCGCCGGGCCGCGGGCAGCTGGGCCCATCCCGCCTCGTGGCCGTGCGAGGTGGCGACGATCCGCCTGGCGCCGGCCCGGCGCAGCGCGGGCCCCATCAGACCGAGCGGGGCCGCGGCGCCGAACCAGACGGCCTCGCAGCCGTGTTCACGCAGCAGCCCCACCGCCCGCCGGGTCGCGCCCGGGGTCGGCAGCAGCATCGTCGTGTCGTCGCGCACGACCGTGAAGGGCTGCTCGGCGTCGAAGGCCGCCGTCGCCTCCCTGCCCTCGGCCCCGCGCTTCCAGGTGGAGGCGTAGACGACGAGCCGGTCGGGGTCCAGCCGCAGCGCCATGTTGTGCAGGAACGCCTGGATGCCGCCGGGCCTGGGCGGGAAGTCGTTGGTCACGATCAAGGTCTTGTGCATCGTCGCCGACAGTACCGAACGGCCCCGCCTCACCGTTCCCGCGCCCGTTCCCCCGCATGATGGCTCCCGCCAACACGTAAGACATATCAGTCAAAACGGGCAGGTGGTCATGGCGGTCGAGGACACGGCACGCTCCCGCGCCGGAGCGGCCCCGGGGACGGCGGGCGTCACACGGGGCCGGGCGGCCGGGGCGGTCACGGTGTGGCTTCTCACCAGGACCCTGCTGATGCTCTGCGTTCTCAGGATTCTCGTCACCCCCGGCTCCGACGTCACTCCGGACGTCTCCGTCACCTACCGGGGCTGGTACGACATCCTGCGCGCCGGCACCTTCCCGCTGTCGGACGTCACCTGGCAGTACCCGCCGGGCGCCGCGTTCGCGATCCTCTCCCCCGCCCTGCTGCCCTTCCTCGGGTACGCCACGGCGTTCTTCACCCTCTGTCTGCTCTGCGACGCCCTGGTGTTCGGGCTGCTGCTCCGCGCGGGCCGGCGCCCCGGGCGCTCGACGCGCGGCGCCTGGGTGTGGGTGGCGGGCCTGGCGCTGCTCGGGCCGACCGTGTACGCGCGTTACGACCTGATGGTGACCGCCGTCGCCGTCTGCGCCCTCCTGGTGGGCCTCCGGCGGCCTCAACTGCTCGGCGCGCTCGCGGGGTTCGGGGCGCTGCTGAAGGTGTGGCCGGTGCTGCTGCTGATCGGTACGACGCGTGGCCGGGCCACCCGGCTCTCCTGGTCCGCCGCGGCCGTGACGGCGCTCGCGCTGCTGGCCGGGGTGTCCGCGGTGCTGCCCGGCGCGCTGGAGTTCCTCACCGCGCAGCGCGACCGGGGTACCGAGGTCGAGTCGCTGGGCGCGCTGGTCTTCCATGTGGCGCGCCATCTCGGCTGGGACGGGGCCGTGATGTTCTCGTACGGCTCCGTGGAGTTCATGGGGCCCTACGTCCCGCTGGTCAGCGCGCTCGCCCTGTTCCTCAGCGTCACGGCCTTCGGGTGGCTGCTGTTCTGGCGGGTGAGGGCGACCGCCTTCACCGCGAGCACCCTGGGCGACGCGGCTTTCACCGCGGTCCTGCTCTTCACCGTCACGAGCCGTGTGATCAGCCCGCAGTACATGGTCTGGCTGGTCGGCCTGGCCGCTGTCTGTCTGCTTCTGCGGTCGAGCCCGATGACGCTGCCCGCGGTGCTGGTGGTGGCGGCCTCCGCGGTCACGGTGCTGGAGTTCCCGCTGTTCTTCGACCATGTGACCGCGAGCGACCCGCTGGGGGTGACCCTCCTCGTCGTACGCAACGGGCTGCTGGTCGCCGCCGCGCTGACCGCGTGCGGCCGACTGTGGCGCGCGACGGTCTCCCCGCCGGCCCCGCGTGCGGACCAGGAGGCGGCGAGCGCGGCCGACGGCGAGGAGGCGGGCACGGAGGACAGCTACCGCCTGCTCGGCTCCTGACGGCCCGCCCAGGGCCCTTACGGGCGCCGGGCCCGGCGGACACGCGCCCCCCGCCCGGACCTCGCCCTCAGCGCAGCCGCTCGCGCATGTGGTCGCGCCACAGCCCGCCGAACTCCTCGGGCGTCACCGACAGCACCTCGTTCATCGCGTCCTCGACCGCGCCCTCCCGCTCGTCGTGCTCCCCGACCGCCCGGTAGAAGTCCGTCAGCTTCCGCTCGCCCCAGCGCTCGGCGATCAGCTCGCAGGCGAGGCGCCCGCCCTCGTACGCCCGCGCCAGTTCGTCCGCGTCCGCGTCGAACGCGAAGTCGCCGTCCTCGGGAAGCGCGGCGGGCAGATCGCCCCGGCGCAGCGACCGTTCGAGCTCCGGCGCGGCCTGTCCGTCCATGGGGCTGGTGTCCCGGTAGGCGACCCAGTCGGAGAAACCCTCCGACAGCCACATCGGCGTGGCCTTCGAGGTGTCCTCCCGGGTCGCCACATGTGTGGTCTCGTGCGTGAGCACCACCCGGCGCCCGAAGTCGCCCAGGATGCTGTACGCCTCGGGGTTGACGATCACCCGGTCCGCCGGGGAGGAGCCCTCCCGCCCGGTCTCGCCGGTCGTGACGGCCGCGATGCCCCGGTAGCTCGTCGCCGACGCGCCCAGCAGGCCGGCCATCGACGTCACCGACTCCGGCACCAGCACCACGACGCGGCCCGACCACTCGCCCGGCCACGCCTCGTCGACGGCGGGCACCGCCCGGTCGGCGGCGGCGGCGATCTCGCGCAGCCGGTCGTTGTCCTGGCCGACGCCGAGGATCAGGCTTCGCCTGCCGTGGACGACGTCGACGGCGCCCTGCTGCCAGAGCTGCTGCACACCGCCCTTGCCCGGCCGGTCGGCCGTCACGTACCAGCGCCCGTCCCGCTCCAGCAGCTCCAGCGTGCGGGCCGAGGTGACGGGCGCGCTGTCGTAGCCCTCTATCCGGTACCGCAGCTCGACCCGCGCCGTCGCGCGCTTTCCGGACCGGTCGACGTCGCGCAGCTCGTACTCCCAGGAGCGCACGGGCACGTCGCTGAGATTGCGGTACGTCCGCCGCTCGGCCGCGAGCAGATCAGCCGCCCCGGGGTCGACGGCGGCCAAATAGCGGCTCTCGTCACGGTCGAGCAGCGCCTCCGCCCGGTGGTCGAGCGTCCGCCCGATCGCGCCGGCGGCCCTGTCGCCCGCGCCGGGCGCCGAACAGCCGGAGGCGACCAGCAGGCACCCCAGCAGCGCCGCCGCCGCACGGCGGCGCGCCGTGCGAGGGGTGGGCGCACGCCCGCGACCCGCCGCACGTCTTCGAGTCGTACGTCCCTGACCTGCCACCCCGCCGATCGTACGGGGCGCCGCGAGGACGAATCCCGACAGATCGTCGGCGACCGGGCACCGCGAGGGCAGAACCCGCTCAGATCCGGGTGACCGAGGAGACCGGCATCATGCCGACCGGGTCGTAGCGGACCGAGGCACCGGGATAGGGCGCGTGCACGACCTGGCCGTTGCCCATGTACATCCCGATGTGGCTGGCGTCGTCGCGGTAGGCGACCAGGTCGCCCGGTCGCGCCTCGGAGAGCGGCACCTGCTGTCCGGCGTACCGCTGCGCCTGTGACGTACGCGGCAGGGAGACCCCGGCCTGTGCGTACGCCCACTGGGTCAGGCCCGAACAGTCGAATCCGGAGGGGCCGTTGGCCCCCCATACGTAAGGCATCCCGACGACACCGCGGGCGGCGCGGGCGGCGGCCCCGGCCCGCGCGGAGGCGGGCGCCTCCGCCCCGAAGGAGAGCGAGCCCCCGTCGCGCCCCGAGCGCGAGGCCCGGTCGGCGTCCCGCTCGGCGTCGGGCAGCGAGTTCAGCAGCCGCCGCGCCGCCGCGAGCTTGGCCTCGACGGTGCGCTTGTGGCGGGCGACGGCGGCCCGGCTGCGCTCCAGTTCGGCGAGGTCCTTGGCCGCCTCGTCACGCTGCCCGTCGAGCTTGCGCTGGGCGAGGCCGAGTTCCCGCAGGGCGGCCGCCTGCCGGTCGCTCAGCCGGCCGAGGGCCTCGGCCCTGCCGAGATAGCTGTCCGGGTCGGAGGAGAGCAGCAGGGCGAGCGCCGGGTCGAGCCCGCCGGAGCGGTACTGGGCGCTCGCGATCGAACCGAGCGCGCCCCGCATCCTGTTCACCCGCTCCTGGCCCCGGGCCGCGCTGTCCCGCACCCGGTCCACCCGCTGGCGCAGCACACCGGCCCGCTCGCCCGCCTTGTTGAACCGCTCGGTGGCCTTCTCGGCCTCCTCGTACAGCCGGTCGACCGTCGACCGGGTCGCCTCGGTCGTCTCTCTCGGGTCCGCGCCCGCCGGCGCCGTCCCGAGGGCGGCCGCGGCCGTGACAGCCGCGGCGGACAGGACCGTGACCCGGGTGCCCCGGCTGTGGCCGGGGTGTGAGGAACGACGATGGGACACCACAGGAAGCCGCACTTCCTTCCGCTGACGCAACTACGCAGCCCCTGCCGCCCGGCGGGCGGAACCACGACCGGGAGCTGCGGCGCAGCAGACAGTAACCGTGCGGACACGGAGTGACCAAAGGCCGCGCCGGGCACAGACAGTGATGCCCCGCCGGAGATCACAGGTCACCGGCGGGGCGTGCGTCAGCGGGAGTAACCGTAATTCGCCCGTACGGGCGGTCGCGGTGGTGTCCGTGGGTGTGCGCGGGTGTCCGTGGTGGGCACCCGCGCCGAGCGGTGTGTCAGACGCGGACGCCGAACTGGAAGCTGCCGGCCCACTCCATGGACTCGTAGCGCACCACGGTGCCCGGCTTCGGGGCGTGGATGACCTGGCCGTTGCCCGCGTAGAGGCCGACATGGCTCAGACCGCTGAAGAAGACCAGGTCACCGGGGGCGAGTTCGCCCCGGCCTATCTGGACGCCGTCGTTGACCTGGGTGTACGTGGTCCGGGTGAGGCTCACGCCCGCCTGGGCGTAGGCCCACTGGGTCAGCCCGGAGCAGTCGTAGGAGTTGGGGCCCTCGGCGCCGGAGATGTACGGCTTGCCGAGCTGGGTCTTGGCGGCGGCCAGCGCGGCGGCGGCCATGCCCGAAGAGGCCGACTCGTTACCGAGGTTGACGCGCTCGTTGCCACGGGCCGCGCGCTTCACGTCGTCGGCCTGGATCTTCGCGCGCTCTTCCGCGGTCAGCGTGTTGAGCAGCTTGTTCGCGGCGTTGAGCTTGGTCTGGACGTCCTTCTTCTTCTTCGCCAGCTCGACCCGGGTCGCCTCCAGGTCCTTGAGCTTGAGGGTCGCCTCCTGGCGCTGCTGCGCGAGGGTCCGCTGCTTGGCCTGGATCTTCTCCAGCGCGCCGACCTGCTTGGTGCCCATCTGGTCGAGCACGGAGGCCTTGTCCAGATAGTCGTCGGGGTCGGAGGAGAGGAAGAGCTGGAGGGCCGGGTCGATACCGCCGGAGCGGTACTGGGCGCTGGCCATCGAACCGAGGCCGGTGCGCAGCTCGTTGAGCTCCTCCTGGCCACGGGCGACCTTGTCCTGGATCGCCTCGACCTGCTTCTCGAGCTTCTTTTCCTTCTCCTCGGCGCCGCTGTGCTTCTCCGTCGAGGCCTCGGCCTCGTGGTAGAGCTTGTCGACCTTTTCCTTGACGTCTTCGACGGTCGGCTTCGGGTCGGCCTGCGCGGCCTGGGACGTCAGGGCGACAGCTGCGGCTGCGGTCGCGGAGAGCACGGTCACGCGGGCGCGGCTCGGCTGCTTGGGACGACGGTGGGACGCCACGAAGGCGAGCTCCTTCTTCCTCGAGCCGCCTACCGGGTCAGTGGGGAGCGGGTCCCCGGCTCCGTACGTTCAGCTTTCCCGGCGGGGGCCGGGAATCCGGTACAACCGGACTGAACTGGACGAATTCGGCGGTTCCTTCGCCGCCACCCCGGATGGGTGATCAACCGCGCGAAGGTTCGAGGCATGACCCTAGTGACCTTCCCGTGATCAGTTCAAATCCTGAAGAGAAAAAACTTGGCCGCGGAGTGGTTTCTTCACATACATCGCACCGACAGTGATGAGCAATTGACGCTGTGGTGTGACATGGGGGGACCAAATGCCGCATTGGCCACAGGAGTTACTAGACGCGCGAAAGCCGCTTCAGCAGCAAGGCGGACGCGACGGGCCGCGCCCCGGCCCGCGCCACTCCGTCGGCGACCTCACGGTCGGTGGAGACGACCACCACGGGGCGCCCGGGGGGCTCCGCCCGTACGAGCTGACGGATCAACTCGTCCGCCGTCACTCCCGGTTTCGAGAACAGCACCCGCACTCCGCGCGGCGGCGCGAGCAGTACGGGGGCGGCCAGCTCGGCCCCGTCGAAGACACACGTCATCTCGGCGCCGGACTGCGCCGCGAGCATCGCGAGCCCGCCCAGCAGCCGCAGCCGCTGCTTCTCCAACGGCATCGTCGGATAGCCGGTCTTGGTGACGTTGTAGCCGTCCACGACCAGATGCGCCTGGGGCAGCGCGAGCAACTGGTCCAGCAGCGCCGGGTCCATGTCGGAGAGCGCGCGCGCCGCGACGTCCTTGGGCGACATCCGGCCGGGCTCCACGGCGTCCACGAGATCGGCGGGGTGGGAGGCGGCGGGCGGCAGCGCCAGCTCCCGCCGCAGCCCCTGGGCCGACTCCAGGACGGTGTCGAGCAGCAGCCGCAGCCGCATGTCCTCCACGGAGCGCCCCTCACGGGCGGCCCGGCGGCCGGCCTCCACCGCCGACTCCGCCTCCGCGAGCCGGGCCTTGAGGCGCCGCGTCTCGCTCTCCGCCGCGGACACCTGAACGGCGGCCTCCGCGCGGGCGGCCTCGATCTCGGCGGACGTACGGCGCAGGGCGGCCTCGCCGCGCTTCACATCACTCAGGGCGCTGCGGAGCTTGCGGTGCGTGGACTCGGCCTCCTTGCGGGCGGCGTCCAGCTCCGTGCGCAGCCGCTCCGTCTCGCTCCTCGTCGCGGCGCGGGCCTGGGCCAGCTCCTCGCGCAGCCGCTCCAGCTCACGGCGGTTCTCCTCGTCGACCCGCTCGGCGTCGGCGCGCTGGACCTCCTCGCCGGCCGCCGCGACCAGCTTCACCCAGCCCACGGGCCGCAGGACGTAGGCCGCCGCCGCCACGTCGACGGGGTCGGCGGCCGGGGGCGGCGACCCGGACTCCACCGCGGCGGCCAGCTCGGGATCGGCCTGGCCGAACCGCTCGCCGATCCGCTGCCGGAACACCGGGTCGCTCTCCAGGGCGGCGGCCATCGCGTTGCCCGCGAACCGGGCCCGTCTGGTCGGGGTGAAGCGCGCGTACTGTCGTAGCTGCGGGGGCAGTTCGGTGACGGTCAGACCGCCGAAGGCGTCCGAGACCAGCGCCACGACCCGGCGCCGTACTCCCTCGGGCAGCGGCCTGTCGAGCGCCTCGGCGTCGCCGCCGGCCGCACCGGCCGGCTCAGCGCCATGTGCGGGCTGCTCCACGATCCGTCACCCCACTACCCTTTCGGGCGGCTCCCTCAGGAGCCGGCGCCCGGCCTGTCCACCAGTTCGATCTGATCCACCGCGTTGCACCAGCGGCAACGGACGGACTCGATGGTCTCACTGACCACGTCGCGCTCCTCGACCTTCGAGGTCCCGGCCAGGTCCAGATGGACGTACTCCACCACCTTGGACGAGCGCGTCACGTCGAACCTGGTGAGATTGCCGCACAGGGTGCAGCGCCACCGGGTGGCGTCGGTCGGCAAGGGAACCGTCGTCATCGTGCCGTCCTCATTTCGTCGAGCCTGATGTCGTGAGGTCGAGCCTGCCGCACCGCACTCCGGTACGGCACCGTTCCGTGGAAGTACGCGCCCGTAACCCTACGGCCTCCCGCATGTCCCATGTCGCGGCGAGGCGCTCTGTCACTCTCTGTCCGTGTACGGGATGATCCGTGGATGATCGATTGGCGGGCGGTGGCCCGAGCGCCGGTGATGACCTACGGGCTGATCGGCCTGTGCGCCCTGGCCTTCCTCACCGGCCCGCTGTCGGGGTTCAACCCCGCGTACGGGACCGGTGACGCGCTGCTCGCGGCGCAGAGCGCGTACTTCGAGCGCTGGGGAGTCATCCCCGACCAGCTGACCAGCGGCGATTCCCACGCTCTGCTCACCCCTCTCACCGCGCTCTTCGTCCACGGAAGCTGGCTCCATCTGCTCGGCAACCTGCTCTTCCTCTATGTCTTCGGGGCGATGGCCGAGGAGCGCATGGGGCGGGTGCGGTTCACCCTCTTCTATCTCGTCTGCGGCTATCTCGCCCTGCTCGCCTACGCGGCGGCGAACGCGGACTCCGACCAGACCCTGGTGGGTGCGTCGGGCGCGATCTCCGGCGTGCTGGGAGCCTTCCTCTTTCTCTTTCCCCGCGCGCGCGTCACCAGCCTCTTTCCGTTCCTTTTCTTCCTGCCGCTGCGCTTCCCCGCCTGGATCGTCCTGATCTTCTGGTTCGTCCTCCAGTGGCTGGCGGCCCACAACGCCGGGCCGGGCCCCGGCGTGGCGTATCTGGCACATCTGGTGGGCTTCGCCCTCGGCTTCGTCGCCGCCTGGGGGCTCTTCCGGCGTACGGCTAGAGTGAAGTCCCGTTCAGCGGCACCCGAGGGAGAACGTCAACCGTGATCACCGCGATCGTGCTCATCAAGACCAGCGTCGACCGGATCCCCGAGATCGCCGAGTCGATCGCGGCGCTGGAGAGCGTCAGCGAGGTCTTCTCCGTCACCGGCACCTACGACCTGATCGCCATGGTGCGGGTCGCCAGGCACGACGACCTGGCGGACGTCATCCCCGGCAGCATCAGCAAGATCCCGGGCGTCGAGGCCACGGACACGCACGTGGCGTTCCGTACGTACTCCCAGCACGATCTGGAAGCGGCCTTCGCGATCGGCCTCGACGCCTAGGGCCCTTCCTCAGGGCCGGCGGCTCAGCCCCGGTCGGGGACGCAACGGCCGTCCTCCGTGCGGTAGTTCCAGCGCGCGCCGTCCCGGACGAGTTCCTTGACGGCGCCGGTGAACCGCGCCACGTGCTCGTCCGGCGTGCCGGCCCCGAAGCTGACCCGGATCGCGTTGAGGGACCTCTCGCCGGGACCGGCGTCCGGCGCCCCGCACTCCCCCGGGTCCCCGGGGTCGCCGCCCAGCAGGGTCCGGACGAGCGGGTGGGCGCAGAAGAGGCCGTCGCGCACGCCGATGCCGTACTCCGCCGAGAGCGCGGCGGCGAAGTGGGAGCTGTTCCAGCCCTCGACCACGAAGGAGATGACGCCGACGCGGGGCGCGGCGTCGCCGAAGAGGGAGAGCACCCGCACCTCGGGCACCTCGGCGAGTCCCTCGCGCACCCGGGCCACCAGCTCCTGCTCACGCTCGACCAGCCGGTCGAAGCCCGCCTCGGTGAGCGCCTCGCAGGCGGAGGCGATCGCGTACACGCCGATGACGTTGGGCGATCCGGCCTCGTGCCGTGCCGCGCCGGTGTGCCACTCGACGTCCACACCCCCGTCCGTACGGCGCGCGACCTTGCGGCTGGCGCCACCACCGGCGAGATACGGCTCCGCCTCCCGCAGCCAGTCCGCGCGGCCCGCGAGCACACCGGAGCCGAACGGCGCGTACAGCTTGTGCCCGGAGAAGGCGACCCAGTCCACGTCGAGCTCCGCGATGTCCACGGGATGGTGCGGGGCGAGCTGCGCGGCGTCGAGCACGACACGCGCGCCGTGGGCGTGCGCGGCGGCGGCCAGTTCCCGTACGGGCCACAGCTCGCCGGTGACGTTGGAGGCGCCGGTGACACAGACCAGCGCGGGGCTCTCAAGGTCACGTCGCGCCAGCGCCCGCTCCAGCGTGGCGACCGCTTCTCGCGGGGTGCGCGGCGCGTTCAGGAAGGTGACCCGCGCGTCGCGCCAGGGCAGCAGCGACGCGTGGTGCTCGGTCTCGAAGACGAACACCTCGCACCGCTCGGGGAGCGCCGAGGCCAGCAGGTTGAGCGAGTCGGTGGTGGACCGGGTGAAGACGACCTGGTCGTCCTCGCGACAGCCGAGGAAGCGGGCGACGGTGCGGCGGCTGTTCTCGAAGAGGTCGGTGGAGAGCTGCGAGAGGTATCCGGCACCGCGGTGGACGCTGCCGTAGTACGGGGCGTAGGCGGCGACGTCGTCCCAGACGCGCTGGAGGGCGGGGGCGCTGGCGGCGTAGTCGAGGGCGGCGTAGGTGACCTCGCCGCCGGTGACGAGGGGGACGGTGACATCACGTCCGAGGACGGGCAGCGGCTGGTCGTCCTCGGTGCCCGCGGCAGTGGTGGCGCTGGGGCGATGTGTGGAGGTCTGTACGGACATGTCGGTATCTCCCGGCGGGACAAGGCGGAAACGGCGTCAGGACCCGGCAGGCCGACGCGTCGTCGTGACGGCGGATGCCGTGACGGCGCGGGACATGGCCTGGGGTGTGGGGCTCACTGAAGAGGGCCGGCCTCTGTTCCGGCGCGATGCGCGGGAACCGGGCCGAAAGCCCTATCGCATTCGCTTGCTCACGAGACTGCTCCCTCGAGGACCAAGGACCCCAGGGATGACGACATCCGAACGATGTCCAGGGGTCCGCGCTTGCCGTAGACCTCGCTGCCTACGGCCTGGTCTTCACCCGGGGCACCCCGCCACGGACGGAGGGTTGCCGGACAGCGGGCCGGGGCCGTAGTCGCTGTCACTCATGACCTGGGGCGAGATTACCCCACGCGTGCGCGACGGCCCAGACGGTGTCCGTCATACGGGACACCCTCCGGGCCGTCCTGGGCCGTGGTCGGCCTCCGTCACGCGTTGCTGGCCGCCACCCAGCGGTCCAGCGCCTGCTTCGCCGCGCCGGTGTCCACCGCGCGGGCCGCGCGCTCGTACTTCGCGGCGAGCCGGTCGTTCAGCGCGGCGTCGGACGGTTCGAGCGCCACCAGCGCCGCCGCCGCGTTCAGCAGGACCGCCTCCCTCACGGGGCCGCTCTCGCCGTCCAGCAGCCGGCGCGCCACGTCCGCGTTGTACGAGGCGTCGGCGCCACGCAGGGCCTCGACCGGGACCAGTTCCAGACCGATGTCCCTGGGGTCGAAGCTCTGCTCGGTGACCCGGCCGTCCCGAACCACCCATACGTGTGAGGTGGCGGTCGTGGTCAGTTCGTCCAGACCGTCGTCGCCGCGGAAGACGAGCGAGGAGTTGCCCCGCGCCGCGAGCACGCCGGCCACGATCGGCGCCATCCGGATGTCCGCGACGCCGACCGCCTGCGAGCGGACCCGCGCCGGGTTGGTCAGCGGGCCCAGGATGTTGAACGTGGTCTGGGCGCCGAGTTCCTTGCGGGCCTTGGCCGCGTACCGCAGCGCCGGGTGGAACTTCGCGGCGAAGCAGAAGGTGATCCCCGCCTCCTCGGCGACCTCCACGACCCGCTGCGGTGTCAGTTCCAGATTGACGCCGAGCTTCTCCAGGACGTCGGAGGCGCCGCTCGCGGACGAGGCGGCCCGGCTGCCGTGCTTGACGACCTTGCCGCCCGCGCCGGCCACCACGATCGCGGCCATCGTGGAGATGTTGACGGTCTTGGCGAGGTCGCCCCCGGTGCCGACGACATCGACGGTGTCGCCGGGCACCTCGATGGTCATGGCGTGCTCGTACATGGCGTTGACGAGCGCCGTGACCTCCTCGACGGTCTCGCCCTTGGCGCGCAGCGCGACGGCGAAGCCCGCGATCTGCGCGTCGGTCGCCTCGCCGCTCATGATGCGGTGCATGGCCCAGGCGGTGTCCTCGGCGTCGAGGTCCTCACCGCGCAGCAGCGGGTTCAGTACACCCGGCCAGGAACGCGCCGCCACGGTGTCGCCTCCGGCCGGTGTAACAGCGCTGCTCATGCTCGCTCCTGGGGTCTGTGGACGGGTGCACGGCCGTGTGGCCCGTGCAGGCGGCGTCAGCCTATCGGCGTCGGCCCCGATCCAGGACCCGCCGCCCGAAGGGCGGACGATCTGCCCGCCGAACGAGCGCCGGGAGGGGAACGCGACCGGGACGTACGAAGGCCCCGGCCCGGTCCCCCGAAGGAGACCGGGCCGGGGCCCGGCAGGACGTACGCCGATCAGTGGTGGCCGTGGCCGCTCGTGATCTCGTTGTACTCCTCGGCCGTCGGCTTGGGGATCTGGCTTCCCTCGCCGTAGTAGCCCTTGCTCAGCCTGACCCGCAGCTTCTCCGTCGGAGAGGTCTTGCGCTCGACACCGTTCTCGTCGACCGTCGGGCCGATCTCGGCCGGCTTGTACTGCTCGTGCGCGGTGAGCGTGTGCAGCGCGCTCTGGTCGAGCGGCTCGTGGACCTCGATGAACTCACCGTGCGGCAGCCGCTTGATGATGCCGGACTCGCGTCCGTGCAGCACCTTCTCGGCGTCGCGGCGCTGAAGTCCCAGACAGATCCGCTTGGTGACGACGAACGCGACGACGGGCGCGACGAAGAACGCGATCCTGACGAACCAGGTGATCGTGTTGATCGACAGATGGAAATGAGTGGCCCAGATGTCGTTTCCGCCACCGACCAGCATGACGAAGTACCAGGTCAGCCAGGCCACACCGACGCCGGTCCGCGTTGGCGCGTTGCGCGGGCGGTCCAGGATGTGGTGCTCGCGCTTGTCGCCGGTGACCCAGGACTCGATGAACGGATAGACCGCGAGGACCACCAGCACCATCGGGAAGATCATCAGCGGGATGAAGACGCCGAGGACCAGCGTATGGCCCCAGAAGTTCAGCTCCCAGCCGGGCATCACCCGGATCAGGCCCTCGGAGAAGCCCAGATACCAGTCCGGTTGGGCTCCGGTGGAGACCTGGTCCGGACGGTAGGGGCCGATCGCCCACACCGGGTTGATCGTGGCGATCGCCGAGATGATCGCGATGACACCGAAGATGAGGAAGAAGAAGCCGCCGGCCTTCGCCATGTAGATCGGCATGAACGGGGCGCCGATGACGTTGTTGTTGGTCTTGCCGGGGCCCGCGAACTGCGTGTGCTTGTGGTAGAAGACCAGGATCAGGTGCGCCACCACGAGGCCGACCATGATGCCCGGCAGAAGCAGGATGTGGATCGAGTAGAACCGCGCCACGATGTCGTGGCCGGGGAACTCCCCGCCGAACAGGAACATCGAGATGTACGTGCCGACGATCGGCGTGGACAGGATGGCGCCCTGCGCGAAGCGGACACCGGTTCCCGACAGCAGGTCGTCCGGCAGCGAGTAACCGGTGAGTCCGGTGAACAGCGCCAGCACGAACAGCAGGAAGCCGAAGATCCAGTTGATCTCGCGCGGCTTGCGGAACGCGCCCGTGAAGAAGACGCGCATCATGTGCACCAGCATGGCCGCCACGAAGATCAGCGCGGCCCAGTGGTGGATCTGCCGGATCAGCAGACCGCCACGGACGTCGAAGCTGATGTCCAGGGTCGAGGCGTACGCCTCGGTCATCCGGACACCCTGCATCGGCACGTAACTGCCGTCGTACACGACCTCGTTCATGCTCGGGTGGAAGAACAGCGTCAGATACACACCCGTGAGGATGATGACGACGAAGCTCCACAGGGCGATCTCGCCCAGCATGAAGGACCAGTGGTCTGGAAAGACCTTCCGCACCATGCCCTTGGCGGCACCGTAGATCCCGAGACGACCGTCCGCCCAGTCGGCGACCCGCTCTCCCGCAGGAGCCTGGCGGCTCTTTTCGTCAGACGCTGTACTCATCCGCGCTCCCAGAAGGAAGGACCGACGGGCTCGTCGAAGTCGCCGAGCGCTTCGAGATAACCCTCACCGTTCACACCGATCCGCAGCTGCGGAAGGGCGTGGCCGGCCGGGCCGAAGATGACGCGGGCGCCGTCGGAGAGGTCGAAGGTTGACTGGTGGCACGGGCAGAGCACGTGATGCGTCTGCTGCTCGTACAGGCTGATGGGGCAGCCGACATGGGTGCAGATCTTCGAGTAGGCCACGATGCCCTCGTGCGACCACTCGAGTTCGCGCTTGTCCTTGATGTCGGCCGGCTGGATGCGGACGATCATGAGAGCCGCCTTGGCGATCTCATTGTTGAAGTCCTCGTTGTGCTCGTCCAGCCCCTCGGGCTGGGCGAAGGTCAGCGACCCCACCGTGACGTCCTCGGGACGCAGCGGCTCGTTCGTGTTCTGGTTGATGAGCATCAGGCCCTTCTTCCAGAACGTCTTGCGCAGCTTGTCCTCGGGCAGCGGCCCGAGGTCACGCAGCAGGACGATGCCGGAGAGGGGCACCAGGGCCAGCGCGCCGAACATCGTGGTCCGGATGAGCTTGCGGCGTCCGAAGCCGGACTCCGCGGCACCCTGGAGGAAGTCCCGCTTCGCCTGCGCGGCGACCTCGGGAGTGGCCTCGATCGGGTGCCGCTCCTGGATGATCTCGACGTCGCTCATCAGGGTGCGGGCCCAGTGGACCGCTCCCGCGCCGACGGCGAACAGGGCGACACCGAGGGTCAGTCCCAGTGAGAAGTTGAGCGCGCTCACATGGCCGAAGGGCCACACGTACACGATCTTGTCGACGGGGAAGGCGACGAAGCAGGCGATGAAGCCCACCGTGGCCAGCATCGACAGGGTGAAAAGTCCCGCCACCGTGCGTTCGGAGCGCTTGGCCGCCCGTTCGTCGATGTCCTGGATACGCGGCCGGTGGGCCGGCATCCCGGGGTCGGCGAACGGGTCTTGGGCCCGCTCCACGTCGCCGTGCGCGGATTCCTGCTCGCTGCTCGGCAGGATCTCGTCTGTGTTCCGGTTGTCGCTCATGACTTCCTGGCCTTAGCGGTGTGCGCCGCGACCCAGACGGCGAGTGCGATCAGTGCGCTCAGACCGATGGCCCACGAGAAGAGCCCCTCGCTGACGGGCCCGATGCCACCGAGCTTGAGCCCGCCGGGGTTCGAGGACTCGTCGCTGTTCACGGACTCGACGTACGCGATGATGTCCTGCTTCTGCTGCTCGGGCATCGTCGAGTCGGGGAAGGCGGGCATGTTCTGCGGACCCGTCAGCATCGCCTCGTACATGTGCTTGGGGGTCACGCCCTCCAGGCTCGGGGCGTACTTGCCGTTCGTCAGCGCGCCGCCCTCACCGCCGAAGTTGTGGCACTGCGCGCAGTTGGACCGGAACAGCTCGCCGCCCTTGGCCGCGTCCGCCCCTTCCGGGTTCGACTGCTCCGCGGACGGGACCGAGGGACCGGGGCCGAGCGAGGCGACGTACGCCGCGAGCTGGTCGATCTCCTTCTGGTCGTAGATGACCTTCTTCTTGGGTACCTGCGGGCCGGGCTGCTGCGCCGGCATCCGGCCGGTGCCGACCTGGAAGTCCACGGCCGCGGCGCCGACGCCGGTCAGCTGCGGACCGTCGGTCGTACCCTGACCGCCGACGCCGTGGCAGCTCGCGCAGCCAACGGCGTACAGCTTCTTGCCCTCGTCGATGGCGAGGGACTGGGCGGTGTCGTCTGCCTGTGCCTTGCCCGCGGGCGCGAACGCGGCGTACAGCCCCCCGGTGGCCGCCAGCGCGAGGAGTAGGACGACGACCGCCGCCATCGGATGGCGTCGTCGTGCGGAGAGCTTTTTCACGGATTACCCCGGTGTCAGGATCTTCTGCGTCGGTGCTTCTGGACTGGACTGGGTGCAAGCGCTTCGGGCGCTGTGGCCCGCTACTTGATCAGGTAGATCGTGGCGAATAGGCCGATCCAGACGACATCGACGAAGTGCCAGTAATAGGACACGACGATGGCGGCGGTTGCCTGCTGGTGGGTGAACCTCTTGGCCGCGTACGTTCTGCCGAGAACCAGCAGGAAGGCGATGAGACCGCCTGTCACGTGCAGACCGTGGAAGCCGGTCGTCAGATAGAACGCGGAGCCGTAGGCGTCGGACGAGAGCGAGATGCCCTCGTGCTTGACGAGCTCCGTGTACTCGAAGATCTGACCACCGACGAAGACCGCACCCATCACGAACGTGATCACGAACCACGAGCGGAGCTTCTTCACGTCGCCCCGCTCCGCGGCGAAGACGCCGAGCTGGCAGGTGAGTGAGGAGAGCACCAGGATCGTGGTGTTGACCGCGGAGAACGGGACGTTCAGCGTATCGGCCTTCTCCGACCAGAACGCCTCCCCTGTCACCGACCGCAGGGTGAAGTACATCGCGAAGAGGGCCGCGAAGAACATCAGCTCGGAGCTCAACCAGATGATCGTTCCGACACTGGTGAGGTTCGGCCGATTGACCGTCGGGTGCGCGTGCCCGGTTTCTACTGTCGTTGCTGTCGCCACGACCGACATTATGTCGGTCGCTTATCCCGCCCTCACTCCCGGGGGTGCTTTTCGGAGTGTCAGCGGCTTCGGACGGGATTCGGGCCAGGACCGAACGGCCCATCGCGGGCGGCCGGGACCCGTGCTGACATGGCGCCCGACGGAGTAGCATCCGCGCAGCGGGTCTCCGCGCCAAGGGCCTGTCGCCTTCCACCGGCCGACAGACCCGGGGCCCCGAGGCCCTCGCAGACGCGGATGTGCGGATGTCACGACGGATGTCACGGAGGAACAATGCAGCCGACCGCCACGGTCCTGGTCTACAGCGACAACGCGAACACCCGCGAGCAGGTACGGACGGCCGCGGGACGCCGGCCGGCCGCCGATCTGCCACCGGTCGAGTACCTGGAGTGCGCGACGATGCACGCCGTCCTCAAGGTGCTCGACAAGGGTGGCGTCGACGCCTGTGTCTTCGACGGCGAGGCCACCCCCATCGGTGGCATGGGCCTGTGCCGGCAGATCAAGGACGAGATCTTCAACTCCCCGCCCGTACTCCTGCTGATGGGCCGCCCGCAGGACGCGTGGCTGGCCACCTGGAGCCGTGCGGAGGCCGCTGTGACGCTGCCGGTGGAGCCGGTCGGCTTCCCGGAGGCACTGGCGGCGCTGCTGCGCACCAGGCTCGCCGTGGAGGCCTGACGGCTCCACCGGGGCCGGTCACCCGGCGGCGTCAGACGTGTGGACGCAGCCGGGCGGCTTCCACCGGGCCCCTGCCGTCCTTGGTACCGCCCACCAGGGCGCTGCCCTGGCGCCACTCGTTCCAGTCCAGGTTCCAGTCGCCGAAGCCGTTGCCGAACGGGTCCATGTCCTCGCCCTCGCTGTTGACGACCTTGACGATGTCGCCCTCGCGTACGGCGTCGAAGAACCACTCGGCGTTGTCGGTGGACATACCGACACAGCCGTGGCTGACGTTGGCCGATCCCTGCGAGCCGACGGACCACGGGGCGGCGTGGACGTACTCACCGCTCCAGGTGACCCGCGTCGCGAAGTGGACGGGCAGGTCGTAGGACTCGCTGCTGCCGGCGGCGATGCCGACGCTGGTGCCGCGCATCCGTACGAAGGCCTGCTTCTCCAGCACGACCTTGATGCCGTTGCGGGTCGAGAAGCCGGGCTTGCCGGTCGTCACGGGGATCGTCTTGATCTCCTCGCCGTTGCGCAGCACGGTCATGTGGTGCGTACCGGCGTCGGCGATGGCTTCGAGCCGGTCGCCAGTAGTGATCTTGAGGGGCTTCACCGGCCCCCCGTAGAGCTTGTTGCCCACTTTTATCCCGTCCAGGGTGCTGCTGACCTCGATGGACGCGTTGGCGGGCCAGAACTCCCGGGGCCTGAAGTGCAGGGTCTTGTCGTCGACCCAGTGCCAGGTGCCCTCGACGGCGGGGCTGGAGCGGACCTTGAGGCCACGCTCGACGACGGCCCTGGCCTCCTTCTCCTTCACCGGCGCGCTGAGCTCCGCGGTGACGGGCTGGCCGACGCCGTACTTGCCGGCCTTGGGGCCGAGCTTCACGGACAGGTTCCGCTTCATGGGGGATGTCTCGAAGTCGAGCGTACGGCTGCCGGGGGCGCCGTCGTCGTCCTCCGTGGCGACCTTGACGGTGTAGCGGGCACCGGCGGCCAGGGGGGCCGTGGAGTGCCAGCGGGCGCCGTCGGCGGCCAGCTCGCCCGCCAGGTGGTGGCCGGAGGCGTCGGTGACGGTCACGTCGGTGATGCGGGCGTCACCGCCCTTGGCGACGATTTCCAGAGGCTTGTCGGGGTTCGCCTTGGCGTCGCCCTTGGGCGCGTTGAGGGAGACCTGGTCGGCTGCGTCGTAGGGCTTGCCTGACAGAGGATGGCCGTCCGAACCGCCACAACCGGTCGCTGTCGCCCCGAGGGACAGGACCAGCAGAGTGCAGCCGAGAACGGTGCGAAAGCGCGGCGTGTGGTTCATATGCACACGTTATGAAGAATGTGCGGTTACGGCGCGCTGTATGACTGCAAACGAGGGGCCCGGATCCACCTCAGGGGTGAGGGGATCCGGGCCCTTGTACGTCCGGTCGTGGCTCTCGCCGCGTTACGGCTACTGGTTCTGGTTCTCACCCGAGTAGTACTCGAAGACCCAGCCCCAGAGGCCGATCAGGAGCACCGGGAAGGAGAAGAACAGCAGCCACCAGCCGATGGCGACGGAGAGGAACGCGAGCGCGCCGCCGATGGCCAGCGAGAGCGGCTGCCAGCTGTGCGGGGAGAAGAACCCGACCTCGCCGGCCTCGTCCGCGACGTCGGCCTGCTTGTTGTCCTGCGCCATCGCGTCGACCCGCCGGGCCGTGAAGGCCAGGTAGAAGCCGATCATGAGGCTCAGGCCGAACGCCAGGAAGAGCGCGGCGGTGCCGGCCGGCTCCTTCGACCACGCGCCGTAGACGATCGCGACGACGAGGATGAAGAGGCTCAGCAGGGAGAACATCCAGCCCTGGACCTTCACTTGCCGACCTCCTTGCCGCCGAGCAGCGCGGCGTCCTTCTGCCCGTCGTTCTCAAGGTGTTCCAGCGCCGCGATCTCCGGGTGGTGCAGGTCGAACGCCGGGGATTCGGAGCGGATACGCGGCAGCGTGATGAAGTTGTGCCGCGGCGGCGGGCAGGAAGTCGCCCATTCGAGTGAGCGACCGTAGCCCCACGGGTCGTCCACCTCGACCTTCTTCCCGTACTTGGACGTCTTCCAGACGTTGTAGAGGAACGGCAGGACCGACATACCGAGGAGGAAGGAGCTGATCGTGGAGATCGTGTTCAGGGCGGTGAAGCCGTCGGCGGCGAGATAGTCCGCGTACCGCCGCGGCATGCCTTCCGCGCCCAGCCAGTGCTGCACCAGGAACGTGCCGTGGAAACCGATGAACAGCGTCCAGAAGGTGATCTTCCCGAGCCGTTCGTCGAGCATCTTGCCCGTCATCTTCGGCCACCAGAAATGGAAGCCGGCGAACATCGCGAAGACCACCGTGCCGAAGACGACGTAGTGGAAGTGCGCGACGACGAAGTACGAGTCGGAGACATGGAAGTCCATCGGCGGCGAGGCCAGGATGACGCCCGTCAGACCGCCGAAGGTGAAGGTGACCAGAAAGCCGATGGTCCAGAGCATCGGTGTCTCGAAGGACAGCGAGCCTTTCCACATCGTGCCGATCCAGTTGAAGAACTTCACTCCGGTCGGCACCGCGATCAGGAATGTCATGAACGAGAAGAACGGTAGAAGTACCCCGCCCGTCACATACATGTGGTGCGCCCACACCGTCACCGAGAGGCCGGCGATGGCGATGGTCGCGCCCACCAGGCCGATGTAGCCGAACATCGGCTTCCGGCTGAACACCGGAATGATCTCGGAGACGATCCCGAAGAACGGCAGCGCGATGATGTAGACCTCTGGATGCCCGAAGAACCAGAAGAGGTGCTGCCACAGCAACGCGCCGCCGTTGGCGGCGTCGAAGATGTGCGCACCGAATTTCCGGTCGGCCTCCAGGGCGAGGAGCGCGGCGGCCAGCACCGGGAAGGCGAGCAGGACGAGCACACCGGTCAGCAGCACGTTCCAGCAGAAGATCGGCATGCGGAACATCGTCATGCCGGGCGCGCGCATGCAGATGATCGTGGTGATGAAGTTGACCGAGCCGAGGATCGTACCGAAGCCGGAGAGGGCCAGACCCATGATCCACAGGTCGGCGCCGACGCCCGGTGAACGGACCGCGTCCGACAGCGGGGAGTAGGCGAACCAGCCGAAGTCGGCCGCGCCCTGCGGGGTGATGAAGCCGGCCACCGCGACGATCGAGCCGAACAGGTAGAGCCAGTAGGCGAACATGTTCAGCCGGGGGAACGCCACATCGGGCGCACCGATCTGGAGCGGCATGATCCAGTTCGCGAAACCGGCGAACAGCGGCGTCGCGAACATCAGCAGCATGATCGTGCCGTGCATCGTGAACGCCTGGTTGAACTGCTCGTTCGACATGATCTGCGTGCCGGGACGGGCGAGCTCGGCGCGCATGAAGAGCGCGAGCACACCACCGATGCAGAAGAAGACGAACGACGTGACCAGGTAGAGCGTGCCGATCGTCTTGTGATCGGTGGTGGTCAGCCATTTGACGACGACAGCGCCGGGCTGCTTGCGCCGCACCGGCAGCTCGTTCTCGTACGAGTCGTCAGCTGCTACGGCGGCACCCTTGGGTTCGTTGAGGATGCTCACAGTTGTTTCTTCTCCGCATTCCTGGCCGGGTCCGTCAGCTCGATGCCCGACGGGATGTAGCCTTCCTGCCCCTTCTCGTCCAGCTCCTTCAGGTGCTGCTGGTAGCGCTCCGGGGAGACGACCTTGACGTTGAAGAGCATCCGCGAGTGGTCCACACCGCACAGTTCGGCGCACTTGCCCATGAAGGTGCCCTCCCGGTTGGGAGTCACCTCGAAGGCGTTGGTGTGACCCGGGATGACGTCCTGCTTCATCAGGAACGGCACGACCCAGAAGGAGTGGATGACATCACGTGATGTGAGGACGAACCGGACCTTCTCCCCCTTCGGCAGCCACAGGGTCGGACCCGGGTTGCCGTTCTGGGGGTTCCTGTCGCCCGGGACTCCGGCGTCGTAGACGCCTTCGGCGCCGGCGGGGAAGTCGTCCTGGAACTTCTGGGGGATGTCCGCGAGTTCCGAGGGCACCTCGGCGCCCGTGGAGTCGTCGCCGTCCACGTTCTCGACGTAGTTGAAGCCCCAGCTCCACTGGTAGCCGACCACGTTGATGGTGTGGGCGGGCTTGTCCTCCAGGGAGAGGAGCTTCGACTCGTCACGCGCGGTGAAGTAGAAGAGCACCGACACGATGATGAGGGGAACGACCGTGTACAGGGCCTCGATGGGCATGTTGTAACGGGTCTGTGGAGGAACCTCCACCTTGGTGCGGCTACGCCGGTGGAAGATGACGCTCCACAGGATCAGCCCCCAGACCAGGATGCCCGTGATGAGCGCTGCCGCCCACGAGCCCTGCCAGAGGGAGAGGATTCTGGGGGCCTCCTCGGTCACCGGTGTGGGCATTCCAAGGCGGGGAAAATCCCTGTATGTGCAACCGGTGGCGGTCGCGAGGATCAGGCCCGCAGTCAGCACCTGCGGCAGCTTCCGCCGCATCGGGCGCCGCGACGAGCGGTCGGAGCCGTTGGGACTCACGTAGCGCCTTCCCGAGAGTCTCGCCCGCACGGCCGGCTGCGGCCGTCACGGTCGTCGCCGGCCCTGACACGGGCAGGGGTTTGGATGTTTATGCGGACCAAACCCTACTGGACGCAATTTGGGGCCACGCATGGAGGGTGCCCAACGCGCCGTCCGGCACCCCGAAGGGGTGGAATGCCTGGCTCCGGGGCACTTCTGACGCCTCTCCAGACCGGGTCGTGGTCGCCGTCGCGGGCCCGTCCCGGTCCCGGTCCCCGTCCCCGTCCCGGCGTGGTCCCGGGGGCAGGGCTTAGCGTTGCGGCGTGGCCTACTTCGACTCCGCGTCCTCCGCGCCCCTGCATCCCGTCGCTCACGAGGCCCTGCGCGCGGCCCTGGACGAGGGGTGGGCCGACCCCGCCCGGCTGTACCGGGAGGGGCGGCGCGCCAGGCTGCTGCTGGACGCCGCGCGCGAGACCGCGGCGGAGGCCGTGGGCTGCCGTCCCGACGAGCTCGTCTTCACTCCTTCGGGGACGTACGCGGTCCACTCGGGGATCGCGGGAGCGCTCGCGGGGCGTCGGCGTGTCGGCACTCATGTGGTGGTCTCGGCGGTCGAGCACTCGTCGGTGCTTCATGCCGCCCGCACGCGGGTCGCCGACCGGGGCGACGCGGCGGTGACGGAGGTCCCGGTGGACCGTACGGGGGCGGTGTCCCCGCGGACGTACGCGGCGGCCCTGCGCGCGGACACGGCGCTGGCCTGCCTCCAGTCGGCCAACCACGAGGTCGGCACCGTGCAGCCGGTCGCGGCCGTCGCCGAGGCGTGCCGGGCGGCCGGGGTGCCGCTGCTGGTGGACGCGGCGCAGTCGCTGGGGTGGGGGCCGGTCGACGCGGGCTGGTCGCTGCTGGCCGCGAGCGCGCACAAGTGGGGCGGGCCGGCCGGGGTGGGGCTGCTCGCCGTACGCAAGGGGGTGCGGTTCGCGCCCCAAGGGCCGATGGACGAGCGGGAGTCGGGGCGGGTGCCCGGTTTCGAGAACCTGCCGGCGATCGTCGCCGCCGCCGCGTCGCTGCGGGCGGTACGGGCCGAGGCGGCGGACGAGGCGGCCCGGCTGCGGGTGCTGGTGGACCGGATCCGGGAGCGGGTGCCGGAACTGGTCCCCGATGTCGAGGTGGTGGGCGATCCGGTCGACCGGCTCCCCCATCTGGTCACCTTCTCCTGTCTCTATGTCGACGGGGAGACTCTGCTGCACGAGCTGGACCGGGCGGACTTCTCCGTGTCGTCGGGCTCGTCCTGCACGAGCAGCACGCTGACTCCGAGCCATGTGCTGCGGGCGATGGGGGTGCTCTCCGAGGGCAACGTCAGGGTCTCGCTCCCCCCGGGTACGGCCGAGGCGGAGGTGGACCGGTTCCTTCAGGTGCTGCCCGGGGTGGTGGCGCGCGTACGGGAACGGCTGGGCGCCCCGGTGGTACGTACGGAGTCCGCCGGCGTCTCCGAGGCTCCCTCGCTGGTCGTGGACGCGCTCGGCAAGCTCTGCCCGATCCCGGTGATCGAGCTGGCGAAGGTGATCGGGGACGTGCCGGTGGGGGGCACGGTGACCGTCCTGTCCGACGACGAGGCCGCCCGCCTGGACATTCCGGCCTGGTGCGAGATGCGCGGGCACGAGTACGGCGGTCGGCGGGGCACCGCGTTCCTGGTGCGCCGCCTCGGCTGACCCCGGGCCCGTGCCCGTACCCCTTTCCCCGTTCTCTCCGCCGTCCTTACAACTACGTGCGCACGCGCGTGCCTACGGGCGCACGCGCGCGGGCGCGAGGGTCAGGAGACCGTGACCACGGGGGCGCCGGACGGCTGCCCGGACCCCGGCTCGTTCCCGGACTCCTCCGCGATCTTCATCGCCTCCTCGATGAGCGTCTCGACGATCTTCGACTCGGGCACGGTCTTGATGACCTCGCCCCTGACGAAGATCTGGCCCTTGCCGTTGCCGGACGCGACGCCGAGGTCGGCCTCCCGTGCCTCGCCGGGACCGTTGACCACACAGCCCATGACGGCCACCCGCAGCGGGATCTCCATCCCCTCAAGACCCGCGGTCACCTGCTCGGCGAGCTTGTAGACGTCCACCTGGGCCCGGCCGCAGGAGGGGCAGGAGACGATCTCCAGCTTCCGGGGCCGCAGATTGAACGACTGGAGGATCTGGGTGGCGACCTTCACCTCCTCGACCGGGGGCGCGGAGAGCGAGACCCGGATGGTGTCGCCGATGCCCTGCCGGAGCAGCGCGCCGAAGGCGACGGCCGACTTGATGGTGCCCTGGAAGGCCGGGCCGGCCTCGGTGACGCCGAGATGCAGCGGGTAGTCGCACTGCTCGGCGAGGAGCTCGTACGCCCGCACCATGACCACCGGGTCGTGGTGCTTGACCGAGATCTTGATGTCGTGGAAGTCGTGCTCGGCGAAGAGGGACGCCTCCCAGAGCGCGGACTCCACCAGGGCCTCGGGGGTGGCGCTGCCGTGTCTGGCCAGCAGCCGGGGGTCCAGCGAGCCTGCGTTCACGCCGATCCTGATCGGGGTCGAGCGGTCGTGCGCGGCGCGCGCGATCTCCTTGACCTTGTCGTCGAACTTGCGGATGTTGCCGGGGTTGACGCGTACGGCGGCGCATCCCGCCTCGATCGCGGCGAAGACGTACCTGGGCTGGAAGTGGATGTCCGCGATCACCGGGATCTGGGACTTCCTGGCGATCTCGGACAGCGCGTCGGCGTCGTCCTGGCTCGGGCAGGCGACGCGGACGATGTCGCAGCCGCTCGCCGTGAGCTCCGCGATCTGCTGGAGCGTCGCGTTGATGTCGGCGGTGAGGGTGGTGGTCATGGACTGCACGGAGACGGGTGACTCGCTGCCCACGCCGACGGTGCCGACGTTCAGCTGCCGGGTGGTACGGCGGGGGGCGAGGGTCCGGGGCGGGAGCTCGGGCACGCCGAGGTTGACCGTCATGACTGCTCCTTGTCCAACGCGTCGGTGCTTTCCGTCAGCCGCTTGGTGAGGGTCCCCACGATGTGGTCCTCGGTGAGACCGCAGTCGGCCAGCACCTCGCCGCGGCTGCCGTGGTCGAGGAACCGCCGGGGGATGCCGAAGGAGCAGACCGCGGTGGCCGCCCCGATGTCCTGGAGGGCCTGGGTGAGTACGGCGCCGAGGCCGCCCGTACGGAGGTTGTCCTCGACCGTGGCGACAAGGGCGTGCCGGGCCGCCAGCGCCGTGAGCGCCGGATTGAGCGGGGCGATCCAGGTGGGGTCGACGACGGTGGCCTCGGTGCCCAGTTCACTGAGCCGGTCCGCGACGGCGAGGCCGAGGCCCGCCATCGCACCGGTGGTGACCAGCAGCGGCCCGCCGGGGGCGCCCTGCCGGAGTATGTCGAGCCCGCCGCTCACGGCGAGGGCGTGGATGTCGGGGCCGACCTGCCCCTTCGGGAAGCGGATGACGGTCGGCCCGTCGGACACCTCCACCGCCTCGCGCAGGGCGGCGCGGAGGGTGGACGCGTCCCGGGGCGCCGCCATCCGCAGCCCCGGGACGAGGCTGAGCAGCGGCACGTCCCACATGCCGTTGTGGGAGGCGCCGTCGTCGCCGGTCACCCCCGCCCGGTCCAGGACGAGGACGACGGGGCAGCGGTGCAGCGCCACGTCCATCAGCACCTGGTCGAAGGCGCGGTTGAGGAAGGTGGAGTAGACGGCGACGACCGGGCGCAGACCGGCCGTCGCCAGGCCGGCCGCCGAGGTGACCGCGTGCTGTTCGGCGATTCCCACGTCGAAGGCCCGCTCGGGGAAGCGTTCGGCGAAGGAGCTGAGTCCGGTGGGGCCGGGCATGGCGGCCGTGATCGCGACGACGTCCCGGTGCTCCTCCCCCACGGCTATCAGTTCCCTCGCGAAGACCGAGGTCCAGGAGGTGCCCGGGGCGGGCGCCGATCTGCCGGTCTCCGGGTCCATCACCCGTACCGCGTGGAAGCGGTCGGCCTCGTCGTTCTCGGCGTGCGGATATCCCTCTCCCTTGCGGGTGACGCAGTGGACGATCACGGGCGCGCGGAACTGGTGGGCCCGGCGCAGCGCGAACTCGACCGCCTCGATGTCGTGTCCGTCGACGGGCCCGATGTACTTCAGGCCGAGACCCTCGTACATCCCCTGCGGGGTGAAGATGTCCTTCATCCCCTTCTTGAGCCCGTGCAGCGCGTCGTAGACGACCGGCGCGGGCGCCAGCACCTTCTTCCCCCACCGCAGCACGTTCTCGTAGCGGTGGGAGGTACGGAGCGCGGCGAGGTGCGCGGCGAAGCCGCCGACGGTGGGGGCGTACGAGCGGCCGTTGTCGTTGACGACGATGACCATGGGCCGGTCCGCCCCCGCCGCGATGTTGTTGAGCGCCTCCCAGGTCATACCGCCGGTGAGGGCGCCGTCCCCGATGACGGCGACCACCGCGCGGTCGGTGGTGCCCTGGAGGGCGTACGCCTTGGCCAGGCCGTCGGCGTAGGACAGCGCCGTCGAGGCGTGCGAGTTCTCGATGAGGTCGTGCTCGGACTCGGCGCGCGACGGGTAGCCGGAGAGACCGCCGCGCTTGCGCAGGGCGTCGAACCGGTCGGCGCGGCCGGTGAGCATCTTGTGCACGTACGTCTGGTGGCCGGTGTCCCAGAGGATGCTGTCGTGCGGTGAGGTGAAGACACGGTGCAGGGCGACGGTCAGTTCGACGACGCCCAGGTTGGGTCCCAGATGACCGCCGGTGCGGGAGACCTTGTCGATCAGGAACTCCCTGATCTCCCTTACCAGGTCCCGCAGTTCGTCCCGGTCGAGCTGTTTCAGCGCGTCGGGTCCGGTGAGGTTGTCGAGTTGTCCCACGGTGCTCACGCCTTCCGGTAGGCGACGCGCAGGGCCATGGCGCCGAGTTCGTCGCGCCACACCTGGTCCATCGGGGCGTCGTCGAGCGCCGCGCGGCCCCGCTCGACGAGTTCGCCGATGTGCCTCTCGACGTCGTCGGGCACACCGGTGCCGAGGAGCAGGTCGCGCAGTTCGTCCGGGTCGTGGCCGGGTGCCGTCACCAGGTCGCGGACCCGCTCGTCGCGCTGCATCGCCCAGCCGAGCAGCAGCGTCATCTTGTGCTGGGTGAAGTCGAGTCCGGCGGGTTTGCCGGTCTCGGCGGAGCTCCCGAAGGCGCCCAGCAGGTCGTCGCGGAGCTGGAACGCCTCCCCGACGCAGGCGCCGTACTCCTCGAAGGCCCTGCCGAGTCCGGTGCATCCGGCCAGGGTGGCGCCGACGACCAGGGGCCGGTGGATGGTGTAGCGGCCGGACTTGGCGAGGGCGATCCAGCGGGAGAGTTCCGGGTCGACGGCGAACTCGGCGGCGGCCGCGACGTCCATGTACTGCCCGATGATCAGCTCGGCGCGCAGTTCGGACCAGACGGGGACGACCACGGAGGGCGCCTCGGCCATCAGCTGGTCGGAGTAGACGAGCGCCAGGTCCCCGGCGAGTACGGCCACGGACTCGCCGAACCGGCGCTCCTCGCCCTGCCAGGCCTTGACCCGGTGCACCGCGGAGTGTTTGACATGGACGGTGGGCGCGCCGCGCCGCTGTCCCGAGTCGTCCATGACGTCGTCGTGGATGAGGGCGCAGGCGTGCAGCATCTCCAGGGCGGCGGCGGCCGGTACGACCCCGGGGGTGTCGGCGTCGCCGCCCGCCGCGAGATATCCCATGACGCAGAAGGCGGGCCGCAGTCGCTTGCCGCCGGAGTCGATCAGATCGGCCACGGCCTTGACGGGGACCGTCGCGCGTTCGTCGACGGCGGTCCAGAGCTCGTTCTCGGCGGTGAGGAAGTGGTGCAGGTGGTGTTCCACCCGCTCCAGCAGGTGTTGTGTGGTGCGGCGGGCGGAGTCGGTCGTCAGCACAGGGTCGTCGGGCCGGGCGGTCACTTCGGTGGTCACACGTGTCTCCTGGTCTAGAAGCCGTTGCGGAAGAACACGGGGCGGTGCTTCCTGCCGCCCGTGGGGGTCGGCCCCTCAGGGACCGCCGGCCGTCGCGGCGTCCGCCGTCGCGAGCTGCGTGGGCATGGAGAAGGTGACGTCCTCGACGGAGGTCACGTCGATCTCGACGTCCGTGTAGCCGAGTTCGGCCAGCCGGTCGACGAGTTGCCCGACGAGGATCTCGGGCGCGCTGGCGCCGGAGCTGACGCCGATCGACGTGACGCCGCTCAGCCAGCTCTCGTCCAGGTGCGAGACGTCGGGGGTCAGATGGGCCGCGACGCCGCCGTCGCGGGCGACGTCGACCATCCGCAGGGAGTTGCTGGAGTTGCGTGAGCCGACGACGAGCACCAGGTCGCACCGGCCGATCAGGGACTTGATGCCGTTCTGCCGGTTCTGGCTGGCGTAGCAGATGGTGTTCGTGGCGGGCGAGACGATGTCGGTGAACCGGCTCTTGAGCCGCTCGACGACGCCCGCCGTCTCGTCCATGGAGAGGGTCGTCTGGGTCAGATACGCGACGGGGGTGTCGGGGTCCAGTTCGAGGCGGTCCACGTCGTCGGCGGACTCGACGACGATCGTGGCCTCCGGTGCCTCGCCGCGGGTCCCCTCGGTCTCCTCGTGCTCCTCGTGTCCGATCAGCAGGAGCACCCGGCCGTCCCTGGTGACCCGGCGGGCGTGCTGGTGGACCCGGGAGACGAGCGGGCAGGTGGCGTCGATGACCTCCAGCCGTCGCGCCGCCGAGCCCTCCCGGACCTCGGGCGAGACCCCGTGGGCGGAGAAGAGGCAGACGGCTCCTTCCGGTACCTCCTGTTCCGACTCCACGAAGCGGGCACCCTTGCGCTCCAGCGTCTCGATGACATGGTGGTTGTGCACGATCTGCTTTCGCACGTAGACCGGGGCCCCGTACACCTCCAGCGCCCTCTCCACCATCGCGACGGCGCGCACGACGCCCGCGCAGAAACCGCGCGGTTCGGCGAGGACGACTCTCTTCCGTACCGGGACCGCCTCGGGGCCGTCCGGTTCGACGGTAAGTTTGAATTCCACGAAAACTCTGCCTCCATCAGAAGTCGGTTCAATTGCGGACCGGTAATTCACGCCGCCGGGCGTACGCCCGCGCTCACCGGGCCGTGGGTCACAACTCCCCCACCAGTAGTGGCGTTGACAGGCTCATTGTGACCGTGGGACGATCGTTTTCTTATTGTCCCAAGTTGCACCAAAGGGTCAGTTCGAATCCGGGGGTACAGCATGGAAACCAAGCCTGCCCAGATATCTGAGGCAGCCTCAGGAGTATCCAGCAGAACCGTCTTACGCGGATTACTCCGACTTTCGAAAATCCGCGTATTCCAGCATTACTTCGGCCTTGCCCTCGCGTGGCTGCTGCTCAGCCCCGACGCACTCGGCCGGCCGGGCGCCACGAGCGCCATGTTCCTTTTCCTCCTCGGCTCCGTCGCCATCGTCGCGTGCGCCTGCGCCAGCGACGACATAGCGGGATTCCGGAACGGCAGCGACCTGATGAACTACCGGTCGGAGGAGCAGCTGCGCGACATCCGCGCCAAGCCTCTGCTGACCGGCGCCGTCACCGAGAAGCAGGCGCTCGCGTTCGCCGCCGGATCGGGAGCCGTGGCCGTACTGGCCGGGGCCGGCGCCTTCTGGGCGCTCGACTGGGACTCCCCGCTCAGCGCCTATGCGCTCTATCTGCTGGGACTCGTCTTCAGCGTGCAGTACTCGGTGGGGCTGAAGGTGAGTTACCGGCGTGGCGGCGGCGAGACGTTGCTCTGTCTCTCCACCGCGGCCGGACTGCTCGCGCCCTTCCTCGCGGTGAACCGTGACTGGACCTGGCCCGCCGTCGCCCAGGCCCTTCTGCTCGGTCTCTGGCTGGTCATGGTCAGCAGCTACTCCAACGTCAACGACGTCGCGGGCGACCGGATGGCGGGCCGTCGGACGCTGGCCGTGACCACGGGCAGAGCCGTCCAGACCGCCGCCATGACCTCGTTCTTCCTGATATCGGCCGGCCTGCTCACGGCGCTGGCGTGCACCGACGGATGGCCCTGGTGGCTACTCCTCACGGCGCTTCCCGCCACCGTCCTGCACGGGGCGCAGCTCTATCAGGGCCCGGTCAGGGGCCGCTGGCTCCGGGCCAGAAAGCTCGGGCTCGTCGCGTACAACCTCGGCTTCGCCGGCGTGGCCGTACCGACGTTCTTCGCTCTTCACCGCTAGCGGCGAAGAGCGGGGGAGCCGGCGTGCCGGAAGGCCGCGAAGCCCGGCGTCACACTCGCTCCGGCGAATTCAGTTCAGCACAGGGGGAAAGAATGACCCGACAACTCTGCCGTCGAGACCATCTGTTAGAGAGGGAGCCCGTGCCCGGGCTCCGTCTGTGCGGCGCCTGTCTCCGACAGACCGAGAAGAATCTCACCGCGCTTCCCGCCCTGTACGACGAATGCGCGGACCACGTTTTCGGCGGCCCCCGGAATCCCACCCGGCAACGGGTGACCGGGACCCGGGACGTGGCTCCTCTCAACGATTCCGCCATCGAGACCCGCAGCAATATCTCCGAGGTGCTCGCCTCCTGGGCGAGCACCGTGGTCGAGGAGAAAGGGATACCGGCTCCCGGACCTTCCGTCGGGTCTCTGACGGGCTTTCTCGTCCGTCAGCTGACCTGGCTCGGGGGCCATGTGGCGGCGGTGCTGTTCGCCGACGAGACGGAGAATCTCGTCACGGAGGCCCGCCGCACCCTGGACCCCGCGCCCGACGCCCGGCTCGTCACCCTCGGACTCTGTGTGGAACCCGGCTGCTCGGAAATCCTGAGCGCCGCCGAACCGGGTCAGCGAATCTCCGCCTCACGCGGTATCAGCTGCACGGCGGGGCATTCCTGGCAGGCCCATGAGTGGTTCCTCCTCCAGAGCCGTATCGAACAGAAGGGTGAGGTCGGTACCGCATGACCAGACCACCGCGCCACCGGCGCGTACCGACCAAACTGGCCGCGCTCGCCGTGGGTGTTCCGGAGGCGACGATCAGGCAGTGGGTACGCCGGGGGAAACTCACGCGCTACGGAACGCCCGGCCGGGCCGAGTTCGACATCGGTGAACTGACCGAGATCGCCCGGGCGTCGGGCCGCTGACCGCCGCCGGGCCGGGTCACCCGCTCCCGGAGGGGTGGCCCGGCCCGGCGGAGACCGCCAGCGCCGCTCTGGCGATGGCGTCCGCGTCGCCGAGGATCACGGAGTCCGCGCCGGGCCGGATACCGGCCGCCGTGACCCAGTGGACGGTCTCGGTCGGCACCCCGAAGGCGAACCTCCTGGGATGGGCCCGGCCCGCGGCGTCGAGCAGATGGTAGGGACGTTCGGTCACGGCGAGTCCTCCGGTGCGGTAGGCGGCGCCCGTCGTCTCGCGCAGTTCGTACGGCCGGCAGGCGCCGGTCGCGAGCAGGTGGCGCACCAGTGGATCGGTGGTACGCCGGATGTCGACCTCCGGCAGCCGGGACTCGATGAGGGTGGTCACCCGCACCTCGGACCCGGTCACCGCCGGGGAGCCGACGAGGAAGCCGTCACCCGAGGGCGCGGGCCGCGCGTAGGTGTCCGGGCCGAGCAGGGTCAGCACTCCCGCCTCCATGAGCGCGATCATCTCCTCCGTGCGCAGGGCGGGCGGACCGATCGACAGATAGGCGTTGAGCGGGGTGTACCACCCCTGGAGCTCCTCCCGGTAGGAGTCGCCGGTGATCCCGGCGTGGTCGACGACGAGCCTGATCTCGTTGCGCAGATCCCTCAGCACATCGAGCGCCGCCTTGAGCGGGCTGGATAGATTGCCGGTCCGCGCCTCCTCCAGATCGCCCTGGAGCCGGCCGAGCACCCAGTCCTGGAAGGCGCCGGGACCGGGGAACCGCAGGCCGGCGGCGGGCCGGGCCACCGCCTCCCAGCTCCAGCGCTCGTCGGGGGCGATGCCGTACGCGTCGAGCAGCGCCTCCTCCAGGGTGTCGGGCACGGTCGGATAGCGGCGCGCGAACTCCACGGCGCCCGTGTGCCCGCGCCGGGCCAGCAGCGTCGCGTAGTAGACGCCCTGCACCTCCCGGGCGATCAGCGGCCAGACCTCGGCCAGGAAGGCCGGCGGGCCGCCCCGCCGGCTGCGGGCGCGGAACCCCGCGATCACCTCCGCGGTGAGCAGCTTCGGCTCGTGACGCCCGTACACCCCTTTCTCGTTGTCGCCCCGCGCGTGGTACGGGACGCCGCGCCGCGACCCCGCGTACAGGCGTGGCTCACGGCCGGAGGGCCGGTAGACGAGCTGTCCGCCGTCGCCCTTCTCGAAGACCCCGCCGCGCGCCGACGTGAGCAGGGTCAGATGGTCGAAGAAGGTGAGGCCGAGGCCCCTGAGGGCCACCGGTTCACCCGGTCGCAGACCGGTCAGGTCCTGGTCCGCCGGGTTGGCCGGCGGCTCGTAGCGCAGACCGTGGGCGTCGGCGAACGCGCCCAGCGCGCGCTCCCGTTCGCCCGGGGGCATGTCGAGGTGCCCCTGGGCGAGTACGACGGCGGAGAGCCCCGCCAGCCGGGTGCCGTTCTCCAGCGTGACGCTCTGGCTGCCGTCGGGCTCGTCATCCAGCCGCAGCGCACGGGTGCGGTGGCGGCGCACCGTGCTCCCGGCGGGAGCCGTCGTACACAGTTCGCGCAGCACCCAGTTGAGGTAGTGCCCGTAGAAGACCCGGGTCGGGTAGTCGTCCGGTCCGAGTCCGGCCGCCTCGGCGAGCATCCTGGCCGGGAATCCCTCGGGCGGCTCCGCCGTCAGGGGCGACTGGGCCCACTCGTAGAGGCTCGGACCGCGGACCACCGGTCCCTCGCAGGTGACGCTGGCGTCGGTGAACATCGTGACCTGCGAGGCGATCGTGTTCATGAGCAGCACGTCCGGCTGGTCGACGCTCCACACCCGTCCGCCCGCCCCGATGAGCGGGTCGACGAGATGGACGACGAGTGGTCCGGCGGACGGGCCGCGCTCTCGGGCGTTGGCGAGGAGCCGCTCGGTCACGCTGATCCCCCGCGGTCCCGCGCCGATCACGCATATCTCGGCGCGGGGTTCGGGCCCGCTGTGCTCTGTCACCTCGGTCTCCCCGTGTTCCGGTGTTCCGGTCGTCGGCGGTCCGCCGGTTCGCTGGGCCGCCGGTTCGCTGGGCCGCCGGTTCGACTGCTCCGTCGGCGGCGCCGGCGGCGGTCAGAACTCGCTGATCCGCTCGGCCACCTTGATTCCGACGTGCCGGCCCGGTTCGGTGACATGGCCCAGGAGCTTGGTGCCCGGCACCACTTCCGTGAGGTTGAGCGGCTTGCCGTCGGCGCCCATCACGCGCACATGCCAGTCGTCCTGGAGGAAGACGTTGACCTTGACGTCCCCGTACACCGCCTCGACGAGCCGCAGCGGACGGAGCTCGACCTTGACCCGGCCGACGACGACCTCGCGGAACGTGCCGTCCGCCGCCACGGCGTGCGTGCGCTCCCCGGCGGCGAGGTCGGTGATGTAGGCGGTGGTCTCGGAGCCGAACACATAGCTGTGGACGGCGCCCGCGTTGACCCGGAACGGGCGGAGGTTCATGTACGGCAGGTAGTGCACCTCCGCGCAGACCAGGATGCCGCCGGACGAGGTCGAGCCGACGATCATGCCCTCGTCCTCGCCGAACAGCGTGGCGGTGTCGACGCAGCCCCGGTAGCCCATGCCGATCGGTTCGGCGCGGACGACCTCCAGCGGCACAAGGTCCTTGCGGACCTGCCGGCGCAGCCGCAGCGCCTCGCCCACCCGGTCGATGTCGGCGAGCTGGTCGCCGCGGACCACCAGTCCGGCGGGTCCGCTCTCCAGCACACCGGCGACACTGGCGGTCTCGGCGGCGCTGAGCAGTTCCTTGAGGACCCGCGTCCTGCCGTCCTGGGCGCGGGCCAGCAGCAGCTCCAGCGGGATGTTGGTCTCGTCGACGAAGGCGGCCACCAGCACGTCGACCCGGCCGCAGAGGTCGGCGGCCGCGTTCATGCTGTCGCCGTCGACGATCTCGCAGCGGACACCGACCGGACGGCCGTCGGCCAGGCTCCGTACGGCGTCGAGCTGGTCGGGTCCCCGCACCAGCAGGGCGCCCACCCGCCGGTCGTCGAGTGCGGCGGCGGCGTTCCCGGTGTCCACCAGGGCGGCCAGGGTGATCCGCTCCAGCGGCTCCCAGCCCTCCAGCTGGTCGGGCCGCAGCAGGACCGTCGTGGCGGCGGAGGACCGCGCGTGGGCGAGGGCCGCCGCTGTCTCGTCGGGGCCGAGTCCGGTGACGTCCGCCCAGAGTTCCTGTTCCTTGTCCACGTGCCATCCGTTTCTGAGATGTGGTGAGGGATTTCGCGGGGTGGTGGAGGGAGAGCGGGGAAGGGAGGGGAGCGCGGCGGGGCTCAGCCGGAGCCGTGCACGATGCCGCGCAGCTCGGACGTGGCCCGCGCGGGATCGGCGCTGCCGAAGACCCACCGGCCGACGCAGAGCCCGCCGATGCCCGCCCCGATGGCGTTCTTGGCGGAGTTGAGGAAGTCCTCCCACGTCCCGTCGGCGGCACCGCCGGCGATCACCACGGGCACCGGCACCTGGCTGGCCAGATCGGTGAGGTACTGCTCGCCGGGGTGCGCCGCCTTGACGATGTCGGCGCCCAGCTCGGCCGCTATCCGGGCGGCGTGCAGCACCTGCGGACCGATGTCCGCCGCCTCGGTCCTGATGTAGGTCATCACCAGCAGCGGCAGGCCGAGCCGGTCGCAGGAGCGGGCGATGGCGCCGAGCCCCACGAGCGCGTCGCGGTCCTCCCGGTGGCCGCAGCCGAGGGTGATGTGCGCCGAGACGGCGTCGGCGCCCAGGGCGGCGGCGGTCTCGGGTTCGCAGACGGTGGCCTTGAGTTCGGCCTGTGCGCTGAGGGCGGTGTTGCCCGACAGGTGCACGATCATCGCCGTGTCCCGCTGTACGGGCATCTCCCTGGCGGCCGAGCCCCGGTGGGAGACGATGCCGTCGGCGCCACCGCTGATCACCGAGCGCATGACCGAGCCCATGTTGGCCAGTCCGCCGACGACACCCGTGGTCACCGAGTGGTCCAGTGCCACGAGGAGCGTTCTGCCGTCCTCTCCGACGAGCCGACGCAGCCGTCGCTGTTTTCCGTTCACCAGTGTCACTGCCCTACCTCTTCCGTTGCTGGTCTCCGGCACGCCGAAGGGGCCGGCTCCGGCGCGCGGGGCGCCGGGGCCGGCCCCTTCGGGCGACCGGTTCGGTTCGGGTTGCTACGGACAACTCATGGGGCTACCGCTGTGCGGCCGGTGCCGGCTCGACCACCGCGTGGACGGTGTGGGGGCCTCCGTCCGACTCCTTCAGGCCGAATCTGGCGTGCAGGCGACGGAGCGGCGCGGGCGCCCACCAGGTGGCCCGCCCGCCGAGGCGCATCAGGGCGGGCAGCAGCAGCCCGCGGATCAGGGTCGCGTCCATCAGGACGGCGAGCGGCAGGCCGATGCCGTACGCCTTGGACAGGGTGATGTCGGAGACGGCGAAGGCCAGGAACACCACCGAGATCAGCACCGCCGCCGCGGTGACGATCCGTCCGATGCGCTCCAGGCCGCGGGCGACCGCCGCGTTGCCGTCCCCGGTGATCTCGTACTCCTCCCGGATCCGGGCGAGCAGGAAGATCTGGTAGTCCATCGCCAGGCCGAACGACAGCGCGAAGAGCATCACCGGCACCGTCGCCGCGATGTCCCCCGTGACGGTGAATCCCCCGAGCAGGCCGGAGAGATGACCGTCCTGGAAGATCCAGACCAGTGCGCCGAAGGTCGCGGTGAGACTGAGCGCGCTGAGCAGTACGGCGATGAACGGCACCAGCACGCTGCCGGTCACCAGGAACAGCAGCACCAGCATCGCGAGCACCACCGACACCAGCGCGTACGGCAGCCAGTGGATCATCGAGCTGGTCGCGTCCTCGTTGACGGCGGCCGTGCCGCCGACGAGGGTCCCGGACGGGGCGGGCGCGTCGCGGATCTCCCGCACCAGCCCCGCCGTCAGGTCCGCGTCGGCCCTCGTGGGCGTGACCGAGAGGAAGACCGAGCCGTCGCCGCGGAAGCGCTGGTGCGCCTCGGACGCCGGACCCGCCGGGGACCCGTTCGCGTAGCTGCCGGTGGAGGTGTCCACCCGCGCCACGTCGTCGAGCCGGGAGAGCGCGGTGGCGTACGACGCGATCTCGCCGTTGGCCGGGGCGTCGGGGACGACGACCTGGAGCGCGCTCTGTTCGCTGGTGTCGAAGTCGGCACGGATCTCCGTGACGACCTGCCGGGCCATGGACGACTCCGGCAGGGTGCGCTCGTCCGGCATTCCCAGCTTGATGCCCAGGAACGGCACGCCGAGCAGCAGCAGGAAGGCCGTCACGAGGGTCGCGATCGGCAGCGGCCTGCGCATCACGAAGGTCGCGAGCCGGTGCCAGAAGCCGCTCTCCAGCTCCGCCGTCGCCGGACGCTCGCGGCGCCGGAGGATCCGGCCCTTCTCGATCCGGGGGCCGAGTGCCACCAGGACCGTGGGCAGCAGGGTGACCGAGACGAGCGCGGCCAGCAGGGCGGTCGCCACTCCCGCGTACGCCATGGAGCGCACGGCGGGCAGCGGGAACCAGGCCAGGCCCGCGAGGGCCACGGCCACCGTGATCGCGGAGAAGACGACCGTACGGCCCGCGGAGAGCAGGGTGCCGTGGACCGCCTCACGCTCGTCGTGCCCGGCGCGCAGCTGCTCGCGGTAGCGGTTGACGATGAGCAGGCTGTAGTCGATGGCCAGGCCGAGTCCCAGCAGGGTGATGACGCTGACCGAGAGCGAGGACAGCGAGGTCAGACTGGCCAGCACCCACATGAAGCCCATGCAGAGCAGCACGGTGACCAGGGCGATCAGCAGCGGAAGCGCGGCGGCGACCAGGCTGCCGAAGACGAACACCAGCAGGACGAGCGTCACCGGGAAGGCGATCATCTCCCCCTTGGTGGCGTCCTTCTGGCCCTGGTCGATGATCTCGTGCTGGAGCGGCGCGTAACCGCCGACCTTGACGTCGAGACCGTCGTGCGTGCCCTGGTAGCGGGGCAGCAACTCCTTGACCCGCTTCTCCACCTCCGTCTCGTCGCCGGTGATGGTGGCCAGGATCAGGGCCTTGTCGCCGCCGGCACCGCGCAGCTGGGGCGCGCGGTCCCCGCCCCAGTAGCTGATGACGTCGGCGATCTGCGGTTCGGCGGCCAGTTTCTTGCCGAGCGAGACGCCGGCACTGGTGGCCGCGGGTTTGTCCACGCCGCCCGGCGCGGTGACGAGCAGCGTCAGATTCGACTGCGCGTGGCCGAAGTCCGACGTGAGCGCGGAGGCCGCGCGTCCTGACTCCGACTGCGGGTCGTCGAACCCTCCGGCGGTGAGTTTGGTGAACAGCGTCGAGCCCGCCGCGCCTCCCAGCACGGCGAGCAGCAGGGCCACCACGACCACCGCCCTGCGCCTGCGCAGGGCGAGCCCCGCAAGGGTTTCCAGCATTGTCGCTTCTCATTCCTCGTAATATCGACGGATGTCGGCATGCGCCAGGTATACGAGAAGCGACGGCTGCCGCTTGTGACGTGACGGGCCATAATGTGTCCGGCGTCACATCGCTCTCCCCGGACAGGAGGCACCGCCCGTGCAGGACGCCCGCCCGGACTCCCCCACGACCGGCCGCGCGGTCACCGCCGATCCCGGTCACCCCCCGTCCTCCGAACCCGAGCGGTGCTCCGGCCGCGACGCCTGGCGCCCGGGACCGGACGCGCTCGACGCCGCGACCGAGGTGTACGCCGCCCATCGCGAGCTGCTCTTCGCACTGGTCCACAATCTGCTCGGCACCGTCACCGACACCGAGGACGTCCTCCAGGAGACCTGGCTCTCCTGGGCCTCCGCGCGCCGCTCCCACATCGCCAATCCCCGCGCCTATCTGGTCCGTATCGCGGTGAACCAGGCCCTCGCGCGGCTGCGCCACGCGCGCCGCGACCGGGTGAGCGACCTCGGCCCCTGGCTGCCGCAGCCCCTCCTCAGCACCGCCGGCGCGGAGGACGGCGCGCTGCGCGAGGAGTCGGTGTCCCTCGCCCTCACGGTGGTGCTGCAGACGCTGACGCCGCTGGAGCGCGCGGTGTTCGTGCTGCGCGAGGTGTTCGGCTACGACCACGAGGAGATCGCCACCCTGCTGGGCCGGAGCCCGGCCGCCGTCCGCCAGACCGCCCGCCGCGCCCGGACCCATGTGCGCGCGCGCAGGCCCCGGGGGGCGCCGGAACCCGAACTGCGCCGGGCCGTCACCGAACGCTTCATGTCGGCGGCGCTCGGCGGGGACCTCGCCGCACTGATGGAGGTCCTCGCCCCGGACGTGGCGATGTGGACGGACGGCGCCGGCACGCTGCACATCGCGCAGCGCGTCGTGGAGGGCCGTGACCGGGTCGTACGTCTCGTACGGGCCAAGGCCCCGAGGCTGCCCGCCGGTCTGACGGCCCGCTATGTGAACGTGCGCCGGGAGTCGGCGGTGCTGCTGTTCGCCGGCGACCGGCTGCACACCGTCGTCGTGCTCGAACTGACTCCGGCGGGCGACCGGGTGAGCGGGATCTACGGTGTCGTCGACCCCGGCAATCTCACCCCCGCCGGGTAGGGCGGGGCGTCAGACCTGGACCGGCTGCTCCTCCACCGGTGCCACGGCGGGCCGCTTGAGCGCGGCGGGCGAGTGGCCCTCCCGCTTGATCTGGCGGTAGAGCATCCGCGCGTAGGTGATGTCCAGGACGATCACCGTCGCGCCGAGGACCGGGATCATCAGGCTCTCCGGGTAGAGCGAGACCGACATCAGCACACCGAGCGCGGAGCCGATGCCCTTGCAGCCCGCGATGTACATCGACTGGCCGGCCGACGACCCGCGGCGCCGCAGCATGGAGATGAAGGCCATGCTCATCACGCAGTTGACGCCGAGGCCCGCGTAGGCGCCGTAGAAGTCGTTGATCTCCAGTTCCGCGGCCGGGATGAAGAAGACCGCGAAGAGGAAGGCGCCGCCGAAGAACCGTTTGAACTCCTTCGCGGTGAAGGCCGGGTAGTCCTTGAGGCCGAACTTCAGGACCTGCGTGACGATGTAGATGTCGAGCAGGAACCAGGCGAGGTTGAAGGGCCGCTGCCAGCCGGCGTGCGGCACGATGAAGGTGTCGTTGAACTCCCACGCGATGTTGAAGGCCACCGCCACCGCCGGGATGCCCACCCGGCGGTCGAGCCGGGCGCGCTGGATCGCGAACATGTACGCCGCCAGCCAGAAGGCTCCGACGACGACCACGAGCCCCACGTAGTACCAGTCGGGGAGGTCGCGCGCGTCCTCCAGCCGGATCCGTCCCTCATCGCCGAACAAAGGGGGTGGCCACACTGTCGGTCTCCTTGTCTCGTACGGGGGTTGGCGGTGCCGGTCATGTCCACCGGCCGGTGCCCCGGCCGGTCTTCTCGCCCAGCAGCTGTTCGCGCAGCTGGGTGCGGCGGACCTTCCAGGTGGCCGTGCGCGGTACGTCGTCCCAGGGGACGAGCCGCGGTTCGTCGAGGTCGGGCAGCCCCTTCACCGCCCGTTTCCACTCCTCGGGGTCGAGACGGTTGTCGCGCATGCACAGGACGGGCACGGGCAGCCCGTCGGGCACGCTGAGCACGACCACCTCCTGGGCCCGCTCCAGCCGGTCGAGCAGGGTGCTCTCGGCCTCGATGCAGCTCATGCCGGGGATCATGTCGACCTCGCGGTCGACGAGCCGGACCCGGCCGAAGCGGGTGCGTTCGCCGAGGTCCCCGGTGTTCCACCAGTCGCCCCTGGTCTTCATCCGGTGCCGTTCGCTCTCGCCCAGATAGTCCAGACAGCGGGTGCGGGTCCTGACCATCAGGAGTCCCCGCTCGCCCCGGGGCAGTCGGCGGCCGGTCTCCGGGTCGACGACCTCGACCCGGACCAGGGTGGGCCAGCCGACATTGGTGACGTCGTTGCGGGTCGTACGCGCCCTGCGCATCGTCCGGCGGGTGAAGAGGTTCGCCGAGATGCCGGCGATCTCGGACTGGCCGAGCCCCCAGGCCCACACCGGGAAGCGGGCACGTGAGACGCCGAGGAACGTGCGTACCGTACGCGGATGCACGGCGTCGAAGGTGCTGATGAACCGGCGGACCCGGGCGAAGAGTTCGGGCTGTTCGTCCGCCAGCTCCTCCCACCGCTGATAGATGTTGGGCAATGCTTCGAGCGAGGTCGGCCGGTGCCGCGCGAGCACCCTGGCGGACGATTCGAGGCCCGGGTCGGAGATCACCACCATGGCCCGGGGCGCCAGCGCGAACTGGGACCTCGTCCAGGACAGACCCCGCATGTGGCAGAAGGAGATGGCGCTGGCGACCACATCGCCCCGGCCCGAGGTGAGCAGCGGGATCCGTGAGGACTCCAGCCGGTAGGGCGGCGCCCCCAGCGCGGTGTACGGCGAGTGCATCACCAGCTTCGGTACGCCGGTGGTCCCCGACGTATGGGTCACGATCATGGGCTCGTGGTCGCCGCGCAGCCGGACGGGGGCCGCGGCCGCCCCGCGCAGGTGGTCGAGCGCGATCGCACCGGGCGGAAGCCCTTCCCGGGGCTCGCCGATCACCACCAGCCGTACGCGGGGACCGGCCGGCGCGATCCCGGCGCTGGCCGCGCGGTCCAGCACACTCGCGCCCGCGACGAGCACCTTCGGATCGGCTCTGGCGATCATGGTCCGGAGGGCGTCCAGGTCCTGGACGGGCGCCATCATCACCGGGAGCGCGCCGATCCTCGCCGCTCCGGCCGCGATCAGGACCATGTCGAAGTGGTTGTCCTTGACGACGGCGAGCCGGTCGAGAGGGCGCAGGCCTGCCGCGTAGAGCCAGTTCGAGATCTCCTCGACCTGTTCGGCGAGGTGCGCGGCGCTGTAGGTGGTGCCGCCGTCCGGCGCGATGTCGAAGGGCCGGTCGAGGTGGAGAACGGTCCGGTTCCTCTTCCGGGCGTGCCAGTCGAAGACAAGACCGATGTTGATGGGGGGACGCGTACGCAGGGCCATACTCAGGGACCTCTTCAGATGCGTGGGGGGACGAAGACGCTGTGGCCGTACCGCGGTTGCTGCCCGGTGCGCGCCCGGGCATGGGAGAACCCCCGGCCGCGGCGTCCTGTTGGACGGGCCGCGATGCGGGGGTTCATCTGTTTTCGGGCGTGCCGAACGTAGTGAAAGAGTGACACCTGCCGTCGGCGGAGGCCAAGGCGCGTCCGAAGCGACATGGATCACTCGGAGTGACAAAGGCGCACGTCGGGGGCGCGGGCAGTACAGCGGGAGTCCGGTGAATGCCGCGCGCCCCCGGGGCCGCCCCTACGTGAGGTGCTTGCGGACCTCGTTCGCCGCCTCGTCCCCGTACGCCTTGGTGAAGCGGTCCATGAAGTTGTTGCGCCGCAGCGTGTACTCCTGGGTGCCCAGCGTCTCGATCACCAGGGTCGCGACCATGCAGCCGACCTGCGCCGCGCGCTCCAGGCTCACGCCCCACGACAGACCGGAGAGGAAGCCGGCGCGGAAGGCGTCGCCGACGCCGGTCGGGTCGACCTTCGCGGTCTCCTCCGGGCAGCCGACCTCGATCGGGTCGTCGCCGACGCGCTCGATCCGGACGCCGCGCGAGCCGAGGGTGGTGACGCGGTGGCCGACCTTGGTGAGGATCTCGGCGTCGCTCCAGCCGGTCTTGGACTCGATGAGCCCCTTCTCGTACTCGTTGGAGAAGAGGTACGTCGCGCCGTCGAGCAGCAGCCGGATCTCGTCGCCGTCCATCCGGGCGATCTGCTGCGAGAAGTCGGCGGCGAACGGGATGGACCGGGTGCGGCACTCCTCCGTGTGGCGGAGCATCGCCTCGGGGTCGTCGGCGCCGATCAGCACCAGGTCGAGACCGCCGACCCGGTCGGCGACCGACTTCAGCTCGATCTGCCGGGCCTCGCTCATGGCGCCGGTGTAGAAGGAGCCGATCTGGTTGTGATCGGCGTCCGTCGTACAGACGAAGCGCGCGGTGTGCAGGACCTCGGAGACCCGGACGGACGCGGTGTCGACGCCGTGGCGGTCGAGCCAGGCGCGGTACTCGTCGAAGTCGGGGCCGACGGCACCGACCAGGATCGGCGCGGTGCCGAGCTGACCCATGCCGAAGCAGATGTTGGCACCGACACCGCCCCTGCGTACGTCGAGGTTGTCGACGAGGAAGGAAAGCGAGACCGTGTGCAGCTGGTCTCCGACCAACTGGTCGGCGAAGCGACCGGGGAAGGTCATGAGGTGGTCGGTGGCGATGGAGCCGGTGACTGCGATTCTCACGGCTGACTGCTCCTGGGGAGGAGGGCATGGTGGACAGCTCACGCTATCGGGTCGGCCCGGGAGCTTCTCAACGGCAAGCTACCCGGACGTACGGCTTTCCCGCCGACGGCTCCGTGCTTACGGTGCGTACATGAGGAATGACACCGTCCCCCGCGAGCGCGCGGTCCGCGAATCCGACACCAGCCTGGCCGAACTGCGCGGTGACTGCGCGCGGATGGCACCGGACTGGGTGAGGCCCGCGCCGGACGCCCCCGCCCCCGTACCGCCGTCGCTGATCCTGGGCGTCACGGTCCCGCCGGACTCCGCCCGGCTGATCGACGGCATGTCCGAGTACGGCGACTGACGTTCATCCCTTGGGGGGAACCGGGCGCGCCTCGCGCCCGTCCCACCGGTGTCCCCGGCCACGGCGGGGCCATCCGGCCCGAAGGAGCAGACGGTGACCAGTACCGAACGACCTCAGGACAGCGGCGAACGGGGCGGCGCCCGCCCGGGGGCGCGGCGATCCCCGCTCGCGATCGTGTCGGTCGCGGCGGCGGTGCTGCTCGCGGGTGGCGGTGGGGCGTACTACGCCACGACCGCGTCGGACGGCGGTGGGGACAAGCGGGCGGCGCGCGGGGGTGATCTGGATCCGCCGCCCCTGGCGCTGGGCGCCGGCGGGGAGGCGGCGGCGCCGGCCGGCCGTCTCGCGGACCCCGGCCCGGGCATCGCGCCCGGTGAGCCGAGCCCGTACGGCGTCGAGTACCACGCGGCGGGCCCGCTGCCCGAGGGACCCGGATCGGCCGCCGTACACCGTCCCGAGGGGTCCGTCGCGGCGGCCGACGTGGCGCGTCTGGCCAAGGCCCTGGGAGTGGCCGGTACGCCCGAACTCTCCGGTACGGCCTGGAAGGTCGGCGGGCGGAAGGACGGTTCGGGCCCGCTGCTCAGCGTCGACAGGCAGGCGCCCGGCGACTGGACGTTCGGCCGCTTCGGCTCCGCGCCCGGCGGTGACGACTGCCTCAAGGGCAAGGAGTGCCCGAGCGGTGGCGGCGGTGTGGCCGGCGCCAATCCCGTCGTACCGCCGGACGGGGCCGGACCGGTGAGCGAGGAGGCCGCGAAGAAGGCGGCTGCGCCCGTGCTGGAGGCGCTCGGCCAGCAGGACGCGGCGCTCGACGCGGGCCAGTTGATGGGCGCCGTACGGGTGGTGAACGCCGCACCGGTGATCGGCGGACTGCCGACGTACGGCTGGTCGACCGGCATCCAGATCGGCGCGGACGGCCAAGTCATGGGCGGCAGCGGGAAGTTGAAGGAGCCCGCGCGGGGCGACGAGTATCCGGTGGTGGGCGCGGCGGAGGCGCTGAAGCTGCTGAACGGTTCCATGAACGCGCCGGGCACGGGCGGGATCGGCGGCTGCGCGTCGGCGGTGCCGCACAAGGACGGGCGGGAGCCCGCCGCTCCGTGCGAGCCGAAGGGCAGGGGCGGGGAGCCGGCGGAGCCCACGCGGGTGGAGGTGGACAAGGCCGTCTTCGGTCTGTCCGCGCGGCAGGTGGACGGGCGGCCCGCGCTCGTACCGGCGTGGTGGTTCGAGGTGGTGGGCACCGGGAGCGGGCCCACGTCGACCGTCACTCGAACGGCGGTACTTCCCGAGTATCTGACGCAGGACGGCGAGGGCGTCGGCGGCGGGAGCGGCACGGACGGGGGCGGCACCGACGTGGTGCCGCCCGTCGAGCCAGCCCCGAAGGACCCTCAGGAGGAGCCGCAGGAGGGGGAGCGGCGCGAAGGCCCGCCGGTCGAGACGTACAGCGCCGACGGCAGCGCCTTGAGCGTGCGCTTCGTCGGCGGCGTGTGCGGTGAGTACTCCCTGCGGGCGGACGAGAGCGGGTCCACGGTCACGGTGGAGGTGGTGGACTCCGCGCCGCCCGGAGGCGTCTGTGTCTCGATGGCCAAGAGCTTCACCGAGAAGGTGACCCTGGACCGCCCGCTCGGGGACCGGAAGGTCCTGGACGCGGTCACGGGTGAGGCGCTGCCCTCACGGAAGTAGCGGGAGCGCCGGGCCACCGGCGTACGCGGAAGGGGGGGGGGGCCCCCAGGGGGGGGGGCGGCAGTCCTTTAGGGGTGCGCGCGGTGCCGGGGACGGGGTGGGGTCTGCGGCAGGGGTGGGGCGCGCCCCTCAGGTATTTGGCGGGCGGCCCGTGCCACGGGCGTCCGCGGAGGGCGGCGGTCCCCCAATGGGGGGCCGCCGCCTTCCGTTCTGCGTTCAGCTCGGTCCGCGGTCAGCGGTCGACGATCAGCTGAAGGAGTCGCCGCAGGCGCAGGAGCCGGAGGCGTTGGGGTTGTCGATCGTGAAGCCCTGCTTCTCGATGGTGTCGACGAAGTCGATGGAGGCGCCACCCAGATACGGGGCGCTCATCCGGTCGGTAACGACCTTGACGCCGCCGAAGTCCTTGACGACGTCGCCGTCCAGCGAGCGCTCGTCGAAGAAGAGCTGGTAACGGAGACCGGAACAGCCGCCGGGCTGGACCGCGACGCGCAGCGCGAGGTCGTCCCTGCCTTCCTGGTCGAGCAGGGCCTTGACCTTGCCCGCGGCGGCATCGGACAGGAGGATGCCGTCGCTCACGGTGGTGGTCTCGTCCGATACGGACATCTGCTTCTCTCCCGGGGTGGGGCCTCCCCGCCGAGGCAGGGGAAGTACGGACTCAATTAGCGGCAGTTACAACCGGTACGGCCGCGGATTCATTCCCGGCCCCGCCGCTCGTCTCGTCTGCCGTCCTTCTGTCGAGCTGTCGAGCTTCTGTTGTTCTTCTCTGTTTTCCCCTTCATGCTCGCACACCCTGCTCCGGAGCGGGATGTGCCGTGTTCCCCGGGAATGCGTCACATCGACGCTATCGACATCGTCAAAGTGACGTGAAGGGGTTATGATAGATAACGTCAATTAGACGAAAAGGCTCCTCCGCAGAGAAGAAAGGGTGCGTGACGTGACCACGGCCCAAGCTCGTCAGGATCTCGATGTCCAGCCCACGCCCCTCGCACTGCTCCTGCTCGGCCGTGAGGCCGACACCCGGAGCGAGCGCGGCGTGGAGTGCCCCGGTGATCTGCCGTCGCCGTCCGACCCGGACCTGGTCGAACGCGCCCGCGCGGCGAAGGAGAAGCTCGGCGGGAAGGTCTTCGTCCTCGGCCACCACTACCAGCGCGACGAGGTCATCCAGTTCGCGGACGTGACCGGGGACTCGTTCAAGCTGGCCAGGGACGCGGCGGCGCGCCCCGACGCCGAGTACATCGTCTTCTGCGGTGTCCACTTCATGGCCGAGTCGGCGGACATCCTGACGGCCGACGACCAGAAGGTCGTCCTGCCCGACCTCGCCGCGGGCTGCTCCATGGCGGACATGGCGACGGCCGAGCAGGTCGCCGAGTGCTGGGACGTGCTGACCGACGCCGGTATAGCCGAGGGGGTCGTCCCCGTCTCGTACATGAACTCCTCCGCCGACATCAAGGCCTTCACCGGCAGGCACGGCGGCACGATCTGCACCTCCTCCAACGCCGCACGCGCCCTCGAATGGGCCTTCGAGCAGGGCGAGAAGGTCCTCTTCCTCCCCGACCAGCACCTCGGCCGCAACACCGCCGTGCGGGATCTGGGGATGTCCCTGGAGGACTGCGTCCTCTACAACCCGCACAAGCCGAACGGCGGTCTGACCACCGAGGAGCTGCGGAACGCGAAGATGATCCTGTGGCGCGGGCACTGCTCCGTGCACGGACGGTTCTCGCTGGACTCGGTCGACGACGTCCGCGAGCGGGTTCCCGGGGTCAATGTGCTGGTCCATCCGGAGTGCCGGCACGAGGTGGTCTCCGCCGCCGACCACGTCGGCTCGACGGAGTACATCATCAAGATGCTGGAGGAGGCGCCGGCCGGTTCCAAGTGGGCCATCGGCACCGAACTGAACCTGGTGCGACGGCTGGCGAACCGATTCGCCGCCGACGACAAGGAGATCGTCTTCCTCGACAAGACGGTGTGCTTCTGCTCGACGATGAACCGCATCGACCTGCCGCACCTGGTGTGGACGCTCGAATCGCTCGCCGACGGCAAGGAGATCAACCGGATCCAGGTCGACAAGGAGACGGCGGACCTCGCCCAGCTGGCGCTGGAGCGGATGCTGGCGCTGCCGTAGCCCCAGCCATAGCCGTACGGCGCTGTCCGCGGCGTGATCCGGAACAGCGGTAAGGGGCGCCCGCCAATGGCGGGCGCCCCTTACTGACCTAACGCCCGGAATCCCGGTCAGACGTTGACCGGCTGAGCCGGAGGCGCCTCGGAGGCCGGCGACGTACCGCCACCGACGTTCCCGTCACCCGACTTCTTGGCGCGCTTCGCCGCCTTCTTGCCGGCACGGCGCTCCTTGCGGAGCTCGACCATCGTGTACAGCGTCGGCACCAGCAGCAGCGTCAGCAGCGTCGACGACAGCAGACCGCCGATCACCACCACGGCCAGCGGCTGGCCGATGAAGCCACCCTCGCCGGTGATCCCCATCGCCATCGGAAGCAGCGCGAAGATCGTGGCCAGAGCGGTCATCAGGATCGGCCGCAGCCGGTGCCTGCCGCCCTCGACGACCGCCTCGATCACCCCGAGGCCCTGCCTCCTGTACTGGTTGATCAGGTCGATGAGCACGATCGCGTTGGTCACCACGATGCCGATCAGCATCAGCATGCCGATCATCGCCGGCACACCCAGCGGCGTACCGGTGAGAAGCAGCAGACCGATCGCGCCGGTCGCCGCGAACGGGATGGAGACCAGCAGGATCATCGGCTGGATCAGCGACTTGAACGTGCCGACCAGCAGCATGAAGACGATCGCGATGGCCGCCAGCATGGCGAGCCCCAGCTGGAGGAACGCCTCGTCCTGGTCCTCGGAGACACCGCCGATGGAGGCGGTCGCACCCTCCGGCAGATCGAGCCCGTCGATCTTGGACTGGAGCGTCGCGCCGATCGCGCCGGTGTTGTCGCCCTCGGGCTTGGCGGTGATCGTCGCGGCCGTGGAGCCGTCGATCCGGGTCTTCGACAGCGGACCCGGCGCCAGCTCGACGTCGGCGATCTGACCGAGCTTCACACCGCCGAGCGGCAGCTCCTTCAGCTCGTCGAGCGTCTTGGCGGGCTTGGCGGACGTGACGTACACGTCGCGCTCGGTGTCACCGAGAATCGCCTTGCCGGACGGCGTACCGCGTACGGCCTGGCCGACGGCCATACCGAGCGTGGCGTCGTTGAATCCGGCCTCGGCCGCCGCGGGCTTGGCCTTGACCGAGATACGCGGGATGCTCTGCGCCAGGTCGCTCTGGACGTCGGTGACGTCGTCGATGCTCGCGACCTCCTCGCGCACCTGCTCGGCGGCGCTCGCCAGGGTCTTCGCGTCGGGCGCCTTGACGACGACGCTCAGGTCCTGGGCGCCGAAACCGTCGCCGGCCGTGATGTTCGTGTCACCGATGCCGTCGAGCTTGCCGAGGGCCTCGTCGATGGCGTCGCTGGTGTCCTCGTACGTCCCCGAGTCCTTCAGGGTGATCTGGTACGACGCCTGGTTGGCACCGGTACCGCCGCCGAACGCCGCCATGAAGCCGGACGAGCCGACGGTGACCTGGTACTCCTTGATCTCGTCGATGCCGTCGAGGGTCTTCTCGACCTTCTTCGCCGCCGCGTCGGCCGCCTCCAGGCTGGTGCCGGGAGCCAGTTCCTGCTTGACGGTGAGGACTTCCTGCTCGCCCTGGTCGAAGAAGTTGGTCTTGAGCAGCGGCGCCATGCCCAGGGTGACGAGCAGGACGACGAACGCCAGGACGACGCTCGTGATCCGGCGCCGGGTCGCGAAGCCCAGCACCTTGACGTACATCCGCTGCATACGGCTGGTGGACTCCTTCTCCTCCGCGATCCGGCGGGCCTCGGCGGGGTCCATCCCGCGTACGGCCTTCGGGGCGCGCAGGAACCAGTACGAGAGCACCGGTACGACGGTGAGCGAGACGAGCAGCGACGCCAACAGGGCCGCCGTGATCGTCAGCGAGAACGAGCCGAACAGCTCGCCCACCATGCCGCCCACGAGGCCGATCGGCAGGAACACCGCGACCGTGGTGAGCGTCGAGGCGGTGACCGCGCCCGCGACCTCCTTGACCGCCGAGGTGATCGCGAACTCGCGCTCCTCGCCGTAGCCCAGGTGCCGCTTGATGTTCTCCAGCACCACGATCGAGTCGTCGACGACGCGTCCGATCGCGATGGTGAGCGCGCCCAGGGTGAGCATGTTGAGCGACAGGTCACGGGTCCACAGCACGATCAGCGCGAGGACGACCGAGAGCGGGATGGAGACCGCCGTGACCAGGGTCGAGCGGATCGAGGCCAGGAAGACAAGGATCACCAGGATGGCGAAGACGAGACCGAGCGCACCCTCGGTCGTCAGGCCGGAGATCGACTTGGAGACCGCCGGGCCCTGGTCGCTGACCACGGTCAGATCGGCGCCCGCGCCGAGGTCCTTGCGCAGGTCGGGCAGCTGGTCCTTGACGGCGTCCGAGATGGTGACGGCGCTGCCGTCGTTGTCCATGGTGGCCATCACGGCGAGGCTGGGCTCACCGTTCGTACGGGTCAGCGACGCCGCCGCGGCCGGCTCCTGCTCGACGGTGGCGATGTCACCCAGGCGTACGGGCTCACTCGCCCCGCCGCCGTCGGGGGCGCCGGGTGCCGGGCCGCCGACCCGCAGGTCCTCGATCTGCTCCAGGGAGGTGAAGCCGCCGCCCACCTGCACGGTGCGGCTCTTGCCGTCCTCGGAGAACGAACCCGCCGGGACGGTCGCGCCGCCCGCCTTCAGCGCCTCCGAGAGCGCGACGGTGTTCAGGCCCGCGGCCGCGAGCTTCCTGTCGTCGGGGGTGACGGAGACCTGGAGGTCCCTGACACCGTCGATGGTGACCTGGCCGACGCCGTCGATGCCTTCGAGCGCCGGGACGACCGTGCGCTCCAGCCGGTCGGCGAGCGCCTGCTGGTCCTCGTTGGAGGTGGCGGCGAGGACGACGGTGGGGATGTCGTCCGTCGAGCCGGCGATCACCTGCGGGTCGACGTCGTCGGGAAGCTGGGGCCCTGCCCGGTTCACCGCCTGCTGGATGTCGGCGACCAACTGCTGCGAACCGTCACCGCCGAAGTCGAAGCTGGCCATGATCACGGCGCTGCCCTCGCTCGCCGTGGAGGTGACGCCAGTGATGCCGTCGACGGACTCGAGTGAGGCCTCGATCGGCTCGACGACCTGCTTCTCGACCACGTCGGGCGAAGCGCCCTGGTAGGGGGCGAGAACCGAGACCATCGGAAGCTCGATGGAAGGCAGCAGCTGCTGCTTGAGCTGGGGGATGGCGATCGCCCCGAAGACGAGCGCGATGATCGATATCAGCCCTATGAGGGCCCGTTGCGCGAGGCTGAATCTGGACAGCCAGGACATGGGGTCTCTCTTCTGTGGTGTACGCGTGCAGAAGGGCGCAGGGGCCCGTCTATACGATCTGCCATCCGGCAGTGCTGTTCCGTCGAACCCCAGGGCCATTTCCTTACGCGCGGCATACCGCGCCTGGAGTAGTGACCCCCGGGAGCTACTCCACCCTTGGACGTACCAGGCCCGATTCGTAGGCGATTACCACCAATTGAGCCCGATCGCGTGCCCCCAATTTCGCCATGGCCCGGTTGACATGGGTCTTGACGGTGAGCGGACTGACGACCAGCCGCTCCGCGATCTCGTCGTTGGAGTGACCGCCGGCGACGAGGACGAGGACTTCGCGCTCGCGGACCGTCAGGGCGGCGAGCCTCTTGGAGTACGCGGCCGAGTCGGGTCCCTCGCCCGCGCTGCCGCCCTGGGCCAGGAAGGTGGCGATGAGCCCCTTCGTCGCGACCGGCGACAGCAGCGCCTCACCGGCCGCGGCGATACGGATGGCGTTGAGGAGTTCCTCGGGCTCGGCCCCCTTGCCGAGGAAGCCGGCCGCCCCCGCCCGCAGCGACTGCACCACGTACTCGTCGACCTCGAACGTCGTCAGCATGACCACCCTGACCCCGTCCAGCTCGGGATCGGCGCTGATCATCCGGGTGGCCGCGAGACCGTCCGTACCGGGCATCCGGATGTCCATCAGGACGACGTCGGCCTTCTCGGAGCGGGCCAGCGCCACGGCCTCGGCCCCGTCGGCGGCCTCGCCCACGACCTTCATGTCCGGCTCCGAGTCCACCAGCACCCGGAACGCGCTGCGCAGCAGCGTCTGGTCGTCCGCGAGCAGCACCCTGATCGTCATGTGTCCTCCCCCGTGCGGGCCTTGACCGGCAGTATCGCCTGCGTACGGAAGCCGCCCCCGTGGCGGGGGGCCGCCGTGAGGGTGCCGCCCAGCGCGGTGACGCGCTCGCGCATCCCCAGCAGGCCGTGGCCGCTGCCGTCGGCGGGCTCGCCGGTGCCGGTGCCGTCGTCCAGGACGGTCACCTCGACGGTCGGGCCGACCCGTACGACGCTCACCTCGGCCTTCGCGCCGGGGCCCGCGTGCTTGCGCACATTGGTCAGCGCCTCCTGGATGATGCGGTACGCCGCGAGGTCGACGGCGGCGGGCAGCCGCGAGACCGCGTCGCCGTGGGCCACCTCCACGGGCAGGCCCGCGTGCCGGAAGGTGCCGACGAGCTCGTCGAGCAGGGCGAGGCCGGGGGCCGGTTCCGTGGGGGCGGCGGGGTCGCCGGACTGGCGCAGCAGACCGACCGTGGCGCGCAGCTCGTTGAGCGCGGAGCGGCTGGCCTCCCGTACGTGCGCGAGCGCCTCCTTGGCCTGGTCGGGGCGCTTGTCCATGACGTGCGACGCGACGCCCGCCTGGACGTTGACCAGCGCGATGTGGTGGGCGACGACATCGTGCAGATCCCGGGCGATCCGCAGCCGCTCCTCGGCGACCCGGCGGCGCGCCTCCTCCTCACGGGTGCGTTCCGCCCGCTCCGCCCGCTCCCGTATGGCGTCGACGAAGGCGCGGCGGCTGCGTACGGCGTCGCCCGCGGCGCTCGCCATCCCGGTCCAGGCGAAGATGCCGAGGTTCTCCTGCGTGTACCAGGGAGTGGGACCCGAGACCATCGCGGCGACGGTCAGTGTGGCCATGGTGGCGAGGCCGACGCGCCAGGTGGTGTGGCGGTCGGTGCGCGAGGCGACGGTGTACAGCGCGACGACGGCGCTCATCGCGGCCGGCGAGACCGCGTCGTTGGCCAGCAGCTCGGTGACGCTCACCGCCGCGGTGAAGACGAGCACGGCGAGGGGGTTACGGCGCCGGAGGACGAGCGCGCCGGCCCCGAGGGCCATCAGGCCCACGCTGGGCAGCCCGGGGGCCTCCTGGCCGAAGGCGGGGAGGGCGTCGTGCCGGGAGCGCGGGTCGGCGAACGCGCCCACGATCATGCACACCAGCACGGCCGCGGCCAGCCCGGCGTCGAACGCGAGGGGGTGGGCCCGCAGCCAGCTCCTTACGCGTTCGAGGCCGGTTCCGAGTGAGGTCACAACCGGAACGGTACGGCGTGTGGGGCCGAACAGGTGAGACCCGTTCACCGACGGGCTTCCCCGGCGCCCCTCCCAGGGGGTCGCCCGCCGGGGACAGCACGATGCCCCGGGCCATGGGGCACGGGGCATCGGGAGTGCTGGAGCGGGCTGGGCGGAACGGCCGGAGAGGTCAGGGAGAGGGGATCAGACCGTCGTCGCTGAGCAGTGCGCGGACTTCTTCGATCGTGGCGCCCGGGGCGGGCAGAATCAGGTCCGACGGCTCCAGGGAGTCGTCGGGCACCGCCTCGCCCAGCTCGCGCACCTTGGCGAGAAGCGCGTGGAAGGTCCGGCGGAAGCCGTCACCGTCGTCCGCGTTGATCTCGGCGAGGAGATCGTCGTCGAGCTTGTCCAGTTCGGCCAGGTGGCTGTCCGCGAGCTCCACCTGGCCTTCCCCCATGATCCGTACGATCATGACGCGCCCTTAGCTCTTGTCGAATTTATTCGGACTCTGCGAGGGCTGGGCGCTGTCCTGCTGCTCGCCCTTGCCACCCTCGATGGCCTGCTGCTGCGACGACGGACCGCCCGCCAGCTCGGCCTTCATCCGCTGAAGCTCCAGCTCTACATCCGTACCACCGGAGATCCGGTCCAGCTCGGCGGCGATGTCGTCCTTCGCCAGCCCCGAGTGGTCGTCCAGGGCGCCCGACGCCAGCAGCTCGTCGATCGCGCCCGCCCGCGCCTGGAGCTGCGCGGTCTTGTCCTCGGCCCGCTGGATGGCCATGCCGACGTCGCCCATCTCCTCGGAGATACCCGAGAAGGCCTCCCCGATCCGGGTCTGCGCCTGCGCGGCCGTGTACGTGGCCTTGATGGTCTCCTTCTTCGTACGGAAGGCGTCGACCTTGGCCTGAAGACGCTGGGCCGCGAGAGTGAGCTTCTCCTCCTCGCCCTGCAGCGTCGTGTGCTGCGTCTCCAGATCACTGACCTGCTGCTGGAGCGCGGCGCGACGGGACAGCGCCTCACGCGCCAGGTCCTCACGGCCGAGCGCCAGCGCCTTGCGGCCCTGGTCCTCCAGCTTGGTGGACTGGCCCTGGAGCTGGTTCAGCTGCAGTTCCAGCCGCTTGCGCGACGTGGCCACATCGGCGACACCGCGCCGTACCTTCTGAAGCAGCTCAAGCTGCTTCTGGTACGAGTAGTCAAGGGTCTCGCGCGGATCCTCAGCCCTGTCCAGGGCCTTGTTGGCCTTCGCGCGGAAGATCATCCCCATACGTTTCATCACACCGCTCATGGGCTTCGCGCGCCCCCTTCTGACGGACTCCGGATCCAGCACTCCAACAGAACCCACAGTACGGGCCCTGCCTCTATTACCGCACTGTTCGGGCACGGATGGGCTCATCCCCAAGGACGACTGGCCCCCAATCTCGCTCCGGCGCAGGGAGTAGGTGACCTTCGGGGGCAGTGGGCGCTTAGTCCCCTCTGCACCAGTACAGACGTCCGCCGTTGCCGGATCGTTCCCCGCGGGGGTGGGTCACCCGGGCGGCACCCCGTACCCTTGGGCTTTGTGTTCCGTAGCCGCTCCAAGGACGAGAAGGCCCCCACCGGCAAGGTGACGGCGGACCTCTCCACGCAGACCCGAGACCCGCAGGCCCCGAAGGGCCGCCCGACACCGAAGCGCAGTGAGGCCCAGACGCAGCGTCGCCGTGCCTCGACGACGCCGACCGACCGCAAGTCGGCGATGAAGAGGCAGCGCGAGGCACGCCGTATCGATCTGGCCAAGCAGCGCGAGGCGCTGGCCAGCGGTGACGAGCGCTACCTGCCGGCCCGCGACAAGGGCCCGGTGCGCCGGTTCGTCCGTGACTACGTGGACGCGCGTTTCTGCATGGCCGAGTTCTTCCTGCCGCTCGCGGTGATCATCCTCGTACTGAGCATGGTCCGCGTCGGTCAGCTCCAGAACATCGCGCTGCTGCTCTGGCTCGGCATCATCGTGCTGATCGTCGTCGACTCCATCGGCATCTGGATCCGGCTGAAGAAGCAGCTCGCGCTGCGCTTCCCGGACGAGCCGAAGCGCGGCGCCATCGCCTACGCCCTGATGCGCACGCTCCAGATGCGCCGGCTGCGCCTGCCCAAGCCGCAGGTCAAGCGCGGGGACCGGCCCTGAGCACTGGGGTATCCGGCGTCCCGGGCGGCCCCGGCGGGCTGCGGAGCGTCGTCCGCCAGGAGCTGGTCTCCCGGCAGCTCGACGAACAGCTGGCCTCCCGCTACCCGGTCGGACAGCGGCTGCGGGTCCTGGACGTCGGCATGGGCCGGGGCGGCCAGGCGCTGCGGCTGGCGCGCGCCGGGCACACGGTGACCGGGCTGGAGTCCGATCCGGAGATGATGGCCTCGGCGCGGGACTCGCTCGAAGCCGAACCCGCCGGCATCCGTGAGCGGGTCACCCTGGTCGAGGGCGACGGCCTCCAGACCGGGGTGCACTTCCTGCCGGGCAGTTTCGACGTGGTGCTCTGTCACGGCGTGCTGATGTACGTCGAGGAGCCCGACGCCATGCTCGCGGGGCTGGCCAGGATGCTCGCGCCCGGCGGCCTGCTCTCGCTCCTCGTACGGAACGCGGACGCGCTGGCGCTGCGGCCGGGGATCACCGGGGACTGGGCGGGGGCGCTCCACGCCTTCGACTCCCCCACCTACACCAACCGGCTGGGGCGGCCGGTCCGCGCGGACCGGCTGGCCGCGCTGACGGCCACGCTCGCCGGCATCGCGGCGCCGCTGAACACCTGGTACGGGGTGTGCGTCTTCTCCGACACCATGTCCGGCGACGCGGAGCTCCCGCCCGAGGCCGAACTGGACCTGCTGCTGGCCGCGGAGGACCGGGCGGGGCGCACGGAGCCCTACCGGAGAGTCGCGGCGCTGCTGCATCTGTGCGGCGTACGCGGATGACGACGCCGCGGTCGGGTACGCGTGCCCGCCGCGCGTCCTGACGGCCCGCCGAATCCGCCCTCTTCTTCAAGAGGACTCGGGGGAACGGCCCGTCCCCGGGCGCCGGACGGGCCGCCGGGCGCCTGAGGACGGACACGGCTGTCAGGTCTCGTCCGGGGCGCTCTCCGGATCGGCCTGAAGGCTCATCGGCCCGTAGATCTTCTCGTCGTCCTCGAACAGGATCACCTGGTCCGCGCCGCCCTCCAGCAGTTCCTTCCAGGCCTCACCGATCCAGGACTCGGCGTCGCCCTGCGTGGTGAACTCCTCCGGCTCCACGGCCGGCTGGACCTCCGTCCCGTCGGCCTTCTCGAACCGCCACGTCCACGCCATGTCCGCCTCCCGGGCCCCGCCGAATGATCTGTTTGCTGCCCGCAGCGTAGCCGGGCGCGCACCCAGCGCGGTGACACGGGAGGATCATCCGCGTGGAACTGACTCTGCTCGGCACCGGAGCCCCTGACGGGCTCCCCCGCGCCCACTGCCCCTGCGCGTCCTGCGCCACCGCCCGGGGCCCGCTCGCGCGCGCGGCGACCGCGCTGCTCGTGGACGGGGCGGTGCTGCTCGACCTCACCCCGGGCGCCGCGCTCGCCGCCGCGCGGGCCGGGCACTCACTGGCGGGCGTACGGCAGGTGCTGCTCACGCACCCGCACGAGGGCCCGGCCGTCGAGCTGCCCGCCGGACTGCCCACGGCCGGACGGGTCGCCGACGGACGGGTGTTGACGCTGATCAGCGGACACCGGGTGCGGGCCGTCCCGATGGACTCCCCCGGCACGGGGTACGAGGTGACGGCCCCCGACGGCGAGCGGCTGCTGTATCTGCCGCCGGGCGGCGCGCCGGCGGGGCTGTCGGCCGCCGACGGCGACTCGGAGGGCGCGAAGGCCTCCGGCCGGGGCGGGGGCCGCGCCGCGCGGGACGCCGGGGGCGCCCCGTACGACATGCTCCTCGTGGACGTGGTCGGCCGCCCGGACGCCCTGGCGCGGCTGCGGGCCGCCGGGGCGGTGGGGCCGGGCACCGACGTCATCGCCGTCCACATCGGCCACGACGTGCCGCCCGGCGCGGAGTTGGACCGCAGGCTGGCGGCGGCGGGCGCGCGGGCGGTGCCGGACGGGACGACGCTGACGGTCGGCGAGTACCACGACGTACCCGATCTGCCGCGCCGCACCCTGGTGACGGGCGGCGCGCGCTCGGGGAAGTCCGTCGAGGCCGAACGGCGGCTGGCCGCCTTTCCCGGTGTGCTGTACGTCGCGACCGGCGGCGCCCGTGAGGGCGACCCGGAGTGGCGGGCCCGCGTCGCGGCCCACCGTGACCGCCGGCCGGGGTCCTGGCGGACGGCCGAGACCTGCGACCTCGTCCCCGTGCTCACCGACGAGGGCCCGCCGGTGCTGATCGACTGCCTGTCGCTGTGGCTGACCGACGCGATGGACCGGGTGGGCGCCTGGGACGACGGGGCGTGGGCGGCGGGCGGCGAGCAGGCGCTGCGCGAGCGGACGGACGAGCTGGTCGGCGCGGTGCGGGCGGCGCGGCGCACGGTGGTCCTGGTGACCAACGAGGTCGGCTCCGGAGTCGTGCCGGCGACGGCGTCCGGCAGGCGCTTCCGGGACGAGCTGGGGCGCCTGAACGCGGCCGTGGCGGCCGAGTGCGAGCACCTCCTGCTGGTCGTCGCCGGGCAGGCCCTGCCGCTGCGCGGCTGACGGCGGGCGGGCCGCTGCGAGGGGCCGGGGTGCCGGTACTGTTCGGCGAATGAGCTCGCTGAATCTCGACGACTTCTCCGATCTGATCGAGCGCCCCGACGGCGGTCTGCGGCGTGACGCCGAGGAACGCCGCGAGCGGCTGACCGTCCCGTCCGGCGCGCTGGGCCGGCTCGACGAACTGGCCGAGTGGCTCTCGGCCGCGCAGGCGACCGTGCCCGTCACCGCCGTCGAGCGGCCGCGTGTGGTGCTCTTCGCCGGTGACCACGGTGTCGCCGCCCTCAATGTCTCGGCGCGCCCCGCGGGCAGCGCGCACCGGCTGGTCCGCGCGGTGCTGGAGGGCGAGAGCCCGGTGGCCGTGCTGGCGCGCCGCGCGGGGGTGCCGGTACGGATCGTGGACGCCGGTCTGGACTGCGATCCGGAGCTGCTTCCCACGGAGGTCGTACGCCACCGGGTGCGGCGCGGCAGCGGCCGTATCGACGTCGAGGACGCGCTGACGATCGAGGAGGCCGAGGCGGCCGTACGGCTCGGGATGGCGATCGCCGACGAGGAGGCCGACTCCGGCACGGACCTGGTCGTCCTCGGCGATCTGAGTGTCGGCGGTACGACGGCTGCGTCCGCCCTCATCGCGGCGCTGTGCGGCACGGACGCGTCCGTGGTGACCGGGCGCGGCGGCGCGGGGATCGACGACCTGGCGTGGATGCGCAAGTGCGCGGCGATCCGCGACGCGCTGCGCCGGGCCCGGCCGGTGCTGGGCGACCAGCTGGAGCTGCTGGCGACGGTGGGGGGCGCGGATCTGGCGGCGACGACCGGGTTCCTCCTGCAGAGCGCGGTGCGGCGGATGCCGGTGATCCTGGACGGCGTGGTCTCGGCGGCCTGCGCGCTGGTGGGCCAGCGGGCGGCGTTCCGGGCCCCGGACTGGTGGCTGGCGGGCCAGGTGAGCGGCGAGCCCGCCCAGGCGAAGGCACTGGACCGTATGGCGATCGAACCGCTGCTCGACCACGGGGTGGTGGTGGGCGAGGGCACGGGCGCGCTGCTGGCCCTCCCGCTGGTCCAGGCGGCGGCGTCCCTGGCGGCGGAGCTGCCGGAACGCCCGGAGCCGGCCGAGCCGTCGGCGGTCGAGGACATCACGTAGGACCGGTCGGGCCTCTCCCCCGGAACCGTGCTCGGACCGGCCGTACCCGGACCGGTCCGGGTACGCGGAGATCCGCCCGGCAGGGCCTACGCGCCTTCCTCGTCCGGGGCGCCGCCGATCCAGTCCTGGACGCGGCGGCGCGGGGTCGACCAGCGGCGGACACGGCGGTACTCGCGCAGCGTCATCCGGGCGCGCGCCCGGTGGCGGCGTCGGTAGAAGCGGCGCGCCCAGACCGAGCCCGGCCGCGCCAGCCGCAGGGCGCCGAGGATCGCCACCGGGGGCACCAGCGTGCCCACGAGCGCCATCCACAGCTTGCCCTTGGACAGCGCGATCAGGACGAAGACGAAGCTGGAGCCGAGGGTCAACAGCAGCGAGGTCCGGTCCTGGCGTTCCTCCTGGGACAGCGAGTCGACGCCCAGGGGCGAGAAGCCGCTCAGGACGAGGAGGGCCAGCGCGGCGGCGAGGACCACGACCTCCACGCTCTGCCGGCCCTGCTCGGTCCAGTACACGTCGTCCAGATGCAGGATCAGCGCGAACTCGTCGAGGACCAGACCGGCGCCGACGCCGAAGATCACGGCGCACACCGCCGCGCCCACCCCCGATCTGGCGCTGCCGACCGCGCCGAAGCCGCCGATCACCATGAGCACCACACCGGGCACCACATGGTGGATGTGCGTCCCGCCCGACCCGATGTTGCGGAACGGGCCCCTGCCCGCGCGGATCAGCCGGGTGATCGTCCGGGTGACGGCGAAGGTCAGGACGAAGGAGGCCAGTACGAGCAGCATGGGGACCTTGCCCGGCTCGACGAAGTTCTGGTGGAACCAGGAACCCATGCCGCCCGCCTCCGCTCCGACCGTGTGAACCACGGCCCTTTTGTACGCCTATGGGCAACTTACCGGCCGACCGGCCGACTTCGGCGCACACCCCGCCCCGGCTACCCTTCGCGCGATGAGCGCCCCACGTACGACGCGAGCCGCGGCCGACGGCATACGGTTCGCCTTCGGCACCCTCACCGCGCTCCCGGTCCGCGTCACCCGCTGGGACCGGGAGGCCGCCCGCGCCGGGATGCTGGCGGCGCCGCTGGCCGGTCTCACCGTGGGCCTGTGCGCCGCGGCCCTCGGCGGCGTACTGCTCCTGGCGGGCTCCGGGCCGCTGCTCGCCGCCGTGGCCACCACCGCCGTCCCCGCCGCGCTCACCCGGGGCCTGCATCTCGACGGTCTCGCCGACACCGCCGACGGGCTCGGCAGCGCGAAACCGGCCGAGGACGCGCTGCGGATCATGAAGCGGTCGGACATCGGGCCGTTCGGTGTGATCACCCTGCTGCTCGTGCTGCTGGCACAGGTGGCCGCGCTGACGGAGCTGTACGACGAGGGCTGGGCGTACGGCGCGGCCGCCGCCTGCGTCGCGGCCGTCACCGCGCGGCTCGCCCTGACGCTGGCCGCGCGTACCGGCATACCGCCCGCCCGCCCCGACGGGCTCGGCGCCACCGTCGCGGGCTCGGTGCCCGCCCGGTCCGCCCTGCTGGCGTCACTGCTGGTGGCGGCCGTCGTGGCGGCGGCGTGCGGCGGACTGTTCGGGGGGTACGGCGCTCTCCACCACACGCTGGCCCTCGTGGCCGGTCTCGGCGCCGCCCACTCGCTGCTCACTCACTGCGTGCGCCGCTTCGGCGGCGTCACCGGGGACGTCTTCGGCGGCCTCGCCGAGACGGCGGCCACCGCGACTTTGATCGTTCTGACCCTGGGGTGAGGCTGCGCCGACCGGGGCCCGCCGCAAGGCTTCTGACGGAGCGTCAGCCAGCCCCGCGCCGACCGGGCCGGGCCGCCCCCGCGACCGGAGGAGAACACCGAGCGTAGGCTCGTTCCAGGTGCTCCGCGGGCCGAATTACGATGCGGTGGGCACGGCCGGCCCTGCGAACGACCGGCTTCCGCCGAATGAACTTCTATGGAAGCGAGATTTCACCACCGTGACTGCTCTCACTCTCAGCACAGCCGGCGCGGCGACGTTGCGCGCCGACGCGATCGTCGTCGGCGTCGCCAAGGGAGCCAAGGGCCCGGCCGTCGCGCCGGGCGCCGAGGCCGTGGACAAGGCGTACGACGGCAAGCTCGCCTCCGTCCTGGAGTCCCTCGGCGCCACGGGTGCCGAGGGCGAGGCGACGAAGCTGCCGGCGCCGTCCGGCCTCAAGGTCCCGATCGTCATCGCGGTCGGCCTGGGCACCGCCCCGGAGAAGGACGAGGCGTACGGCGCCGAGACCCTCCGCCGGGCCGCCGGAGTCGCCGCCCGCACCCTCTCCGGCGCCAAGAAGGCCGCGTTCGCGCTGCCCGTGGAGGCCGCCGAGGACCTCGCCGCCGTCGCGGAGGGCGCGCTGCTCGGCGCGTACGCCTTCACCGCGTACCGCGGCACCGAGAAGACCGCCAAGTCCGGCGACGACAAGGGCGACAGCGGTGTGAAGCAGCCGCTCGGCGAGATCACCCTCCTCGGCGCGAAGCCGCGCGACAAGGCGCACAAGGCGGCCGTCGAGCGCGCGATCTCCCTCACCGAGGAGATCAACCGCGCCCGCGACCTGATCAACACCCCGCCGAACGACCTGTATCCGGAGACCTTCGCCGCCATCGCCGCCGCGGCTGGCAAGGAACACGGCGTCAAGGTCCAGATCACCGACGAGAAGGCGCTCGTCAAGGGCGGCTACGGCGGCCTGCTCGGCGTCGGCCAGGGCTCGGAGCACGGGCCGCGCCTCGTACGCCTGGAGTACACGCACGCCAAGGCGAAGAAGACGATCGCCCTGATCGGCAAGGGCATCACCTACGACTCGGGCGGCATCTCGCTCAAGCCGCCGGGCCACAACGAGACGATGAAGTGCGACATGAGCGGCGCCGCCGCCGTCTTCGCCGCCGTCATCTCCGCCGCCCGCCTCGGCCTCCACGTCAACGTCACCGGCTGGCTGGCGCTCGCCGAGAACATGCCGTCGGGCACCGCCACGCGCCCCGGCGACGTCCTGCGGATGTACAGCGGCAAGACCGTCGAGGTCCTCAACACCGACGCCGAGGGCCGGCTCGTCCTGGCCGACGCGATCACCCGCGCCTCCGAGGAGAAGCCGGACGCGATCGTCGACGTGGCCACGCTGACCGGCGCCATGGTCGTGGCGCTGGGCAGCCGGACCTTCGGCATCATGTCGAACGACGAGGCCTTCCGTACCTCCGTGCACGAGATCGCCGAGGAGGTCGGCGAGGCGTCCTGGCCCATGCCGCTCCCGACCGAGCTGCGCAAGGGCATGGACTCCCCCACCGCCGACATCGCGAACATGGGTGAGCGGATGGGCGGCGGTCTGGTCGCCGGACTGTTCCTCAAGGAGTTCGTGGGCGAGGGCATCACCTGGGCGCACCTCGACATCGCGGGCCCGGCCTTCCACGAGGGCGCCCCGTACGGCTACACGCCCAAGGGCGGTACGGGTTCGTCGATCCGCACCCTGGTCAGGCTCGCCGAGCGCACCGCCGCGGGCGACCTGGGCTGATCGCCCGACGGTCCGGCGCCGGGCCGTCAGGGGAATGCGCGACCCGCCCCGCTGGTTCCAGTCGAGTACTGGGGCGGCGGGGCGGGCCGTTCCGCTCCCCGCGAAACGTGCCGTCACGCCGGTCGTCCGCGCGGGCTCTCCATGAGCCCCTCCCCCGGGCCTCCCCGAGGAGGACGGCTTCCCGCGGCGGCCGACGAGGCATCCGTACGGAACGCCCCGCCTGTGCAGGACATGCGTAGAACATGAGTACGGCCTGCGCACGGGCATCCGCGCGAGCGCACGTACGAGTCAGTAACCTCTGATGACGGCCGGCCGGCCGTCTCAGACCCCGGCCCCGCGTCCCGTCGCCCTCCGACAAGTGCGAAGATGGGTTCTCGGCAGGACAGGGCCCCCACCACAGGGCCGACGAAACAGCGGCCGAACACCAGCCGCCGCCCGGTCATCGACCGCGCCCGGCGCACATGCATGGAGGACGTGACGTGGCGAACGACGCCAGCACCGTTTTCGACCTAGTGATCCTCGGCGGCGGTAGCGGCGGTTACGCCGCGGCGCTGCGCGGAGCGCAGCTGGGCCTGGACGTCGCCCTGATCGAGAAGAACAAGCTCGGCGGCACCTGCCTGCACAACGGCTGCATCCCCACGAAGGCCCTGCTGCACGCCGGCGAGATCGCCGACCAGGCGCGCGAGGCCGACCAGTTCGGTGTCAAGGCCACCTTCGAGGGCATCGACATCGCCGGGGTCCACAAGTACAAGGACGAGGTCGTCTCCGGCCTCTACAAGGGCCTCCAGGGCCTGATCGCCTCCCGCAAGGTCACCTACATCGAGGGCGAGGGCCGGCTCTCGTCGCCGACCTCCGTCGACGTCGACGGCCGCCGTGTCCAGGGCCGTCATGTCCTGCTCGCCACCGGCTCCGTACCGAGGTCGCTGCCGGGCCTGGAGATCGACGGCCGGCGGATCATCTCCTCGGACCACGCGCTGAAGCTGGACCGCGTCCCGCAGTCGGCGATCGTCCTCGGCGGCGGCGTCATCGGCGTCGAGTTCGCCTCGGCGTGGAAGTCGTTCGGCACGGACGTCACCGTCATCGAGGGCCTCAAGCACCTCGTACCGGTCGAGGACGAGAACAGCTCCAAGCTCCTGGAGCGCGCCTTCCGCAAGCGGGGCATCAAGTTCAACCTCGGCACCTTCTTCGACAAGGCCGAGTACACGCAGGACGGTGTGCGCGTCACGCTGGCCGACGGCAAGACCTTTGAGGCGGAGGTGCTGCTGGTCGCGATCGGCCGCGGCCCCGTCTCACAGGGCCTCGGATACGAGGACCAGGGCGTCGCGATGGACCGCGGCTTCGTGGTCGTCGACGAGTACATGCGCACGAACGTGGAGACGATCTCGGCCGTCGGTGACCTCGTCCCGACACTCCAGCTCGCGCACGTCGGCTTCGCCGAGGGCATCCTCGTCGCGGAGCGGCTGGCGGGTCTGCAGACCGTCCCCGTCGACTACGACGGCGTGCCCCGGGTGACGTACTGCCACCCCGAGGTCGCCTCCGTCGGTATCACCGAGGCCAAGGCCAAGGAGATCTACGGTGCGGACAAGGTCGTCGCTCTGAAGTACAACCTGGCGGGCAACGGCAAGAGCAAGATCCTGAAGACCGCGGGCGAGATCAAGCTCGTCCAGGTCAAGGACGGTGCCGTGGTCGGCGTCCACATGGTCGGTGACCGTATGGGCGAGCAGGTCGGTGAAGCACAGCTGATCTACAACTGGGAGGCTCTGCCGGCCGAGGTCGCGCAGCTCATCCACGCGCACCCGACGCAGAACGAAGCCCTCGGCGAGGCCCACCTGGCCCTGGCCGGCAAGCCGCTCCACTCCCACGACTGATGCGTCAGTCCGGGCGCGACGACCTTTACCGCACTTCCCCTCGCCCGGCGCTCCGCGCCGGCTGGGGAGATCCCACCGTTAGGAGCAACTGAGACCATGGCGGTTTCCGTAACCCTGCCGGCGCTCGGCGAGAGCGTCACCGAGGGCACTGTCACCCGCTGGCTGAAGGCCGAGGGCGAGCGCGTGGAGGCCGACGAGCCGTTGCTCGAGGTCTCCACGGACAAGGTCGACACCGAGATCCCGGCGCCCGCCGCCGGGGTCCTCGCGTCGATCAAGGTCGCCGAGGACGAGACGGTCGAGGTCGGCGCCGAGCTGGCCGTGATCGACGACGGTACGGGCGGCGCGTCCGCCCCCGCGGAGCCGGAGCAGGCCGCGGCTCCCGCCGAGCCCGAGCCGGAGCCCGCGCCGGCTCCGGCCCCCGTGCAGCAGGCCCCGGCGGTGCCCGAGGCATCCGCGCCGGCTCCCGCCGCGCAGTCCGGCGGCTCCGCCGAGGGCACGGACGTCACTCTCCCGGCGCTCGGCGAGAGCGTCACCGAGGGCACCGTCACCCGCTGGCTCAAGGAGGTCGGCGAGGCGGTCGAGGCCGACGAGCCCCTTCTCGAGGTCTCCACGGACAAGGTCGACACCGAGATTCCCGCCCCGGTCTCCGGTGTGCTGCTGGAGATCGTGGTCGGCGAGGACGAGACCGCCGAGGTCGGCGCGAAGCTGGCCGTGATCGGCGCCGAGGGTGCCGCTCCGGCGGCTGCCCCCGCACCGGCTCCGGAGGCTCCGGCCGCCGCTCCGGCACCCGCGCCGGCGCCCGAGCCCGCTCCCGCGCCGAAGCAGGAGGCCCCGGCACCTGCTCCGGCTCCGGCTCCGAAGCAGGAGGCTCCGGCGCCCGCTCCCGCCGCCGCCCCCGCTCCCGCCCCGTCGGCGCCCGCCGCCGCACCTGCCGCCCCCGCCCCGGCTCCCACCGACGACGGCGCGTACGTGACACCGCTCGTGCGCAAGCTCGCCGCCGAGAACGGGGTCGACCTGGCCTCGGTCAAGGGCACCGGCGTCGGTGGCCGTATCCGCAAGCAGGACGTCGTCGCCGCCGCGGAGGCCGCCAAGGCCGCCGCGCAGGCTCCGGCACCCGTGGCCGCCCCGGCCCCCGCCGCGTCGAAGGCCCCCAAGCTGGAGGTCTCCCCGCTGCGTGGCCAGACGGTCAAGATGCCGCGCATGCGCAAGGTCATCGGCGAGAACATGATGAAGGCCCTGCACGGCCAGGCCCAGCTGACGTCGGTCGTCGAGGTCGACATCACGAAGCTGATGAGGCTGCGCGCGCAGGCCAAGGAGGCCTTCGCCGCCCGTGAGGGCGTCAAGCTCTCCCCGATGCCGTTCTTCGTCAAGGCCGCGGCCCAGGCGCTGAAGGCGTACCCGGTCGTCAACGCCCGTATCAACGAGGACGAGGGCACCATCACGTACTTCGACTCGGAGAACATCGGCATCGCCGTCGACTCCGAGAAGGGTCTGATGACGCCGGTCATCAAGGGCGCGGGCGATCTGAACCTCGCCGGTATCGCCAAGAAGACCGCCGAGCTGGCGGGCAAGGTCCGTGGCAGCAAGATCACGCCGGACGAGCTGTCCGGCGCGACCTTCACCATCAGCAACACCGGTTCACGCGGCGCCCTGTTCGACACGATCATCGTGCCCCCGAACCAGGTCGCCATCCTGGGTATCGGCGCGACGGTCCGCCGTCCGGTGGTCATCAACCACCCGGACCTCGGCGAGACCATCGCGGTGCGCGACATGGTCCACGTCGTGCTCTCCTACGACCACCGGCTGGTGGACGGCGCGGACGCCGCCCGTTACCTCGTCGCGGTCAAGGCGATCCTGGAGGCGGGCGAGTTCGAGGTCGAGCTCGGCCTGTAGTCCCCGCCGCACACGTCACGACGGCGCCCCCGCCCGGAGAGATCCGGTCGGGGGCGCCGTCGTTCGCGCGAACGGACCGGCCCCCGCGTGCGGCCGGATCCTCCTCCTGGCGGTCGGGTCCTCCTCTTATACGTGAACACATCGCCTCATCTCCCCCGCGCGGATACGGTGTTGACCCCGCGTGAGGGAGCGGACACGAAGCGCGTGACACCAGGGGGAACACCGTCCATGCCTCATCAACCGATCAACGATGTGGTCGTCGTGCTGCCCGGCATCATGGGCAGCCGCCTCGCCGACGCCGAGGGCCACGAGGTGTGGGGGGCGTCGGGGGCGGCGCTGTGGCGCGGCATCCGTACGCTCGGCCGGTCCGTGTCCGGCCTGACGCTGCCCGCCGATCTCGGCGACGGCCATCCGGGCGACGGCGTCCGGGTGCTCGGCACCGTCCCCGATCTGCACGCGGTCCTCGGCCGCTGGAGGGTGATCGACGGCTACAGCGGACTGCTGGACTGGCTGGAGCGGCACTTCACCCTCCGCCGCCGGCTCCCGGGCGAGGCCGCCGACGCGCCCGCCAACCTGGTGGAGTTCGGCTACGACTGGCGGCTCTCCTGCCGCTACAACGCACGCCTGCTGCGGGACCGTGTCGACGAGGAGCTGGGCCGCTGGCGCGCCTCCGCCCCGGCCCGCCGCGACGCGCGGGTGACCTTCGTCTGCCACTCGATGGGCGGTCTGATCGCCCGGTACTACGCGCAGTGCCTGGGCGGCCACGCGATCACCCGCCGTCTCGTCACCATCGGCACACCTCACCGGGGCTCCGTCGACGCCCTGGAGACCCTGGTGAACGGCCACAGCGCCGGTCCCCGCCCCGTCCGGGCGGCACTGACCCGGTTCGCCCGGAGCCTGCCCTCGCTCCACCAGCTGACGCCGGACTACGCCTGCCTCCAGTCCGGCAAGGGACTGCTGTACGCGCGCGAGCTGCCGCACCGTGTGCCCGGCGTGGACGGGGAGTTGATGCGGGACGCGGGCCGCTTCCACGCGGAGATCCGGGAGGCTGCGGCTGCGCGTACGGGCGGCTCGTTCCTCGTCCCGTTCGTGGGGGTGGAGCAGCCCACGGCGACCACGGCCGCGTTCTCCGAGGACGGCGAGCGGCTGACGACCCTGCTGACCATCGACGGCGCGTCCGAGGGCGGTGACGGCACGGTCCCCCGGCTGTCGGCCCATCCGCCGGGCTCGACGGCCGGCCACGCCCCGTACGAGCTGCACGGCTCCCTCCAGGTCAACCGGGGCGTACGCGACGCCCTGTGGAACCTGCTGGCCCCCGAGCCCGCCTACCACCGGGACCCCGACCACGACCCGGTCCCGCTGCGGGTGCTGGCGCCGGAGTACGTGGCGGGCACCGCCCCGTACGACATCGCGGTGACGGTCCCGGCCGGGACCCCGCGCGGCGACGAACTGCGCGTCCGCGCGACGCTCCGCCCGGCGGGCGAGGGCGGGACCGTCGGGCGCACGCTGCGCAATCTGGGCGGGGGCGCCTACGGAATATCCGTCACCGAACCGCTCGTCCCCGGCCCGTACCGGGTGGCGGTCGAGGCGGTGGGACGGCCGGACTCGACCGTGACGGCGCTCGTACTCGTGGGGGACGGCAGTGACGGGGAGCGGGACGGGACCGATGGCTGAGCCGGCGGAATTCACCGTCGGGGGGACCGCGCTCGGCATCGTCGTGGAGAACTACGCGCGGCCGGCCCTCCGCCGACTCCCGGACGCGCGGGCGCAGTTGGACCGGGTCATGGCGCAGCTCGCCAGATACGGGTACGAGCCGTCGGTGTTACGCGATCCCACCCGGGACCAGGTGCGCGACACGGTGCTCGACTGGCGGCGGGGCTGGGAGGCGGGGGGCGGACACGGCCCCGCGGTCGTCGTGTGGTCGGGCCACGGCGAGAGGCACGGCGAACAGCTGCATCTGATCACCCATGGCACCGAGGAAGCCTTCGACCCGGACCAGATCTACACCGTGGAACTTCTGGCGGGGGCCGCGCTGCGTTCCGGCGCCGACCAGATCCTGTTGATCGTGGACACCTGCTACTCGGGGGCCGGGGTGCGGTCCGCCCTGGAGCGGGCGCTTCGGGACTGGGCGGAGAAGTCCCTCCCGGAGCACCGGGCCAATTGGCTCGGCGTGGTGGCGAGTTGTCAGCCGGACGAGCCGGCCGCGGGGCGCGGCACGCTGCTCGACACGGTCGTCGAGGTTCTGCGGTACGGACCGGCCACGGAGAGGTATCAGCACGCGTGGAGCGTCCACAACCGGGGGGTGACGGGCACGACGGTGATCGACGCCGTGCTGGCCCAGTTGCCGCAGGGGGGACAGCGACCTCTGTCGGTCACGGCCGGGCTCTCCCTGCCGATGTTCCAGAACCCTCTCTGGGAGAAGAGCGCGCCCCCGAGGCTGGTCGAGCATCTGGTGCTGTCGGGGCGGGCGGCCGATGCCACGGAGGAGGGCTGGTTCTTCACCGGCCGCCGGGACGTGCTGGCCGGGATCGTGGCCTGGCTGGGCGCCGGGAGGCCCGGCCTCTTCCTGGTGACGGGCAGCGCGGGCAGCGGGAAGTCCGCCGTACTGGGCCGTCTGGCCACCCTCTCGGACCCCGAACAGCGCGCGGAGGCGCTCCGGCACGGCGCCCTGGCGGACGGCGATCCGGACCCCGGCGAGGGCTCCGTCGACGCGTCGGTGCATCTGCGCGGGACGGACGCCCGGCGGCTCGCCGAGACACTGGCCGAGCATCTGGGGCTGCCCGTGCCGAAGACGCCGTCGGCGCTGATCGCGGACCTTGAGGCACGCGACTCGCCGCGCCCGGCGACCCTGCTGCTGGACGGTCTGGACGAGGCCGCCCCGGAACAGTCCACGGCGATCGTCGAACAGCTGCTGGTACCGCTGAGCCGCATCGCGACGGTGCTGCTGGGCTCCCGGGACCGCCCGTTCCGGCCCCACGCGGAGCCCCGGGAGCCGCTGGACGAGACGCTGAGGAGGTGGCTGGGTGCGACGGTGACCGTGGTCGACCTGGACAGACAGCCGGACAGCGCGGGCGACCTCCGGGCGTACGCGGAGAGCCGGCTGCGCGCGGGAGGCGTACCGGAGCCGCGATGCGGCACGACGGCTGCCGCCGTGGCCAGGCGTGCGACGAGCGGTGACGGGGGCTTCCTGTTCACGCGGCTGGCCACCGGCGCACTGGTCCGGCGTTTCAAGGAGTACGGCGGCGAGAGCGGGGAGAGCGAGCTGCCGGACTCGATCGCCGAAGCTCTCGCCGACGACCTGCGGAGCGGTCCGAAGCTGACGCGTGGCGGGGAGGAGGTCCCCCTCGGGGCGTACGACCTGCTCACCGCGCTGGCGTGGAGCACCGGCCGGGGCATGCCGGCCCGTGGCGTCTGGGAGAGCGCGGCCCGGGCCGTCAGCGCGGCGGGGACCGGCTACGGCCCGGCGGATGTGGACTGGGTCCTGGCCGAGTACGGCCGGTACCTGGTGGAGGACACGGACGGTACGCAGGCGGTGTACCGGCTCTACCACCGGGAGTTCGTCGACCAGCTGCGCCGCGTCTCCCCGCGGGGCGGGCGGGACGGTACGTCCGGCCCCGCTCTGCGCGTCGCGGAGGCGCTGATCGCGCTGCTGCGGAGCGAGACGGACGACATGGCGGCTCCGGAGCGGGCGAACCCGTACCTGCTGCGCGAGTTGCCGGCGCACATCGTGGCGGCCGGGGCCCCGGGGGTCGAACTGCTGCGTGCTCTGGTCGAGGTGCACGCGGAGCGGTTCCTCCCGATGCTCGCCGCGGCCCTGTTCGATCTGGCCGTCCAGCGGAGCAGGTCCGGAAACCCCGCGGCGGCGATCGGGCCCGCCCGGGAGAGCACCGGTCTCTACCGGGACCTGGTCCGCGAGAATCCCTCCGCCCATCTGCCCGACCTCGCTGCCTCACTCCACAACCTCACCCGTTGTCTGGCCGACTCGGGAGATCCCCGGGAGTCACTCGCACCCGCTCGCGAGGCGGTGGCCATCCGCCGCGCTCTGGCCGGGGAGAACGCCGCCGCCCACCTCCCCCGCCTCGCGGCGTCGCTCAACACCCTCTCCAGCCATCTCGCGGCGGCGGGCGACCGGCCGGCGGCGCTGGCGCCCGCGCGGGAAGCCGTGCGGATCTGCCACACCCTCGCGCGGACACACCCGGCCGCCTACCGCCCCGAACTCGCCCGGTCCCTCAACAATCTCTCCCAGCGCCTCGCGGAGACGGGGGACACGTCCGGCGCGCTCGCCGCCGCGCGGGAGTCGACCGAGCTGCGGCGCGCGCTCGCCGAGGAGAACCCCGGCGCCCATCTCCCCGAACTCGCCCGGTCCCTGGTCGATCTGGGAGTGCAGCTGGCCGCGAACGGGGAGGGGCGGGAGGCGCTCGACGTCACCCGGGAGGCCGCCGGTCTCTGGCGCGACCTGGCCGAGGAGAACCCGGCGGCGTACCTGCCGTTGCTGGCGGGGGCGCTGGCCAATCTCGGCGCCCGCCTGGGCGCGGAGGGGTACTGGCGGGAGGCCCTCGAACCGGCGCACGAGGCCGTCGGCCTGCACCGGCGCCTGGTGGAGAGGAGTCCGGCCCCGCACCTTCCGGGCCTCGCCCTGTCCCTCAGCAACCACGCCGCCCGTCTCGGGGACCTCGGCGAACGGCACGCGGCCCTCGTGGCCGAGGAGGAGGCCACCGGCATCCGCCGCACCCTGGCGCGGGACAACCAGGCCGCCCATCTGCCGGACCTCGCCCTGTCCCTCAACAATCTCGGCGCCCATCGCGCGTCGGTCGGAGACATTCGGGGGGCGCTCGCCTGTGCCCAGGAAGCCGTCGACCGGTACCAGGTCCTGGGGGAGGAGAACCCGGCCGTCCATCTCCCCGGACTCGCCAAGTCGCTGAGCAACCTCGCGGTACGCCTCGCCGAGACCGGAGACCGGCACGAGGCCCTCGTACGGGCCAACGCGGCGGCCACCATCCAGCGCGGCCTGGCCGAGCGGAACCCCGCCGTGCACCTCCCCGGCCTCGCCTTCTCCCTCCACAACCTCGCCCTCCATCTCGCGGAGACCGGACGGCCAGCCGTGGCGCTCGCCCCCGCGCGGGAGGCCGTCGACATCCGCCGCACCCTCGTCGAGGAGAACCGCGCCGCCCATCTGCCCGACCTGGCCATGTCCCTCAGCAGCCTCGCCCAGCGCCTCACCGACAACGGCGACGGGGAGGCCGGACTCGCGCACGCCCGGGAGGCCCTGAGGGCCCACCGGGAACTGGCCGGCCAGTACCCCGCCGCGCACCTGCCCGCCCTGGCCATCTCCCTCAACAGCCTCGCCGTCCAACTCGTCGCCACCGGCAACGGGCGGGACGCGCTCAGGGCCGTCCAGGAGGTGGTCGGCATCAGCCGCGCCCTGGCCGCGGAGAACCCCGCAGTCCACCGCCTCGGCCTCGCCGTATCCCTGGGCGGCCTCGCCTTCCTCCTCGCCGACTCCGGGGACGGCCCCGGGGCCCTCGCGCCTGCGCGGGAAGCCGTCGACATCCGCGTCGCACTGGCCCAGGAGAACCCCGCCGCGCACCTCCCCGGCCTCGCCTTCTCCCTCAACGGCCTCGCCGCCCAGCTCCTCGGCGACGGACAGCACGAGGAGGCGCTCGCCGTCTACACGGACACCGAGGACAAGCTGGCCGCGCACCCCGAAGCGGCACGCCGGATCGCTTTCGAGCGGGCGCTGTTCCGCCTCCTGCGCCTCGACGCCGCGGCGGGAGTGGCGGAGTTGGTACCGATGACCGTCGCCTCCGAACCACCGGGTCCGGCGGGCGAACGTGTCTTCGCCGCCCGTCATCAGCTCCGTACCCACAGAGCCCTCGGCCCGGGCGAGGCCGAACGCGTCGCCTCCGCCTGGGAGCGGATCACCGGGACCGGGCCGCCGGTCTGGCTCACCCTGCCCCAGCGGGCCCTGGAACTGGCCAGGGAGTGGCTCGATTGCCGCAGCTGGGCCGCGTCCCGCGCGTTCTGGACCGACCACTCGGCCGAACTCCTCTCCCCGGAGGTCGCGTCGGCCCTGCGGGAGTTCGCGCTGATCACCGACACCGCCGACCTAGGACTGGAGATCGTGGAGCGGGCCGCCTCGGCCGGCCCCGACGCCGCCTTCCGCCCCCATCTCGTCGGAGAACTGCTCAGCACCTGGCTCGCCGCGCCCTCCTGGGACGAGTCCCGCGCCCTGCTCTCCGCCCACGCCGCCGACCTCCTCCAGGCCGACGCCGAACAGTTCGCCGCCGGGGGCGGGCCCAGCGTCCGCGTCCATGCCGCCGTGCTCCACCTCGCCCGTGCGTTCGGCATCCCCGCGGCGTACACCTGCGTCGCGAACCGCGCCGCGCTCCACGACCGGGTCACGGCCGCCCTGACGGTCCCCTCCCCCGACACCCTCCGGCACTGCGCCACGCTCGAAGAGACCATCTTCGCGGACCCGTTCGCCGGCCTCGTCCACCGGGCCGTCGCGGACATCCTCGGCGGCGCCGGGGGTCCCCTTCCCACGCTGCCCGCCCCGGCCGGTCCCGACGACCGCGACCGGGTTGTCTCGGAGATCGCCGCGCTCATCGGACGGCACCCGCCGCACGCCCAGCCGCTCAGCGCCCTCCTCCAGGCCGTCCTGGCGGCCACCCCCGCCCCGTGACCGATCGGCCGGCGCCCCCGAGGGGTAACCTCGGCCTCGGTCACCCGAAGGAGCACCGACATGATCCCGCCCGTCGTCCAGTCGCTGCGCGAGCAGATCCGCGAGCACATCGTGGAAGGCATCGTCAGCGGTCGCTGGAAGCCGGGTGAGCGGATCGTCGAGCGTCGGATCGCGACCGAACTGGCCGTCAGCCAGACCCCCGTACGCGAGGCGCTGCGCGAGCTGGAGTCGCTGCGGCTGATCGAGTCCGCGCCGAACAAGGGCGTACGGGTACGGAATCTGACCGCAGCCGATCTGGAGGAGAGCTACCCCGTCCGGGCCGGTCTGGAGCAGATCGCGGCCGAGCTGGCCGCCGACCGGCTGGCGGCGGACACCTCCGCCCTGGAGCCGCATGTGACGGCGCTGTACGAGGCGGACCGGCGGTCCGACGGGACGGCGCAGGTGCGGCACACCGTCGACTTCCACCGCGAGCTGGTGCGCGCCGCCGGGAACGGCGTGCTGCTGCACACCTGGGAGGGGCTCGGCATCGAGGTCTTCACGGCGCTGTCGATCCGGTGGCTCGGCACCGTCCAGCAGTCGTACGCCGAGGAGCACCAGGAACTGGTCGAGGCCTTCCACCGGCGCGATCCGCTCATCGGCGCACTGGTGAAGGACCATGTGCTCGGATGTGCGCCGCGAGCCTGAGACGGAGCCCGATTCATCCCGCTTTCCGGCGTCACCGGGTGCCCTGTCCCGGGGCACCGAATGCCAATTTCTTCAGATCATGAAATTTTGCCGTCAACTCTTTGATCGATCATCGATCAGCGATTTACAGTCGACGTCGGGCTGTACCCAGCCCACCGCCCTGTCCTGCCAGACAAGGCTCTCTCCACAACTTCTGACCACCCCCTCCAGTTGTCCGGAAGGCGGCGACCATGCCTGACCCCGTAGGCAAGCTTCCGAGCGAGCTCGACCAGCTCCCGGACCGTGACGCCGAGGAAACCGCCGAATGGGCGGCCTCACTCGACGCCGTCACCGAGCACGCGGGCCCGCACCGTGCGGCGTATCTGATGCGGCGCACGCTCCAGCACGCCGAGCGCGCCGGCGTTCCGGTGCCCGCTCTGCTGGAGACCGACTATGTGAACACCATCCCGACCCCCGCCGAGCCCGCCTTCGACGGCGACGAGGCCATGGAGTCCCGGATCGCCGGCTGGAACCGCTGGAACGCGGCCGCCATGGTCACCCGTGGCGCGCGCCTCGGGGTCGGCGGGCACATAGCCACCTTCGCCTCGGCGGCCTGGCTCTACGAGACGGGCTTCAACCACTTCTTCCGCGGCAAGGAGGGGGAGGGCTCCGGCGACCAGCTCTACATCCAGGGCCACGCCTCCCCCGGCATCTACGCCCGCGCGTTTCTCGACGGCCGGCTCACCGAGGAGCACCTCGACAACTTCCGCCAGGAGGCGGGCGGCAACGGCCTCCCCTCCTACCCGCACCCCCGGCGGCTGCCCTGGCTCTGGGAGTTCCCCACCGTCTCCATGGGCCTCGGCCCCCTCTCCGCGATCTACCAGGCGCGCTTCAACCGCTACCTGACGAACCGCGGGATCAAGGACACCTCCGCCTCCCACGTCTGGGCGTTCCTCGGCGACGGCGAGATGGACGAGCCCGAGTCGACGGCGGCACTCGCCCTGGCGGCCCGCGAGGGGCTCGACAACCTGACCTTCGTGATCAACTGCAACCTCCAGCGCCTCGACGGCCCCGTCCGCGCCAACTTCAAGATCGTGCAGGAGCTGGAGTCCCAGTTCCGCGGCGCCGGCTGGAACGTCGTCAAGTCGCTGTGGGGCTCCGCCTGGGACGAGCTGTTCGCGCTCGACACCACGGGCGCCCTCGTACGGAGGCTGCGCGCGGTACCGGACGCGCAGTTCCAGACGTACGCGACCCGCGACGTGGCGTACATCCGTGAGCACTTCTTCGGCGCCGAGCCCGCGCTCGTCGAGCTGGCGAAGCTGCTGAGCGACGCGAAGATCGACGAGTGCTTCCACTCCTCGCGCGGCGGCCACGAAGCCCGCAAGGTCTACGCGGCCTACCGCGCGGCGCTCGCCCACAAGGGCGCGCCGACCGTGGTCCTCGCGCAGACGGTGAAGGGCTACACGCTCGGCACCGGCTTCGAGTCGCGCAACGCCAACCACCAGATGAAGAAGCTCTCCGGCGAGCAGTTCCGCGCCATGCGGGACCTGCTGGAGCTGCCCATCCCCGACGCGCGGCTGAACGAGGAGCTGGTGCCGTACTGGCACCCCGGCGCCGACTCCCCCGAGGTCCGCTACCTCCAGGAGCGGCGTGCCGAGCTCGGCGGGCCCGCCCCGGCCCGCCGGGTGCACGCCGTCACCCTGCCCGAGCCGTCCGAGAAGACGTTCCAGAGCGTCTACAAGGGCTCCGGCAAGCAGTCGGTCGCCACGACCATGGCGTTCGTCCGGCTGGTGAAGGACCTGATGCGGGACAAGGAGACCGGCAGGCGCTGGGTCCCGATCGTCCCGGACGAGGCCCGTACGTTCGGTATGGAGGCGCTCTTCCCGTCGGCGGGCATCTACTCGCCGCTGGGCCAGACGTACGACCCGGTCGACCGCGACCAGATCATGTACTACAAGGAGGCCAAGGACGGCCAGATCCTCAACGAGGGGATCACCGAGGCCGGTTCGATGGCCGACTTCATCGCCGCCGCCACGTCGTACGCGACGCACGGCGAGACGATGATCCCGTTCTACATCTTCTACTCGATGTTCGGCTGGCAGCGCACGGGCGACCAGCTGTGGCAGCTCGCCGACCAGCTCGGCAAGGGCTTCGTCGTGGGCGCGACCGCCGGCCGTACGACCCTGACGGGCGAGGGCCTCCAGCACGCGGACGGCCACTCGCACCTGCTCGCGGCGACGAACCCGGCCTCGCTCAACTACGACCCGGCGTTCGCCTACGAGATCGCGGTCATCGTCAAGGAGGGCCTGCGCCGGATGTACGGCCCGGCCCGCCCGGGCGAGGACTCGGACGTCTTCTACTACCTGACCGTCTACAACGAGCCGATGCCGCAGCCCGCCATGCCCGAGGGCGTGGAGGAGGGCATCGTCAAGGGCCTGTACCGCTTCAAGGAGGGCGTGCCCGCGAAGGCGGACTCGCCGAGGCTCCAGCTCCTCGCCTCCGGCACGGCCATCCACTGGGCCCTGGACGCCCAGCGGATGCTCGCCGACGAGTGGGGTGTCACGGCCGACGTCTGGTCGGCGACGTCCTGGGGCGAGCTGCGCAGGGACGCGCTGGAGTGCGACGAGGCGCTGCTGCGCGGTGAGCAGCGCACGCCGTACGTGACGCGCGTCCTGGACGGGGCGCCGGGACCGGTGCTGGCCGTCAGCGACTGGATGCGCCAGGTGCCCGACCAGATCAGCCAGTGGGTCGAGCAGGACTACTCCTCGCTCGGTACGGACGGCTTCGGCCTCTCCGACACCCGTGAGGCGGCCCGCCGGCACTTCGGCGTCGACGCCGGGTCGATCACGGTCGCGGCGCTGGCGCAGCTCGCGCGGCGCGGCGAGGTGCCCGCGTCGGCGGTGAAGGAGGCGCGGGAGCGCTACGGCCTCTGAGCCGCGCGACCGTGACACGTCCTCGGTGACACGTCCTCTGTGAGGAAGCGGCTCCGGCCGGCCCCCGACGGGTCGGCCGGGGCCGCTTCCTCGTGGCGCGGGGTCCACGAGATGCTTGACCCTGACACCGTGTGAAGCCGTGCAGTAGGGGACGTCATGTTCACCATCGGAGACTTCGCCAGGCACGGCCGTGTGTCGGCCCGCATGCTGCGTCACTACGACGCGATCGGGCTGCTGCGTCCCGCCAGGACCGACCCGTACAGCGGGTACCGCCACTACACGGCGGCCCAGCTCGCCCAGCTCAACCGCATCATCGCCCTGAAGGATCTCGGCTTCACGCTCCAGCAGGTGGGAGAGATCCTGGAGGACCGGGTGAGCTCGGACGAGCTGCGCGGGATGCTCACGCTGCGGCGGGCCGAGCTGGAGGCGGCGATGGCCGCCGCCGCGGCCACACTGGTCCAGGTCGAGGCGAGGCTCCGGTCGATCGAGAGTGAGGGGCGCATGCCCACCGAAGACGTCGTCGTCAAGCACGTTCCGTCGGTACGGGTGGCCGAGATCTCCGCCGTGGCCGCCAGTTACGAACCCCAGGACATCGGCCCGGTGATCGTTCCTCTGTACGAGGAGCTGCTCCGGCGCATGGAGGCGGCCGGGGTGGAGGCGACCGGGCCCGGTATCGCCCGCTACGAGGACGTGCCCGAGGGGAACGGTCCGGTCGTCGTCCACGCGGGAGTGGTGGTCGCCGCCGACCCGGCGCCCGGCCACGGTTTCGAGATCCTGGACCTGCCCCCGGTCGAACGGGCGGCGACGATCGTGCACCGGGGTTCGATGGAGACGATCATGCCGACGGCCCAGATCCTGGCCCGCTGGATGGAGACGGGCGGCCACCGCTCGGCCGGGTACGCGCGTGAGGTCAACCTCGAATGCCCGGCGGACAAGGACAAGTGGGTGACCGAGCTCCAGGAGCCGCTCGCGTAGCGGACCCGCCCGGCGGCCGGCGGCGCGCGTGGACAATGGGTCCATGCGCGCTGCCCGGCTGATCAAGATGGTGCTGCTCCTCCAGGCGCGGCCCTCCATGACCGGGGCCGAGCTGGCACGGGAGCTGGAGGTGTCCGAGCGCACCGTCACACGCGACGCGCTGGCCCTCTCCGAGGCCGGGGTGCCCGTCTACGCGGACCGGGGACGCTCGGGCGGCTACCGGCTCGTCGGCGGCTACCGTACGCGCCTCACGGGCCTGGCACGGGGCGAGGCGGAGGCCCTGTTCCTCTCCGGCCTCCCGGACGCGCTCCGCGAGATGGGCCTTCAGGACGAGGCGTCCGCCGCCCGGCTGAAGGTGTCGGCGGCGCTGCTGCCCTCCCTGCGAGGAGCCTCGGACTCGGCGGCGCAGCGCTTCCACCTGGACGCGCCCGGCTGGTACCACGAGCCGCAGACACCGCCCTGGCTGCCGGCCGTCGCCGAGGCCGTGTGGGACGACCGCACCGTCGTGGCCCGCTACCGGCGCCAGGACACCGAGGTGGAACGGGAGTTGGCACCGTACGGTCTCGTCCTCAAGGCGGGCGTCTGGTACCTCTGCGCCCGCGTCGACGCCTCCTTCCGGGTCTACCGGATCGACCGCTTCACGGAGGTCACGCTCTCGGAGGAACGCTTCGAGCGGGAGGCCTCCTTCGACCTGCCCGCGTTCTGGGAGGAGCGCGCCGCGCAGTTCGCCCGGTCGATCCTCCGTACGGAGGTGGTACTGCGCCTCTCCCCCGACGGCCTGCGCCGGCTGCCGTACGTGACCGACCGGGCCTCGGCCCGGGAGGCCGCCGAGGCGGCCGGCCCCCCGGACGAGGACGGCTGGACGACCCTCACCCTGCCGGTCGAGTCGGCCGACGTGGCGTTCTCCCAGCTCTTCGGCCTCGGACCGGAGTTGGAGGTGCTGGAGCCGGCGGAGCTGCGCTCCCGCTTCGCCGGCTCCGCCGAGCGCACCGCGCGTCTCTACCGGTAGCCGTCCATCGGGATCACGGTGCCGGGCGCCGCCGCCTCGGCCGCCATGTACCCCCACACATCCGGCCGGCTGCCGTCCACGTCGGTGACGCCGTACTCCTTCGCCAACCGCCCGCTGGAGAGCGACTGCCCGGCCCAGCGCTCCCGCTCCGGGTCCGCGACCAGGGCCGCGACCCCCCGGCCCAGATACACCGGCGTCTCCGAGAGCGCGAAGTGCCGCTCGATCTTGATCCCGTCCCGCCAGTTCTTCTCGGTGATGCCGAAGCCGTCGAGCATCTCCTCGGAGCGCAGGAAGCCGGGAGTGACGGCGACCGCCGTGCCGCCCACCTTCCTCAGCTCCTCGGCCAGCAGATAGGCCATCCGGATCGGGGCGTTCTTCGCGAGGTCGTAGTAGAAGTTCTCGCGCGGCCTCCGGTTCGACTCGGCGGTGCCGTCGGTGACCTCCACGACCAGGCCGCCCGGCCGACGGACGAGCAGCGGGAGAGCGACGGCGCTGGTGATCAGATGGGTCCTCACCCCGAGGTCGAGCATCCGCAGCCCCCGCTCCAGGTCGATGTCCCACACGGGAGTGTGGAAGTCGAGGAGCTTGTTGCCGCCCCACACGTCGTTGACCAGCACGTCCAGCCGGCCCTGCTCCCGGTCGATCCGCTCCACCAGGGCCCGTACCCGCTCGACCTCCAGATGGTCGGTCGGCACGGCGATGCCCTCGCCGCCCGCGCGGGTGACCAGTTCGGCGGTCTCCTCGATCGTCTCCGTCGCCCGTCCCACCTCGCTGACCCGCTCACGGGTGGTGCGCCCCGTCACGTACACCGTCGCACCGGCGGCGCCCAGTTCCACCGCGATCGCCCGCCCGGCGCCCCGGGTGGCCCCCGCCACCAGCGCGATCTTCCCCGTCAGTGGCCTGTCCTGGTTCTCGGTCATCGGCCGGCTCCCTCTCTGTCGGTCATCGACAGTGACCGTTCCACGGAAAGGAGACATCTTCTGTCCGGCATTCACGCGCCCGCTCCGTTCGGCCGCCCGGCCCGGATCTCGCCCGCTTTCCGCGCTCCGCGTGCGCCGCCCTCCGCCAAGCACGATGCTGTACCCGTGACCGACGAGACGGAGTTCTGGGAGATCATCGACACCACGCGCGAGGCCGCCGGCGGTGACCCGGACGAGCACGCCGATCTCCTCGTGGAACGGCTGCTCCAGCTGGACCCGGACTCGGTCCTGGACTTCGCCCGGCACTTCGAGACGCGCTACAACCGCGCGTACCGGTGGGATCTGTGGGCCGCCGCCGCGATCCTGCTCGGCGGCGCCAGCGACGACGCGTTCGACTACTTCCGCTGCTGGCTCATCGGCCAGGGCCGGGAGCTCTTCGAGGGCGCGGTGCACGATCCCGACAGCCTCGCGGAGCTGATCGACGAGTTCGACGAGGAGGTCGACGGCGACGGCGAGGAGCTCGGCTACGCGGCCGACGAGGCGTACGAACAGCTCACCGGCGCGGTCGCGCCCGACGTGGGGGCCGGCCCGCAGGCCCCGGAGCCCGAGGGCACGCCGGTCGACTTCGAGGACGCACAGGCACTCGCCGACCGGCTGCCCCGCCTCTGGGAGCGGTTCGGCGTCGACTGACACGTCGTCCGGCGGCCCGGAGTCAGTCGTCCAGGGAGCGGCCCATCAGCACGTCGTCGACGTACCGCCTGTCCAGGTGGAACTCCCCCGGCAGCACGCCCTCCACCACGAAGCCCTCCGACTCGTAGAGGGCCCGGGCCGGCTTGTTGTGCCCGAGCACCCGCAGCGTCATCCGTACCGCGCCCTCGCCGCGCGCCCTCTCCATCGCCGCGCGCAGCAACCGCCGCGCCGCGCCGCGGCCCCGCGCCCACTCGTGCACGGCGAGCCCCTGGATCTGCCGGACGTGCGCGTTGGAGGCGAGCGGAGTGGGCGGCACCAGCCGGAGGTAGCCGGCGATCCGGCCGTCGATCTCGGCGATCAGATAGTCCTGGGGCCGGTGACGCGCGTCGAAGAACGCCTCGAACGGCGGCTCCAGCCTGGGCGTGACCGCGTGCAGGGAGGACCACGTGTCGTGGTCGAGACGGCTCAGCGCCTCTCCGTCCGACGGAAGAGCGCCACGTATGAGGGGTTCCGGCATACCGTCAACTGTCCCACGCGGGCGGCTACCGGCAGGATGGTTCGCATGAGGATCGCGATCACCGGCTCCACCGGGCTCATCGGCACGGCGCTCACGCGCTCCCTGCGTTCCGACGGGCACGAGGTGGTCCGCCTGGTCCGGCACCCCTCCCGCGCGGGCGACGAGGTCGAGTGGGACCCCGTGCGCCGGTACGTGGACGTGAGCGGGCTGTACGGCTGCGAGGCCGTCGTCCATCTCGCGGGCGCGGGGGTCGGCGACCACCGGTGGACCGAGGCGTACAAGCGGAAGATCAGGGACAGCCGCGTGCTCGGTACGTCGGCGATCGCCGAGGCGCTGGCGTCCCTGGACACCCCGCCCAAGGTCCTGGTCTGTGGCTCCGCCGTCGGCTACTACGGCGACACGGGCGACCGACCGGTGGACGAGTCCGCGCCGCCGGGCGAAGGCTTTCTGCCCTCCGTGTGCGTCGAGTGGGAGGGCGCGGCGGCCCCGGCGACGGAGGCGGGCGTACGGACGGTGTTCGGGCGCACGGGGCTCGTCGTGGCCCGCGAGGGCGGCGCGTGGGGACGGCTGTTCCCGATCTTCCGGGCGGGGCTCGGCGGGCAACTGGGGGACGGCCGGCAGTACTGGAGCTTCATCTCCCTGCACGACCATGTGGCGGCGCTGCGGCATCTGATCGACACGGAGTCCCTGACGGGCCCGGTGAACCTCACCGCCCCCGAACCGGTGACGAACCGCGAGGTCACGGCGGCGATGGGCCGCGTGCTGCGCCGCCCGACGGTCTTCGCGGTCCCGGCGGTGGCGCTGCGGGTGGCGCTGGGCGGGTTCGCGGAGGACGTGCTGGGCAGCCAACGGGTGCTGCCGGGGAGGCTGCTGGAGTCGGGGTTCACGTTCGCGTTCCCAAAGATCGACGACTCGATCGAGGCGGCGGTGCGGGGGTAACGGGGTCGGTTCGCGTGCGGGGTCGCCTGCTGCGGGCTGGCTGGTTCGCGTGCGGGTCCGTGCCTGGTTGGGGTCGGCCTCAAGCGCCGGCCGGGCTGGGGGTGGTTCCGGTGGTTGCCGGGTGCCGCTCCGGGGTCATGCCCGGACGGCGTGATTTACGCCGCGTGCACCGCTCGTCGGACCCGGGGGAACCGGGTTGTCCACGCGGCACAAATCAGCCTGAGTGTCCGGACACGACCCCTGCGCGTCCCCCTTCCCCGCGCGGGCCGGAGCGACCGGGGGGCTTGTACGGGTGTCGGGACGGTGTGAGGGGGGCGGGGTCGCAGGAGGGGTGTGTTCGGACACTCAGGCTGATTTGTGGCGCGTGAACAAGAACGCCACAGCGGGACCAACGAGCCGTGCACGCGCCGTAAATCACGCCGTCCGGACATACCCCTCCGGAGACCCCGAACCCCGCCCCTCGGCACACAACCGCAACCCGAAACGCCCCCGCGCCCCAAGACACCCGCGCCGGACGGCGACCCCGCAACCAAGACACCCCGCGACCGCCGGAGGCGTGCGCCCCGTACGCACCGATGCCCCCACCACTGCGCGACTGCGACGCACCGCTTCCCTTCCTAGTCTCGACCCGCACTCGGGTATTCCCCGAGCCGGGCGGGGCACCAGCCCCCGGACCGTACAGCCGCGCCGACCTCGGGGAGGGGCACGTGCTCAACACTGAACATCACGCGGACGTCGTCATCATTGGCGCCGGGATCGCAGGCCTGTCGGCAGCTCATCAGCTCACCCGCGCCGGCGTGACGGTCATGGTCCTGGAGGCCGCCCCCCATGTCGGCGGCAGAATGGCCACCGACCACCTCGACGGCTTCCGGCTCGACCGTGTCGGTCAGTTGCTCAACACCTCGTACCCGGAACTGCTCCGCACACCCGCGCTGACGAACGCCGCGCTCCGGCCGTTCTCGCCGGGCGTGCTCGTCCACAGCGAGGGCCGGCACCACCGGGCCGGCGTCACCGTCAGCGCAGGGAGCGCGCGGGGCGCACTGACCGCCGCACGCGCCCTGGCAAGCGCCCCACGCGCCAGGACGGCACGGACCCGCGTCCCGGGCGGTGTCAGGGCCGCCCGGCCGGTCTCCCGCCCCCCGCTGGGCAACGCCCTCGACCAGGCCCGCCTGCACGCCGCCTTCGGCCGTCTCGCGACCACCCCGGTGAACCGTCTGCTGGCCCGTCCCGAACGCCCCGCCCTCGCCGCGCTCTCCGCGCGCGGACTGCCCGCGCGTACGGTCGACGGCTTCGTACGCCCGCTGCTGTCCGCGCTGCTCTGCGACCCCGACCTCACCACCTCCAGCCGCTGCGCCGACCTCGCCCTGCGGAGCTTCTCCCGGGGCCGGCTCTGCGTCCCCGAGGGCGGCGCCTCCGCCCTGCCGGAGCTGCTCGCGGCCACGCTGCCGCCCGGCACCGTGCGGACGGGCGTGTGCGTGACGGACGCGTCGATCAGCTCCGTCGGCACGAAGGAGCACGGCGAGATCTCCTGCCGCTCCCTGCTCGTGGCGACCGGCGCCCGCGCCGCCGCCGAGCTGCTGCCGGGGCTGCGGGTGCCGGACTTCCACCCCGTGACGGTCCTTCACCACACGGCTCCCACCGCCCCGATGACCGAACCGGCGCTGCTCCTGGACGGGGACCGGCGCGGCGGCCCCGTCGCCCACACGACGGTGATGAGCGCGGTGGACCCGTCGCGCGCCCCGGCGGGCCGGCCGCTGATCTCCTCGACGGTGCTGGGGCTCCGTACGCCGCCTCCCGGGCCGGAACTCGACGGCGCGGTCCGCGCGCATCTCGCGACGCTGTACGGCACGTCCACCGCCGACTGGGAGCTGCTGGCGGTCCAGCACGACGCGGAGGCGGTCCCCGCCATGCCGGCGCCGCACGATCTGCGCCGTCAGGTGCGGCTGCTGTCGGGGCTGTACGTGTGCGGGGACCACCGCGACACGAGCACCGTCCAGGGCGCGCTCTCGTCGGGCCGCAGGGCCGCGTACGCGATCCTGCACGACCTGGGCGTACGACCCGGCGACGGGGCCGTCCAGCTCCCCACGGCGGCGTAGAGGGCACCGCGACCGGAGCGCCCCGGACCGCACCACCCCGCACCACCGCTCAGCCGAACGCCGCGATCCGGTCCCGGTAGTTGCGTACCGCGGGCGCTTCCCGGTACGGCTCCAGCCGCCGCTCGAAGTCCCGTACGTAGTCCACCGCACGCGCCGACCGGATCTCCGTCGCCTGCTGCGCCGCCTCCGCTCCGAGTGCGCACGCCTGGTCCAGCTCACCGAGCCCCAGGCGGGCGCAGGCCAGCACCACGCGGCAGAAGAGCCGGCTGCGCGCGAACGCGGGCGACCGCAGGTGCAGGGAGCGCTCGGCGTGCTGGACGGCGGCGCGGTACTGCTGGAGATCCCGGTAGCAGTGCGCGAACTCGTCGGCGAGCTGGCCCTCGTCGAAGGTGCGCGCCCAGTGCGGCACGTCGTCGCCGGGACGCGCCGACTCCAGGGCGCGCTCGGCGCGTGCCAGCGAGGCGGTGCAGGCCCGCGCCTCGCCGAGCACGGCGTGGCCGCGCGCCTCGACGGAGTGCAGCAGTGCCTGTACGACGGGCGGCGCGGACGAGCCGACACCCTGCTGGGCGACGCGGGCGAGCTGGACGGCTTCCCTGCCATGGCCGAGATAGACGGCCTGCCGGCTCATGGTGATCAGCACGAACGACCCGTACGCCCGGTCGCCCGCCGCCTGGGACAGCCGCAGCGCCTGGACGAAGTAGCGCTGGGCGAGTCCGTGCGCGGCGATGTCGTACGAGGTCCAGCCCGCCAGTCTGGTCAGGTCGGCCGCGGCGGCGAACAGCCGCCGGCCGGTGGACTCCCCGTAGACACCGCGCAGCATCGGCTCGCACTCGTGCTCCAGGTACCGGACGAGCGCCTGGCGGGCGTGGCCGCCGCCGTACGCCTGGTCCAGGGTGCGGAACAGGTCGCTGACGGAGCGCAGGGCGGCGACGTCGCCGCTGCCCACCCGCTGCCCGGCGAGGCGGTCCGTCTGCCGGAGCGGCGGCATCCCGGCGGGGACGGTCTGGCGGGGCACCGTGGACCGTCCCTGGAGGGGCACCCGGGCGCCCATCGCGGCGTCGCCCGCGCGTGTCCCGCCACCGCCCCCGCTGCCGCCTCCGTAGGAGGACTGTGTCCCGTACGAGGGGGTGCCCGCGCCCCCGGCCGCCGCCAGTTGGTGACCCGAGGGCTGCCCCGCCGCCGGGGCGGTGCCGGGCGGCGACGAGGGCGCGTCGTGGCCGACCCGTTCGTCCGCGCGCCCGATCAGCCAGTCGCGGCTCGGCACGACGAGCCCGGCGGGGGTGAACGCGATCTTCCGCAGCTCCGCGTGGCTCCCCGAGTCCTTGCGCCAGAGCCCGCCGACGATGTCGACGGCTTCCTCCGGGGTCGCCGCGAACTCCAGCCCCGCGTACACGGGCGCGCAGGCGTCCAGCCCCAGGTCCTGCGCGGAGAGCCGGCGGCCGAGCCGGCGTGTGAACACCTCGGCGATCAGCGCGGGTGTGGTGCCGCGTGGCTGCTGTCCGCGTAGCCACCGGGTCACGGACGTTTTGTCGTACCGCAGGTCGAGGCCGTGTTCCAGCCCGAGCTGGTCCACCCGGCGGGCGAGACCTGCGTTGGAGAAACCGGCTTCTGCGATGAGCGCGGCGAGCTGGCGGTTGGGGATGCGCTGCGGAGGTCGTTCCGACATCAGCTGTACGGTCTCCTGCCTTCCGGGCCCCGGGAGCAGCCCTCATGGAACGGCGCGAATTTAGCGGTCGGAGCTGCCCGCACCGTCACCTTCGTCCCACATTCATCCGATCGTGTGAGGATTGCGGGCTTAGCTGACGTACCGCCCACACCGGTCCTGTAAGGCCTCCCGGCCCCCGCGGGCCTGCCGGACCACTCCGCGGAACGCGGCCGTACAGTGGCTGAGGCGCGATATGTGCACGTGCCCGGTTGCCGTGGGGACACCCCGGATCGCACCCCCGGATACCGGGCGCAGACGAAGGAGGCAATGCCGTGAGTGAGCTGCGGTTCGTCCATCTGGGCTTCGGCGACGACGCCGTCGAGTACCTGGAGGCGTGGGAGAAGCAGCGCGAGGTCCACGCGGCCCGCTTCGCGGACGAGATCCCCGACACCTGCCTGCTGCTCGAACACCCGCCCGTCTACACGGCCGGACGCCGTACGGAGGACAGCGAGCGTCCCCTGGACGGCACCCCGGTCGTCGACGTCGACCGCGGCGGCAAGATCACCTGGCACGGCCCCGGCCAGCTCGTCGGCTACCCGATCCTGAAGCTGCCGCGCCCCGTGGACGTGGTGGCGCACGTACGCCGTCTTGAGGAGGCGCTGATCCGTACGGCGACCGATTTCGGCGTCCGGACGACCAGGGTCGAGGGCCGCAGCGGCGTATGGGTGCTCGGCGATCCGGTGGAGGAGCGCCGCGCCCCGGGCGGTCTGTCGCTGGACCTCGACCCGCGGATGGCCGACGGGGAGTTCGACCCCCGGCTGAACGGGCCGGAGTACGCCCCCTCCAACGCGGGCCAGCGCCGCGAGGACCGCAAGCTCGCCCAGATCGGCATCCGCGTCGCGAAGGGCGTGACGATGCACGGCTTCTCGATGAACGTGAACCCGGACAACACCTGGTTCGACAGGATCGTGCCGTGCGGGATCCGGGACGCGGGCGTGACCTCGCTCTCGTACGAACTGGGCCACGACCTCACCGTCGCCGAGGTGCTTCCGGTCGTGGAGCACCATCTGCGGAACGTCCTGGAGCAGGCGGAGCCGAAGCCTCGCGACATCGAGGCGGAGGCGGCCCTCAAGGCCTCGGCCGCGGCGAAGTCCGAGGCGGGCGCCGCCGTTGCCGGTCAGCCCGCGCGCGCCTGATCCGTCCCCGCCGGGCCCGGAGCCGTCGGACCGGCGCCGGCCGCCGGGGAATGCCCCTCGGCGGCCTCGGGTTCTCCCTACGCCGTACGTCGCGGCAGAGGGCTGTACACCGCCGCACAAGGCCATGTGACGCCATGGCCCCGCAGTACCAAGCAATCAACGGGCGTACTCTGGTGTTCGCCGAAGATTCGAATGCCGCGCCAGCAGAGAGAGGTGCCGGACGTGTCCGCTGTCGCACCCGACGGACGCAAGATGCTGCGCCTGGAGGTCCGGAACAGCCAGACCCCCATCGAGCGCAAGCCCGAGTGGATCAAGACCCGGGCGAAGATGGGGCCCGAGTACACCAAGATGCAGCAGCTCGTGAAGAGCGAGGGCCTGCACACCGTGTGCCAGGAGGCCGGTTGTCCCAACATCTACGAGTGCTGGGAGGACCGCGAGGCGACGTTCCTCATCGGCGGCGACCAGTGCACGCGGCGCTGTGACTTCTGCCAGATCGACACCGGCAAGCCCCAGGCGCTGGACCGCGACGAGCCGCGCCGGGTCGGCGAGTCCGTCGTCACGATGGACCTGAACTACGCCACGATCACCGGCGTCGCCCGCGACGACCTCCCGGACGGCGGCGCCTGGCTGTACGCGGAGACCGTGCGTCAGATCCACGCGCAGACCGCGGAGCGCACGGAGGGCCGTACGAAGGTCGAACTCCTCATCCCCGACTTCAACGCCGAGCCCGAGCAGTTGGCCGAGGTCTTCTCCTCGCGCCCCGAGGTGCTCGCGCACAACGTCGAGACGGTGCCGAGGATCTTCAAGCGGATCCGCCCGGGATTCCGTTACGAGCGTTCCCTCGACGTCATCACACGGGCCCGCGAGGCCGGTCTGGTCACCAAGTCCAATCTGATCCTCGGCATGGGCGAGACCCGTGAGGAGGTCAGCGACGCGCTGCGCGATCTGCACGACGCGGGCTGCGAGCTGATCACGATCACGCAGTATCTGCGGCCCTCCGCGCGTCACCACCCCGTGGAGCGCTGGGTGAAACCGCACGAGTTCGTGGAGCTGAAGGACGAGGCCGACGCGATCGGCTACTCCGGTGTGATGTCGGGGCCGCTGGTCCGGTCCTCGTACCGCGCGGGGCGGCTGTTCCAGCAGGCGATGGAGGCCCGGAGCGCGGACTCTGTCCGCCAGGCGGTGTGAATCCGCCGGCTCCCGCCGACCCGTTGCGCGCGCCCGCTGTGTGAATCCGAGCACAAGAGACTACTAAACAGTAACGGTCGCAACGCCGCGGCCCGTACTCTCCCCGCAGGCAAGGGGTCGGGTACGGGCCGCGGCACCGTTCGGAGGTACGGCTTCGGACATTCACGGCCGTTTGACCGCTTGGTCACGCACTGGTAACACCGAGGGGTAACCCTCGACATCAGGTACCGGGCGATTCCGGTTCGCGGTCCGGCCCGGCCGGCCGGGCCGGACCGGCCGGGGCCCGCGCTCGTACCACCCGCACCGCCAGCACCATCCGCACTCGCACTCGTACTCGTTCCTAGGGGGAACAGCCACCATGCAGGCCGCGCCGGTACCACCCCTCACCGAGGTCATGGCGGCAGCCAGCCGCCCCCACGCGCTTCCCACCGTCTCCACCGCCCTGCGCGCCGTGGAGTCGCTCCTCCTCGGCGGTGGCCAGCGCACAGCCCGCAGGAACGCCTGGACGGCCGTCCTGGAGGACCGCCGCAGGGCCCAGGACCGGGTCGAGGCGCAGCACGTCCTGGAGGCCGTGTCGGGCCGCACTTCCTGAGCCACGTAAACTTCGGTTATGGCGAGGAAGGAAAACGCAGACACTGCGGCTGAAACCGGGCGACTGAAGCAGATCGCCCTCACCTACAAGATGACCCGACGGGTCGACAAGAGGGTCGGTCTCGTCCTGGCGGGCGTGGGCATCGTCACCTTCGGCGTCCTCCTCGCGATCGGCTTTCTGGTCGGTCACCCCATTTACCTGGGCATTCTGGGCTTCATTCTGGCCTTCCTCGCGATGGCGATCGTCTTCGGACGCCGCGCCGAGCGTGCTGCCTTCGGGCAGATGGAGGGCCAGCCGGGAGCGGCGGCGGCCGTGCTGGAGAACGTGGGCCGGGGCTGGTCCACGACCCCCGCGGTCGCGATGAACCGCAGCCAGGACGTGATCCACCGCGCGGTCGGCAAGGCCGGCATCGTGCTGGTGGCCGAGGGCAACCCCAACCGGCTGAAGAGCCTGCTGGCGGCCGAGAAGAAGAAGATGGCGCGCATCGTCGTGGACGTACCGGTGCACGACATCATCGTCGGCGACGGCGAGGGCCAGGTGCCGCTGAAGAAGGTCCGTACGACGATGCTCAAACTCCCCCGGGTGCTCTCCGGCCCGCAGGTGACGGCGGCCAACGACCGGCTGCGGGCGATGGGCGACCTGATGAGCAACATGCCGCTGCCGAAGGGGCCGATGCCGAAGGGCATGCGGATGCCGCGCGGCGGAAAGATGCGCTGACCGGACTTCTCCGGTCCATGGACGGCCGAGGGCGGCGAGGGGACCCGAATTAACAAGCCGCCCCCCCCCAAGACCAAAA
>NZ_JBHXRM010000006.1:0-46700 GCF_042716895.1 Streptomyces sp. NPDC058653 | reverse complement strand
TGCGGCGCTGGGCGCCTTGGCGGTGGCTTTGGTGCTGCGGGGGGTGTAAGTTGGGCTTTCTCCGTTCTGTGTCGTTCCTTTGGCGGGGGTTGGGGGGTCGTTATCGCTTTACCCCTCCGCCGCCCTCCCCTATGACCTACGGCGCGTGATGACCTACGGCGCGTGCGACTCGCTCGCGCGGCGCGCGGGTCGCACGGATCAGATCCGCACCTGTACGGCGCGGCCGAGCCGGTCGTGCAGCCCGCGCCCGTCGCGGTCCCAGATGAGGGCGGGCAGCCCGAGGCAGAGCAGCGCGCTGCGGACGACGGCCCAGCCGATGCCGAGCCGCTCCCGGCCCTCGGAGATGACCCGCAGCCCGAAGACCCGCTTGCCGGGGGTGAAGCCGACGGTCCCGACGGTGACGATGTTCAGGACGAGGAGGATGCCGAGCGCGTAGTTGGAGGCGCTCTGCGCGTCGCGGGCGAAGAGCCCGTACGCGATCAGCATGCACAGCGCCCAGTCGAGGAAGAGCGCGCCGAAGCGCCGCCCGAAGGGGGCGACGGAACCGGGGCCCTCCTTCGGCAGACCGAGGCGCTCGCCCCGGTACCCGAAGTCCGCGCCCATCTCCTCGGCCGTCGCGCGCGGGCCGGAGAGCCACGATCCGATTGCTTGCCTGTTGTCCACCCGACCACGGTACTGCGCGGGGGTCCGCGCACAGGGCCCCGGGGGTACGGGGATACGGGACGGGCCACGGGGTACAACCGGGACAAGAGGTACGGCGCCGGAGGGCCGAGAGCCCGTCGGTTTCCGGCCGCCGTGGCTGATCTGTGGAACGCGGCACACCCGGGCCGGTTAACTTCGGCGAAACAAATGGGTCATGCTTGAGAAATCCCGCATACCTATGGTCGGGTCCTGCGTGTGCCACCGCACTGGCCGCACGACCAGTAGCGATAAACCCCCGCCCCTCCCCGGGGACGGGAGGAGGAGGAGCTGGATGTTCCAGAACGCCGACGACGCCAGGAAGTTCATCGCGGACGAGGACGTGAAGTTCGTAGACGTCCGGTTCTGCGACCTGCCTGGCGTGATGCAGCACTTCACGATCCCGGCGAAGGCGTTCGACCCGGATGACGAGCTGGCCTTCGACGGTTCGTCGATCCGTGGCTTCCAGGCGATCCACGAGTCGGACATGGCGCTTCGCGCGGACCTGTCGACCGCCCGGGTCGACCCCTTCCGTCGCGACAAGACGGTGAACATCAACTTCTTCATCCACGACCCGATCACGGGCGAGCAGTACAGCCGCGACCCGCGCAACATCGCCAAGAAGGCCGAGACCTACCTCGCCTCCACAGGCATCGCGGACACCGCGTACTTCGGCCCCGAGGCCGAGTTCTACGTCTTCGACAACGTGCGCTTCAACACGACGTCGAACGAGAGCTTCTACCACGTCGACTCCGAGGCCGGCGCCTGGAACACCGGCTCGACCGAGGACAACCGCGGCTACAAGGTCCGCTACAAGGGCGGCTACTTCCCGACCCCGCCGGTCGACCACTTCGCCGACCTGCGCGCGGAGATCTCCCTGGAGCTGGACGGCGTCGGCATCGACGTCGAGCGCCAGCACCACGAGGTCGGCACCGCCGGCCAGGCCGAGATCAACTACAAGTTCAACACGCTGCTCGCCGCGGCCGACGACCTGATGCTCTTCAAGTACATCGTGAAGAACGTCGCCTGGCGCAACAACAAGACCGCGACGTTCATGCCCAAGCCGATCTTCGGCGACAACGGCTCCGGCATGCACGTCCACCAGTCCCTGTGGGCGGGCGGCGACCCGCTCTTCTACGACGAGCAGGGTTACGCGGGCCTCTCGGACACCGCCCGCTACTACATCGGCGGCATCCTCAGGCACGCCCCGTCGCTGCTGGCCTTCACGAACCCGACGGTGAACTCGTACCACCGCCTGGTCCCCGGCTTCGAGGCCCCGGTCAACCTGGTCTACTCGCAGCGCAACCGCTCGGCCGCGATGCGCATCCCGATCACGGGCTCCAACCCGAAGGCCAAGCGCGTCGAATTCCGCGCCCCGGACCCGTCGTCCAACCCGTACCTCGCCTTCTCGGCCCTGCTCCTCGCGGGCCTCGACGGCATCAAGAACAAGATCGAGCCGGCGGAGCCGATCGACAAGGACCTCTACGAACTGGCCCCGGAGGAGCACGCGGACGTGGCCCAGGTCCCGACCTCCCTCCCGGCGGTACTGGAAGCCCTGGAGGCGGACAACGAGTACCTCCAGGCGGGCGGGGTGTTCACGTCGGACCTGATCGAAACGTGGATCGACTACAAGCGCACAAACGAAATCGCCCCGATCCAACTCCGCCCGCACCCGCACGAGTTCGAGCTGTACTACGACATTTAGGCCAAGGCTGCTGCTACCGGGAGCGCGGGGCGCTGATGACGCGTCAGTTCTGCTGCTGAGGGCCGTCGTCCTGATGTTCAGGGCGGCGGCCCTCGACGTTCTCTTGCTCGGAGAGTGTCAGGAGCCTGTCCCGGTCGCGGGAACGGTCGGAGCCTCCGCGAGTGGAAGTACGTATTCGGCAGCGAGGCGTGCCAGATGCAGCGGGAGGGGGCGGCCCAGCGGCGGGTAGTCGTCGTGATAGCGCAGTTGATGGGTGAGCGTGGCCCATTCCGCGGGGCGGTCAGGTGTCGTAGCGGCGCGGTCGGACTCGGTCAGGGCCTTCTCGGTGAGACAGCCGAGGACGGTCATCTCGAGTTGTGCGGGGTTCCAGGCGGTTTTGCCCGGTGCGGTACGGGATTCGGATGTCGGGACCAGCTTCCTCAAGCCCTTGGGGAGCACCGCCGTGTGGGGTGTGCTGGCCGTGCTGGCGAAGACCCGGTTCTCCGGCTCGGCCGAACCCCAGACGCCTTCGGCGAACCCGATCCGGTCGTCCCCGTCGTGTGCGTACCACTCGGGCACCTCTTCGCGGTTGTTCGCGTCACGTACCAGGACCACGCGCAGATCGCTTCCGTACATCGTCAAGCGCTGGTCCGGCTCGGTCCCGAAGCCGAGCATGTCCCGTGAGAGGGAGCCATTACTCAGCCGCGGCCAGCACTGACGTAGGTTCGCCGAGCTTGCCAGCAACAGCGTCGGCTGTTCCCTCAGTTGAAACAGGAGGGCCCTGATCTGCCGCTGGGCTTCCCTTTGCCACCGCTCGTCGACGCCATCGCTGTCGAAGTCGTGCCGCCGCCAACGGTTCCGAACGTTCCCGTCTGCCAGCGAGAGCAGAAGCTGCGGATAGGGGACCCACGTTGACCGCTCGTCGTCCCAGCCTTCAATTGCTCCCGGACCCTCCTGCGGACGTACGCGAACCGCGACGAGTCGACGGTCGGTGCAGCGGGTCGGCCCGTTAGCGGTGTAGCGCACCAACCACAGCGCCGCGTACTGAAGGTCGCCCGGGATACCGGCACCCACCCGGTGGGCGGGCGGGCTGATCGCGCCAAGTTGCCGGAAGGCGTCGAGCCAGGTCCAGCGGGCGCGGTGTTCCAGAGAGGTTGCCGCAGTGGGCAGGTTCATAAACTGGCTGATCCGCCCCTGCCTCGCCCACGCCAGGCGGAGCGCGTGCTTGGGATCGGAATCGGGCTGCGCGGCGAACTGGCTCTTGTCCGCGATCTCGGCGACCACGAGAGCAGCGCTGCTTCGTGGCGGTTCCAAGTGCTCGTCCGCCAGCGCGCAACGGTCGTTGATGGCATCGGCAAGACGGACAGCACGTCGCCGGGTGCGGTTTCCGGATGTCGGCAGCGGACTGAGAAGCGCTCCCGCAGGGCGCGTCCTGACGTTGATCTCGATGTCGTCCGCCCGCCACTGCCAGGTGTCGTCGCCGATCTCCCGTCCACTGCCGGGAGGCAGCCCGATGAGTTTCGGCAGTTCCACAAGTAGCGCCGCGCGTGTCTCGACGGATTGCCAGAGGACCTCGACATCCAGGGGACGGCCGCCCAGCGCACGGCCCAGCGCGGCCTGCCGGCGCAGGGCCAACTGCGCTTCGCGGGTCAAGGGTTCGTCCTTCTTGACCGAGCGGGGCAACAGCGAGGGGGTGTTCCGACGGGTGACCCGGCCCAGGTCGGCGACGCGGCGCAATACGGGCCGAAGCCCCTCCTCGACCCAGCCGTCGATCTCGGCCCGTTCGCGAGGCATGAGGCCCAGTCCGACCTCGTGGGAACCGAGCCTTGGGTGATGGACGATGCCGGCCGCGACATCGCCACGCCCAGTGATCCACTTGTCCGGTGAGGTGAACAGCTCCGCCGGGTCCGGATAACGGCGCACAATGTCCAGCTCGGGGACCAGCAGAGCGGGGCTGTGGCGGCGCCAAGCGATCTCCCGGCGCCGCCGGTCGTAACCGAGGGTGTTCCTCATGAGCCGGGGGTGCCGCCCGGGGCCCCCGGGCCAGGGAAGCGGGGCATCCAACAGGACGGTGGCACCGCTCATCTGATGTGGGCGCAGCTCCAGGCGGGTGGCCCAGCGGCGAACCCCGGTGGATACGTGCAAGCGAAAGCGGGGAGCGAAGGGCACCGTGTGAACAGTGATCTTTACCTGCGCGGAGTAGTACCAGGTCTCCTTGCGTCGTTCGTACCGCTGCGGTGGCCAGGAGATCAGTTCCGCGCCGCCGCCCGTACTCACCACCCGGAAGCGAAGAGTGGCCCCGCGGGTCCTGAAGGGGCGAGCGGCCAGACGCAGCGCGACCTGCTCAGGTAGCAGGCTGTAGAGGCGACGCAGGGGTTCCGCGGTGCCGCCAACGGACATCACGGTCTCAGTGAGGTCAACGGTCTCGGCCTCCCACGTCGGGAGCCCGAGCGCGGTAGCTGTTCCTTCGGCGAGCAGTTCGTCCTCAAGCTCCCAGTCTCCTGCGCCGTCCTCCTCGTCGTCCCGCCGAAAGATCCCGCCCGCCCAGGTCGCCACCAGCGGGGCAAGAACCTCGTGCGGTACGGGCTCGTGCGCGTACAGCCAGGGGAGCCGACCGTCGGTCCCGGCGTTGCGGCCAGTGGCGAGGACGCCGGGGGCCATGCCGAGCAGTAGGGAGTTGAGACGCTTCAGGGGGAGCCTGAGCGGGTGGTCGGCTCCGGGATGGGCCTGCTCCCAGCGACTCGTGAGTTCGGTGTGCAGTTGCTCACCGAGTCGCATCACCTGAAGTTCCTCCTGCCAGGGACCGTGCGCCGGATCAGGCTCATAGGCCGTGACACGGATGGTCTGATACACGCGGTACCTCCATGAACAGTGACATTGACGACGGGCTACGGCTGAGGACAGGAAGGGGTGTCGGCGAGGCAGCGGCCCAGCATGCGCCACAGGGGCTCGTAGAGAGCCCGGACCATGAACCGCTCGTCGGCGGGTTTGCTGTCATCGGCGAAGTACGGGTCGAGCACAGCGAAGACGCTGTGCAGCAGGCTGGACGTCTCGGTGTCGGGCCGCGACGGGCGCGCCGCACGGTTGGGGGCGAAGGCGGTGTCAACGAAGACGACCCGCGCCGGCACTCCGCCGCGCACCAGGCGGCCGATCACCTGCCACATCAGGACGAGCATGTCCCACGTGACCTGCTCCCGGTCGGAGCCCAGGCGGCTCCAGGCCAGCGGACGTTGCAGCAGTTGATACCAGCGTGAGCGGGCTTGGCGGCGGAACTCCTCGGCCCCCGCTTCGATGGTGCTCCCGCCGCGGATCCACGCAGCGAAGCGGCCGTTGTCCCGCATACGGACGATCCAGTCGTTGATGGCGTTGACTGCCAACGAGAGATCCTCGGGGTGCGGATTCGGGCGGGCAAGGAAGTACACGGTCCCGATGGCCGCCTCGGCATCATCGTTGAGAATGTTGTGACCCCGCTCGACGGCGAGCAGCGGCGCCACCAGGATGTCCCCTTCGAGATCCTTGAGATGCTCGACGTCTCCGCGCCGCAGTGTCCGTGCCCGGCCGGCGGACGCAGCGCGGTCCTCTTCGTCGATCTCTTCGTCGTCCGAGATCAGACAGAGCACCCTGTCCCGCCACCGGTCGTTGAGGCCGTGCAGGGTGTCGGCCACCAGCCGGGCCTCCTGGTAGCTGCCGACCAGCAACAGGATCTGGTCGCGGTCCTTCGGCAGGGAGAGCAGTTCCCGTTCCAGGGGCCCACCGTCCTCGACCTCCTCCATTCCGGCGCCGAGCCAGGTCGCGATTCGGCGCAGCTTCTCCGGCCGCTCATCGATGTCGGACCCCGAGATCCGCATCATCTCGTCTCCGTCATCAAGGAATTCGAAGCGCATGCTGCTCTTGGCCGCGATGCGCTCGGTCACCTCCCCAGGTGGCTCGATGATCACGCCGACCGGTACGGCGACGTGGTAGCGGCTGGACTTCGCTGCCCAGCTGCTGCCGGACATCAGCAGGAGGTGGGCGCCGGGACGGCCGTCGACGGATGCCAGATGCGGGGCTTCCCTGAGCAGTTCCCGGCCGACTCCGCTGCAGCGGAAGAAGGTCAGTTCACCACTGCGGATGCCTCCCTTGTCCTCGCCTTCCACCCGGAACTGGAAGCCGATCACATTGCCCATCGGAGCTTCGGGCACGAGTGGGCCGTAGTCCCGGGGTCTGCGGTACATCTCGTTGAAGCCGAGGCTGAGGGACGCCTCGACCCTCGGCCACATGGCGTTGATCATCGCCAGGCGCGGTTCCAGCGCGCTGAGTAGCAAAGTGAACTCGAAACGCCTGGCGAGTTCTTCGCGCCACTCCTTCGGGCTCTGAGGCGGTGGTGGCGTCTTGCGCTCTCGGCCGCTTCCGGCCGACTTGCGTTGGAGTTCCTGTTTCTTCCTCTGCCACGCGGCGAGGTCGTTGTCGTACTCCCTCTGCCTGCCGGCCATGTATGACTCGTCGAGATGGAAGACCTGGTCCATCACCGTCGTGAGGCTGCGCCGGGTGCTCTCCGGGTTCCCTGTGTGGAGCAGCTCGTTGAGGAGGGCGGTGAGATGTGCGAAGTTCTCCTCAGGTCGGCGCGGACGGTCGCCGAAGGGGTTGTCGCGGAAGGCGTCGAACAGTTCCCCCAATGCCTCTCGCGGAGCCCGGTTCGGGTCATCGGCATCGCCGTCGTCCGGCAATGGGTAACGCTCGTCCAGCAGCCCGAGTTGCAGTGTCCAGGCGCTGAAATAGCCAACGCGGACCCAAGTTCGCAGCTTCGGTTGCGAGACCAGCATCGCGTACAGCCTGTCCGTCGCCGTACCTGCTGTGTTGAGAGCAGCGGAGAAGTTCTCCACGTCGCGATCGGACAGTTGAGTACGGCCGCTGGCTGCGAGCTCTCGGATCTTGTGCCGGGTGAGTACGTCGATGAAGCCCCTTTCCTCGTCGCAGGCGAGCAGCACCGCGGGCGCGAAGGTCCGGTCGAGGTTCATCTGCACCCGGTCCGCCTCGTCGACGATCATCAGGTCGCTGCGGCGGCAGGCGAGTTCGAAGTAGCGCACACGTTCGCCGTTCTGCGGACGCGGCGGCGAGGAATCGATGAGACCAGGCGCCGTGGCGACCCAGATGGACGCGCCCACCAGTGCCCGGGATCCGTGGTGCCGGGGGCAGACGGACCACAGCGGGCAGCTCACCATCTGCTTCTGCCACTCCGGCGTGTTACCTCCTCCGCTACGTCGGCCGGGGGTGGTCGGCGGTCGTAGACGAGTGCAGGGAGCTTCGCCGAACGTGAGCGGTGCGGAGGCAGGAGCGCGCAAGGTGGGATTGAGGACGCAGGATGTGCCGAGATAGGTGAACGCCGGGTTGTCGTGGGCCAGCAGCCGGTGCTCCCCCCGGCCTGCGAGGCGGCGGTGCAGTCGCTGGGCGTGCCGCTCACGGCCATGCAGGCCGAGCACCGGAGCCGCGGCCCCACCGGTGTAGAGGTTGTACTGCTCGACCAACTTCAACACCTCGGCAACGTCGGAGACGACGACCGTGGTTCGTTTCCCTAAGCCGGCGAGGTGGATCGCGATGATGTCGCGCAGCGTGCTCTTGCCTGCGCCGACGATGCCCAGCAGGTGCTGGATGCCGTCAACGGTGAACTCGTCCGTCTTCTGGAAGGCCCCGTCCTTCCTGCTGGACATCTGGAACTCCCGGAGCCGTTCGAGCCAGCGTGGGGCACGGTCGGTGCCCGAGCGGTCGTGGATGGCGTCCATCTCCGCCGCAGTACGTTCCAGGTCGGCCATCCGGAAGGTCAGTGGCTCACCAGAGCCGGCCGGCTCAAGGTCCATGTCGTGGGCCACCAGGGGGGCGCGCGCCAGCGGCGGGATCTCGGCCACTGCGGTGGAACGGCTGAGGGAGAAGGCGTGGGGGCCCTGTCCCGCCACCGGCAGCCGCTTCCCGGCGATCGGCGGTGCGAAACGCAGCAGTCGGTCGTAGACGCCCCATCGGTCGCATCCGAGGGAGACCTCTCGGAGGCTGGCCGGGCTCTCCGGGTCCGGGACGTCGAATCCGCGCATCGGAGCCGGGAAGCGTTGGTAGCGTTCGAGTGCCTCACGCCACGCCCGGCTCCTGCGCAGCGTCCATAGGGAGTGCCGGGCCACTCGCAGGATGCGTTCGGCGTCCGGCGGCAGCGGCACACCGTACGCTTGGACGAATCCGTAGCCGCTGAACAGCACCCAGGCATGACCGGCGGGGGTGCCCTGCATGAGCTTTTGCTGGAGGTGGAGCCCCAGCTCGATCTGGCAGAAGAACTCCAGCGCCGGTGAGCGCACTTCAGGTCCCGCAGCTGTGTGCAGCTCGGAGATCAGTTGGGCCAGGGGCGGAGTGAGGCTACGCATCCGGGTCTCCATTCGTCTCGAATGTGGCCAGAGCGCCTGCCTGGCCGGGTGTGCCGGGGCTTGACCGGTCGACCGCACCGGAGGGCGACGCTGCCCGCGGCGCGACGGCGGCAAGGTCCCGTACCAGCTCCTCGGGTGTGGTCAGGAGAACGTTTTGCCGGACGGCTTCCGGCAGCGCCGCGACGAAGGCGGCCCGATAGCCCGCCCGGTCGGCGAGCCGACGCGGCACGACCACCGCCGTACCGTCGGCGATCTCTGCGGTACGTGAGGCGAGTCGGGCTGCCAGCAAGGTCGGTTGGAGACGGTCATAAGCGTGCAGGCTCCGCACCCGACGGCCGTCTCCGAGCAGGCGGTAGGCGTTGAGCTCACCCGGCAGGGCCTCGTATCCGACACCGAAGCGGTCGAGCTCGGTGAGCGCCGCTTCCTCGACGCGAAGCGGAAGCGCAACGAACGCCCGCAGTGGCCTGCTCAGGATCCGGACCTGGTCGGGATCACGGATCAGTTCCAGGCGCACGCCGTGCGGGCACTCCTCTGCCTCGCACCAGGTGTTCGCGCCGGACACCAGCGCACCGTGCTCCGGAGCCCTTCGGCCGGGAAAGCGGGCAGGTAGGCGGCAGTCGGCGCAGCGCAGGAGCGTGCCCTCGACGAGCAGAGCTTCGGGTACGGGGTGGTAAAGGTCGCGCACCCGACTCCAGACTGCGTTGCTCCAGCCGCGCCTGAAGCGGTCGTCCTTGTGCACCATGACCTTGTGTGCGAGGAACTGGCGGCAGCGGAGATACCGCTCCGCCGATCCGCATCGGGCTTCCAATTCGGCGAGGAGTTCCAGGGCCGTCGTCTCGCCCCCACCCCCGGGGCAGGTCGAGGCCAGTTCCAGGCATGTTCGGGTGGGAGCCAGGCCGATCCGGTGAACGAGCGTCGCCTCGGGCGTGACCAGGACCGGCGAAACGGTGAAAGGCCGGTCACCAGCGGATCGGAGTCGGCACCATTCGAGCAGTTCGGGCAGGCTGTTAGGCGGCACCTCCCCGGTGTGGAGGCAGTGGAGTACAACTCGGTCGAGCACGCTTTGCGCCATGGGCGGATACGGCAGTGTGAACGACCGCAGGCCACCGCGGTCGGCAAGAGCCACGACCATGCGCGACAGCTCACGGAAGAGCCGGGTTCCGGTGTCCTCATGCTCCGGGATGTCCCGGCTCGCGCTGTCCACATCCCCGGACCGGGGTCCCGTCGCGGGGGTCATCAGGCCGCCTCGTCCGCGCGGAGGGCCGAAGGGCACCAGCGGGCCACTTCGCACTGCATACAGGCAGCACCGGGGGTCGCCACGAAGTGGTCGTCACTGTGCCAGCCCCCGATGAGGTCCCGCAGGACATCCTCTGCGGCAGAACGCGCCGCGGGGGCGAACGGATCGATGATCTCCAGGTCGGCGCCGCCTGGACGCAGCACCTCCAGCTCGACGCGGCTGCGGCCCGGCTGCCCGCCCAGGTCCCCTCGTGCGAGAAGCACCACCCCCAGGGCCAGTTGCGGAAACCGTTCAAGAAGCGGCCGGCCTCCGGGCCGGTCGCCGGCCGATGTCTTCGTCTCCCGCCACACCCAGGAGTCCGCGTCCCGGTAGAGGACGTCCGGAGCGGCGATCACGACGACGTCGGCCGCAGTGTCATGGCGCACGACCCGCGGCTCGTTGCGCACGTCCGTTCCGTCCCGTACGCAGCGGAGCGGGCACACGGCGGCGTGCCTGCGCAGCAGCCGTGCGCCGAGGGCGCGTTGGTCAGGGTCCAGGTCGAAGCCCTCGGGGACCCACTCGTCGGGCACGTCTGCCGTACAGGGCCGCAGCACACTCCTGCTGTGGCGTGCGGCGAGGTACGCGTGGACTGCGCGGCCCCGTTCGGCGGCCGAGCCGCGTTCGATGGCATCCGCCGTGGGAAGGTGCAGCCGTCGAAGGTGGTCCCGCGCGGGACAGATCTGATAGTTTCGCCCGTTGGTGACGGACCAGGTCCGCCGCGGCCGCCCCGGGGCTTCGATGCCGAGCAGTCCGGGCGCCCGGCGCAGCGCGGGGCAGACAGACACGTAGGAACATTCCGCGCAGGAGGAACCGGGCCGGAAGTCCCTGCTGTCCAGCAGCGCCTTCAACGCTGCGGGGCCGTGCTCGCGGTAGCGGCTCACCGCCTCGCCTCGGGTGCCGTCGAAGAGCGTACGCACCTGGCCGTCGAGCAGCGCCACCTCCACGATCCGGACTTGCTCGGGCAGGGGACCCGGAACGCCCTCGGAGAGCACCAGGGCCGCTGCGGCGACGAAAGCCTCGGGTGGGGATTCCTGGCGCAATCGGTTCACCGGCAGCCGGAGTTCGCGTAGCGTCCCGTCAGCCGACCGCAGGCACCGGCCCCAGACGGTGAACCGGTACTCGCGGGCTCCCCACGGGTCGGCGCCGACGGGCTGGTGGCGATAGGTCCAAGGCTCCGTAACCTCCGTCAGAGGATTGTTCAGGTCAACAGGAAAGGCCTCCTCGTAAGAGGCCGACGCGTGCTCCGTCCACCGCTGCAGGCCGTCGTGCCCCCCTTTTTGAGGCCGTGCCCACCCGTCCCCCGGTTCGTCGGCTGGTGGGCGCGGGGCGCGTGCGTCGCAGGCTGCCATGAAGGGACCGAAGGTGAAGTGTTCCAGCAGTTCGTGATGGCGCGCGGGGCGCTGTGTGGGTCGATAGCCTCGCGCCTTGAGCGCATCCGAGGCAGGACAGCGGTATTCGGTTCCCTTGAACATTCCGACGGCCACCTTGATGGCGTCGGACGTCCGCCGGACTCCGTCCGGGGGCAACCACGAATCGGTCATTCTCGTTCCTTTCCGGTGGGTGAAGGGCCCTGGTTGGCATGCTGGAGGTCGACCGGCAGTGGGCCCGGGGCATGAAAGAGAGGCGACCATGGGGTTGATCAAGGACATCGGCGATATCGAAGAGACATACGAAATCCACGAGCTTGCCGGTAGCGGCGGGCAGGCGGAGCTGTACGTCGGATACGAAAAGACCAGTGGCCGGAAGTCGGCAATCAAAGTCCAGAACGAACAGGGTTTCGAGTCGACCCGTTATTTCGACCTCCTGTCGGAGGAACTGACAGGAGAAGGTGAGTACATCCAAAAGTTGGCCGGGACACCTGGCATCCCGCGTATATTCGCGTTCGGTCGTTACCGGCACCAGCGCTGTATTGTCATGGAGTTCATGGAAGGGACTCTGCTGACAACGGCCCTGGAATCAGTCCGGCCCGTGCGAGATGTCACCACTGTCGCGTCAATCATCGGACAGCTCTGTGAGATCCTTGATCACGTCCACGACAACAATCTCGTCCACCGCGACGTAAAACCGGACAACGTGATGGTGGAGCCGGACGGGCGAATCCGACTGTTCGATCTCGGTCTCGCCGTCGAGGCCGGAGCCTGCATCGAATTCCCCTGCGGAACCATGGGTTTCGCACCGCCGGAGCAGCTCAACGCAAACCCAAACGGAATCACCGGACAGGCTGACATCTTCGCGCTGGGCTGCATGCTGATAGAGATGACGGTCATGCAACGGCCCTACGGAGGGTCGAGGGCGGGCATTATCGGCAAGTGCCACCCGGTCCAGCCCGTTCTGCCGCCCGAACGCCTCGTGGCCCTGCTCCCGGAGCTTGCCCCGCTGGCACTGCGCATGGTGGACCGCGATCTGGAGCGCCGCCCTGCAACTGTGCGAGAAGTTTTCGCCGCCCTGCGTCCGCATCTGCCCGTGCCGGGTTCCCGACGCCCGCGAAAGCCGCTGCGGCCCGACCCCACCGAGTACTACCGCACGCATGCGCCGACGCTCTGACACAGGCGGGGCGGCACTTCATCTCAGCGTCCCCAAGCGGTCGCGAACCTCTTGGACGCCCGCACCGCCCATGTGCTCGCGTAGACGCAGAACGCGCTCCAATACGGCCGCCGCCTCGTGCGTACGCGCCCCCGCCACGAGAACGTCGGCATGCAACCACGAGACCTTGTCCTCATAAGCCCAGTGGCCCAACTCGCGATAGATATTCGCAGCCTGCTCGTAGAGCTTGTCGGCCTCGTTGCCCTCACCTCGCGCGTGGTGAATCTTGCCGAGTGTGTACAACACGTCGGCGCGACCGTTGAGGACGTGGTCCTGACTGTTCATGCTCAGGCCATCAATGGCGCGGAGGGCGTCCGCACACTGGCGCAACGCAGCGTCGTACTCCCCGCGGTCGTAGTGGATCGTGCCGAGCCCGGTCAGTGCCTCCGCCTCACCCACCGAGTCGGACAGCTCTCGATACAGCTCCAGGGCCTGTCCGTGGTAGTACTCAGCTTCCTCGTGCCTTCCCTGTTTGCGCAGGGTGCTGGCCAGAACCTGGATGGAGCGCGCCAGGCTCATCCGGCCGACCGCGCTGTCATCCTCCTCGCTCAACCGCACCGCCCGGCGCAAGGCACCCACTGCGAGCTCGAACTCCCCCAGCCTCCAGTGGGTCCCGGCCACTACCCGGTAGAACAAGGCGCGGTCAACGGGAAGGGCAGCGTCCTCTGCGGCATCCACCGCCCGATTGAGAAAGTAACGGGCATCACCGAGACGCCGTCGGCGCCACTGATACGTGACCAGAGTCGTCGGCAACAGCCAGGTGTAGGAGTTGAGCGACAGCCTCATCGCCAATTCGGTGCACTGAAGAGTCGTGTCGTACTCCTCGTCCATAAACTCCATGGCACGTTCAGCTGACTCCGGCTCTGCCACAGTGACGCCGTCGGCTTCTCCGATGGGCAGTCGCCGTTGGCTGTTCAGCAACCGGTCGCAGGCATGGATGTTGTGCAGCTGATGCTCCAAGATCTGCCGCACGGTCTCGGCTTCGAATTCCGTTCTCGGGACGGGAAAAGTCACCTCCATCTCATGGCGGGCGAAAGCCCGCACCAAGTCATGCAGGCAGTAGCGTTCGGCATGCAGGTACACCAGATTGGCCGTCGAGAGTTCCTCCACCGCGTGATCGGCATCCGTTCCGCCGCCGACGGCTCCGAGGTCCATCACCGCATCCCAGCCGATGCTCGGGCCGGGATGCGTGGCGAGCTGCCACAGCAGCCGTCTCGCGTTCTCACTCAGTGCCAGTGCGGAACAACTCAATGCGGTGAGCACGGACAGATCCTGGTCCGTCCGGTGCAGGACCCGCAGTCGCTCCTTTTCCTCCGCCATCTTCCGCACAAGAGCCGGAAGCGCACTAGCGGGACGGTGCTCCAGCCTGCTCTTGATCACGACGAGTGCCAGAGGGAGATGTCCGCACAGCCTTGCCAGTTCGTCGAAGGACTGGGCGTGCCTCTGGCGGTCCGCCGGGGAGAACCGGTCCTGAAGCAGTTCCTTGGCGGCCGGGTGGACAAGCGGATCCAAGGCGGCCACATGGACATCGCGGTATGCGCGCAGGTCGTCCAGTGTGCTCCGGCTGGTGACGATGACGGCGCAGGTGCCAGGCCCGGGGAGGAGAGGCAGGACCTGGTCGGCTTGTGCGGCGTCGTCGAGGACGATCAACATCGATCGGTGAGCAAGCGCTGATCGCAACGCGACGCTCTTCGCCTCCAGTCCCACGGCGGGGGCTTGCGGCGGAAGTTGGGCCAAAAAGCCGTCCAAGATGCCCTCGGGATCGATGGGCTGCACATCCTTCCCCGCGAACCCGCGAAGCTCGCCGTGCAGGATTCCGTCCGGGAACCGGTCCCTCAGCTGCAGAGCGAGGCACGAGGCCAGCGCGGTCTTGCCCACGCCGGCCAGCCCGCTCAGCAGGACGACCGCGGTTGCACCCACGGCCTGCCTGCCCTGTACGTGATCGACCAAAGACGACAGCAGCCCGTCCCGTCCCACCATCTTCGGCGGTGGGGCAAGCAACTGGTTCGGCGCCGGCAGCAGCACCCTGGCACGCGAGGCTGGGGCAAGTCCGCGGAGTCGTTCGAACACCGCGCGTAGTTCGGCCCCTGGTGCGCCCCACCGCGCCCTCCATCGGCTGATCAGTGCCGCGCGCTTACTGGGCGACATTTCCGGGCCGTGTGAGACCAGGTAGAAGCGGAAGATCGCCTCGCGGTTTGGCAGTTGTTCATACAGTTTTTCCGTTTCCTCACGAAGCCATTTCTCTTCTCCCGCATGCCAAGCGGCCTCCAACCGGCTGCAGACAGCCTCCAGCCAATCCCTGCGCAGTTTCGCCCTGCGTATTTCGAACGCCTCGCCGGTCAGCCCATGCAGCGGCTCACGGTCGTCCCATTGCCCTAACGCGAAGCACAGCTGCTCGAACTTTTCACGACCCCACAGATGACGCGCTCGATGCACCCCGTCGTGAAACCGCGTGAGGTCGAGGCTTCCTTCCGGCATGCGAATCGCACACACGCCCGGGGCGCAACGGGGGACGACGTCTTTGCCGAGCCTGCCCCGCAGGCGGCGCACCACTTGGTAGATGCTCTCGTCGGTCGGTTTCTCGCCCGGCCAGAGCGCCGCTGCTATCTCTTCCTTGGTGCACTGCCCGCCGGGCGCGGTCGCCAGCAGCGCGAACAGGGCAGTAACCCTGTTGCCTCCGGAAACCACTCTTCGGCCCTGGTCATCGACCCGGACCGCTCCCAACACATGTGCGTCCACGGTCCATGCCCTCCCTGCTTCAGCACGCTCCGGGCCGCCTCCCCAGCGGCATCGGTGGATGCGTACACCAATCACACCCGTCTCACACGTCTTTCGCTCCCGCGCGCCCCCAGCCCGCGTCAGATTGACGTCAGATTCGGCTCCGCGGACGTCCGCAGGCGCCGGGCACGATGTCGTCAGTTGCCGAGAACAGGAGGCGACGATCCGGTCACCTACCGAAGGGAATCCCTCATGGCCAATCGCCGTAACGCCCGCCCCGGGGTCCGCACCAAGCGGACCTCCGACACCAACTCCGCCCGCAAGCTCGCGCTGAGCAAGTCCCAGCCGGGGAACACCATCGCTGAGACCTCGGCGGTCACGGCGCCCACGTCCTCGCCGACCGCGACGGACTGACCCGCCTTGCCGGGTGCTCACCTTCTTGTGAGCACCCGGCACCTGGCCCGACCTCGCCTTTCACACGCAGTTCCGGCTTTCCCCACTCTCGGGGACGGAATTGGCGCCACTACCGCCGGAACCACAAAACGGAGCGCGTGTAGCAAGAGCGGGCCGTGCTTGAACAATTTCGTTACTCCTGATGCTCGTTCCCGTTTTGCCGGGATCACGAGTCACACCACGCAGGTATGTGCGCGCTTCCACGCACATCCGGCTCCGCACTCCCGTACCGAGAGAGGACCTGTATGACGTCTTCATTCCCCAGCGGCGCATTCGCCGCGGTCGGCCGGCACTTCGACGACCCCCGGATCCAGGACGTGGCACAACTGACCGTTCGGCTGCCCGGGGATGGGGCACGGTCGGTGCTCCTCTCTCCTGCCGAGGCCCGCGAAGTGACCGACGGACCGGCGACCGACCCGGAGCTGGCGGCTGCGGTCTGGCAGAGCGCCCTGGCCGAGGCCCGTGCCGAGGCGACGTCTCGCGGCCCGGGGCAACTCCTGCTGATCTGGCTGTTACTGCCCCGGCTGACCGGGACGGCCCGGAGGATCTGCGAGCGGCTGCGCGCCGATCGGGCGGACGTGGAGTCGGAGATGATGCTCGCGCTCCTCGAAGAGATCCCCGGCGTCGATCTCCCCGGAGAGCTCGCGGCGCAGGCACTGATCAGGGCCGCCCGCAGCGCCGGGTGGCGGTATGCGCGGACCCGATGGCGCGAGAAGTCGGCCGACTGGCTTGAGAACGTGGCCGACAGCGCCAGGGACGCTCTCGAGGAAAGCATCGTTGAGGAAGCGGAGCGGCAGTTGCAGTTCGACATGGTGGTTCCGCCTCCCGCCGGAACACACGGTCTGCGAGCGACGCTGCGAGTCTCCGCCCCCGCAGAGCAGGTGGAGGCGGCGGTGCTCACGGGGTTGGCCGATGACTACGGCGTGCGTGAGGTGGTACAACGCGCCGGGCGGGCCAGGCGACGGGTAGGAAGGCTGAAGTTGCGGCGCGAGAGGAGGCGTCGGTGAGGCAGCAGACCACGCGCACGCCGCTGGGCTTCGGGGAGGTATTCGACCTGCCGGTCGCCGTGGACCTCCGAACCGCCGCCCGTGCTTTCGGTATCCATCCCGGGACCGCCTACCGACTGATCCGACAAGGGGCGTTCCCATGCCCCGTGCTGCGCGTCGGCGGCCGGTACCGGATTCCGACGACGCACCTCATGCTCATACTCGGCATCCAGGAGCGCCCGGTGTACGCCGTGGATCTTGAACACGAAGATCCGACCGTGCCGCTCGACGCCGGCAGCGGATGACCCGGGACTGGGTGGAAGACTGGAGGGAAACGCTCTGAAGCGCGAGAACGCTCCTCACGAGTTCTCACCGCCACCGCTTGCTTTCCAAACCCCGTGCACCGAGCGCGCAGCGGCGGACTAATTCCCTGACGCGACGCCAGAAGCACTACGAGGGTCGCTACCCCGCAGTCGGGGTAGCGACCCTCGTCAGTCTGTTCGGACCCAATGTGCCGAAGTGACTAGCCGAGAGCGGTCATACCTCCAGCCCACCACGCACCTGGAAGGTCAACTGCGATCCATGAAGCCCGACTCATTCGGACAACAGATTCATCCGCGGACTCGATCATCCCAATGTCATTCATTGGGCATGCACATTAGTGCGAACCTGCTCGGGTGCGCCGCGCCGGCCGGGTTCTCGGTCCCGTGTGGAACCGGCCCCGGTCCCGGGCTAGTCGGGGTTCGTGAGTGCCTGTGTTGGGGTGGTGCGGAGGGCTTGGCGGGTGGGGAGTTCCGTGGTGAGGAAAGCGGTGCTCGCGATCGTCAGCGCGATCGCCGGGAGCAGCCAGGCCGGGCCCGACGGCCAGGGGCGGTCGAGGAAGCCGATGCCCAGGAAGGTGAGCGGGAGCGTGGAGATCGTGAGGCCGGCGGCGAGGGCGGCTGTCGCGATCAGCGCCGCTTCGCGGCGCATCATGGCGAGGATCTGGCGTGGGGTGGTGCCGTTGAGCCTCAAGGTGGCGATCTCGGTGCGGCGTTGGGCCGTGGTGGCGGTGAGTTTGTTGGCGATGGACAGGAGCAGGTAGCCGAGGAGTACGGCGATGGCCGCGAGGTTCACCCAGACCTCGGGCGGCGCGTCGCTCAGCCCGGCGCCGGTGGTGTCGGCGGGTTCGAGGGAGAGGCCGGGGCGCGCGGCGGTCAGCGCGGCAAGGTTGTCGTGTGCTTTCGCGGAGTCGTCCGTGCGGATGAGGATGGTCTGGTCGAGGCGCGTGGTGGTGTGCGCGAGCGCGAGATCGCGGGAGAGGGCGAGGGGACCGAAGCCGAGGCCGCGGTGGTAGACGGCGACCACTCGCGGGGTGACGCGTGTGCCGTCGCCCAGGACGAGAGTGATCCGCTGTCCGACGTTCGCGCCGCGCGAGGCGGCGACGTCGCCGCCGACCGCGATCGTGTCGCCGGTGAGACGGGCCAGGCTGCCGGAGCGCACGTCGAGGTCGAGTACGCCCGGCGCCGCGGGATCCAGGATCATCGCGGACGCGGACTCGACGACGGGGTCACCCAGCTGCTCGTACGGCCAGAGGACGGTGGTGGTCGTGGCGGCGGCGGCCTTCCGTACGCCCTCCGTCTCCCGTACGGCGGCGAGCGTGCCCTCGGGCATTCCGCCGAGGCCCGGCGCGCTGAGCCGTTCCTGGGCGAGGGTGCCCGCGCGGATCTCGTCCGTGGTCGCGGTCAGCACCGTGGTCTGGGCGAGGATGTAGGTCAGGGTGAAGGCGACCGCCATGGCGAGGGTGCTGACGACTCCGGCGATACGGATGGCGTAGCCGCGGACGTTGGACATCGCCAGCCAGGTGGCGGGCGAGGCACCGGCCGGCAGACGCCGGGCCAGCGTGTCGCTGACGCCACGGACCAGGGCGGGTCCTGCCATGGCGAGACCGATCGCCGCGATGATGCCGGCGAGAGAGGTCGCGGTCGCGCCGAGCGCGGTCCGGGACAGCAGCGGCACCACCGAGAGGGTGGTCGCGGCGACGATGAGCAGCAGGCCGGCACGGGTACGCAGGCGGGAGGGGTTACGCGGTTCGCTGCGCGACTCGGCGACCGCTTCGGTGGCCGGCATACGGGACGTACGCCGGGCCGCGCCCCGGGCGGAGACCTGCACGGCCAGAGCGAGCAGAAGGATCGTGGCGAGGGCGGGAAGCGGGCTGTACGTCAGCGGCAGGGCTTCCGGGATGACGCCGCGATCGACGAGCAGGCTCCTGAACCGGCCCGCCAGCACATAGCCGAGGGGGATGCCGGGCACGAGCGACACGGCCGCGATGACGGTGGCCTGGTCTGCGGCGAGCCGGCGGATCTGCTTGGGGGTCGCGCCGACGGCGCGCATCAGGGCGAGTTCGCGTCGCTGTCCGGCGATCGCCACGCCGAGCGCGCCGGCCATGACGAATCCGGTGATCAGAAGGATGACGCCCGCGAGTGAGGAGGCGAGCAGGATCAGCAGGGAGCGGGCGGCCACGGCGTCGGGGGCCGCGAGGTCCCCCCGGTCGGTGCCGGTGGCCACCACCAGCTCGGGGGTGGGCAGTTCGGAGCTCTCCCCTTCCTTGTCGGTGGCCCTGTCGGTGGCCTTGTTCGCGCCCATGCCGGAGCCCTTGTCCGTGCCCTCCTCGGCGCCCATCGCGCCGTCCGCCTGGGCGTCGCGCAGTTCCGCCCGTACGGCGGCCGCGACCTTCTCGGGGGCGGTGCCCGCCTCCGTACGGAGGCCGATGACATCCACCGTCCCGGACCTGGGCCCGGACCGGGACCCGCCCTCGGTGCCGGCCAGTTGGGCGGCGGTCGCGTCGGGGAAGAGGACACCGGCGCCGGGGGCGTCGATCACCGCGGAGACCTGGTAGTCGGTGGCGGCCCGGCCGGCGGCAACGACCTGTACCCGGCTCCCGGGCCGTACGCCCGCGGCCTCCGCGATCTCGCTGTCCACGGCTATCTCGCCGGAACCGGTCGGCTTCGAGCCGTCGACGCCGTCGACCTTGGCGCCGCCGGCGCCTGCACCGATGCCCGCCTCCAGCAGCCGGACCGAGGACCAGGTGTGTCCGGCCGTCCCCGGTGCCTCGATGGGCACGGCCCGACCCCGCGCGTCGAGCAGCCCGACGGGGAAGCCGATGTCCCCCACCGCGACGGTGACACCGGGCAGTCGGGCGAGTCTCTCGACCAGCGAGGCGGGTACGGTGCCCCGTTCCGGCAACGCGAGCGGCAGGTCCGGTCCTTCGCGGAAGGTCTGGTCGGTCGACACCAGGATGTCGGCGCCGCCGAGCCGGCCGGGCGGCAGCTGGGACCGGAGCCCCGACTCCGCCAGTACGCCCGTGCCGGTGATCAGTGCCGCACCGCCGAGCACCGCGCACACCACGGCCAGCAGAGCGCTGATCCGGTGCCGGGCCATCTGTACCGCGAGACGCAGCATGATCAGTTCTCTCCCAACGCGACGAGCCGGGCGGCCAGTTGGGAAGCGGTCGGCGCGGCCAGCGTGTCCACCACACGTCCGTCCGCCATCACCAGCGCCTCGTGCGCCTGGGCGGCGGCGGCCGGATCGTGGGTGACCATCACCACCGTCTGACCGAGCTCGTCGACCAGCTCACGCAGCAGCCGCAGCACCCCGTGGGCGCTGCGCAGATCCAGCGCGCCGGTCGGCTCGTCGGCGAAGACGACGGCCGGTCTGGCGACCAACGCCCGTACGATCGCGGCGCGTTGCTGCTGACCGCCGGAGAGTTCGGCCGGCCGGTGGGTCAGTCGGTCGGACAGTCCGACCCGCTCCGTCAGGGTGTGCAGCCACTCCCGGTCGGGGGCCCGCCCCGCGAGGCGCAGGGGGAGGGTGATGTTGTCCGCGACGCTGAGCGACGGAACGAGGTTGTAGGACTGGAAGACGAACCCGATGCGTTCGCGGCGCAGTTCGGTGCGGCGATTCTCGTCGAGCCCGCCGATCTCCTGGCCGTCGATCCGGACGCTTCCGCCGGTGGGTGCGTCGAGCCCGGCCGCGCAGTGCATCAGGGTGCTCTTGCCGGACCCGGACGGTCCCATCACGGCGAGGAACGTGCCGCGTGCCACCGTCAGAGACACGTCGTGCAGGGCGGTCACTCCGCCGGGATACGTCTTGCTGAGGTTCACCAACGCGATGGCGGGCGCGGCGCCCTCACGGTAGCCCCGGCCCTGGCCCTGGCCCTGACCTTCGCCGTAACCCCGGCCCCGACCGTACTCGGGCCCCTGCCCGACGGCGGCGTTCACCCCGCGCTTCCCGGTCCTCCCCACGGACGCCCTCATCGCCGGCCCCGCAGACGCTGCGCGACGAGCGCGATCACGCACAGCGCGGTGACCCCACCGCACACAAGATGGGCGGGCGCGCCGGAGCCGCTGTACGAGGCGGCCATGTTGCCGACCGCGCTGACGACCAGCACCAGCCAGAGCAGGGCGCGTACAACTCCCGCCCTGGTGACCTCGGTTCGCGACGCGTCATGGTTCCCGGCGGAGCCGGTCGGACGGTAGGGGTCGGTGTACGTCATGAGGTGTTTCCTCTTCCGCTCGGTGGTGTCCCGCTGTCGTCACCGACGCTATGAACCGCCACCCCGTGCGGCCGAGCCCGCCTGCTCCCCAGTCGTTGGTACAGCAGGCTGTACTCATCGACCGCGCGGCTGGCGACCGGCTGGTGGGCCACATATGGTCGCTGCCGAAGGAGAGGTGCATGTCCACCCAACGCAGCGCAAGCGACTCCAGCAGCGGCCCCATCGGCTCCGAGCGCAGCTCCGGAAGCAGCTCCGCCAAAGGCTCCGGAAGTGGCTCCGACACCCCCTCAAGCCGCGACGACTCCGCCTCCGGCGTCCGGGACCTCGTCGTCCGCTCCGGCGTCGCGGCCCTCGGCGCGCTCGAAAGGCTCGCGGGCGGGTTCGGTACGGCGCTGCTCGCGCTGTTCACCCTCCTCTGGCTCGCCGTCTCCGCCGTGACCGCCCTCGTCGGCGTCGGACTCCTCCTGGCGCCCGTCGGGCTGCGCCTCCTGCACTCCGTCGCCGACCGTGAACGCGGGCGGCTGAACCGCTGGGGCCCCGAACTCGTCGGTCCCGGCCCGGCCCCGACCGGGCTGCGCCCCGCCCTCACGGACCCCACCACCCGCCGTGAGCTCAGCTGGCTCGTCCGCCACGCGACAGCGGGGCTGTTCCTCGGACTGATCGGGGTACTGCTGCCGCTCTGCGCGATCCGCGACAGCACCTTCCCCCTCTACTGGCAGCTGATGCCGGAGGGTGCCACCAGCTCCTCCATCGGGCTCGGCGTCGCCCACGGCTGGTCCGACGCGATCGCCGTCGGGCTGCTGGGGCTGGGGTGGATCGCCATCATCATGGGGCTCACCCCGGGTATGGCCCGGCTCCAGGCGAGGCCGGGCCGACGGCTGCTGTCGGTGGGCCCGGACGCGGATCTGTCGCTGCGGATCGCGGAACTCACCGCCACGAGGGCCGCCGCCCTGGACGCCCACGCCACCGAACTGCGCCGCATCGAGCGCTCGTTGCACGACGGCACCCAGAACCGGATCGTCACCGTCACGGTCCTGCTCGGAGCCGCGCGGCGCATGGTCGCCCGCGATCCGGCCGGCGCCGAGGAGCTCCTCGAACGCGCCCAGAGCTCCGCCGAACAGGCGCTGGCCGAGCTGCGCTCGGTCGCCCGGGGCATCCTGCCGCCCGTGCTGACCGACCGCGGGCTCGAAAGCGCGCTCGCCGGGCTGGCCGCGGCCTGTCCGGTGCCCTGCCGGATCGATGTCGAGGCGCCGGAGCGGCGCGCGGCGTCCGTGGAGGCGACCGCCTACTTCGTGGTGGCCGAGGCGCTCACCAACATCGCCAAACACAGCGAGGCCGACCAGGCCGACGTCAAGGTGCGCGGCGGTGGGGGCAGACTGCGCCTGAGCATCCGCGACAACGGCCGGGGCGGCGCGGACGAGAACGGCGGATCCGGCATCATCGGCATCCGCCGCCGTATCGCGGCTCTCGACGGCACTCTCACCGTGGCCAGCCCCCGCGGCGGCCCCACAACCCTTGAGGTGGAACTCCCATGCGGATCGTGATAGCCGAGGACGACCCGCTGCTGCGCGAGGGACTCGCCCTCCTGCTGCGCGCGGAAGGTCTGGACGTGGTGGCCACGGCCGGTACCCCCGACGGGATCCTCGACGCGATCGACGAGCACAAGCCGGATGTCGCGATCCTCGACGTACGGATGCCGCCGACGCACACCGACGAGGGGATCGTCGCCGCGGTGGAGGCCCGGCGCCGTCGCCCCGGTCTGGCGGTGCTCGTCCTGTCCGCGTACGTCGAGCAGAGCTTCGCCACGGACCTGCTCAGCGGAGGCGTCACCGGACTCGGCTATCTCCTGAAGGAACGGGTGGGCCGCGTCGAGGAGTTCCTCGACGCGCTGCGGCGCGTGGCGGACGGGGGGACCGCGATCGACCCCGACGTCGTCGCGCAGCTCTTCACCCGCAGCCGCGACGACACCCGTCTGGAGAGGCTCAGTCCCCGTGAACGCGACGTTCTCGCCCTGATGGCCGAGGGGCTGGGCAACTCGGCCATCGCCGGACGCCTCTTCGTCACGGACGGCGCCGTCCACAAACACATCCGCAGCATCTTCGCCAAGCTCGATCTGTCGCCCACCGACCAGACGGACCGGCGGGTGGCGGCGGTGCTGCGCTACTTGGACGATGTCCGTCGCCGCAACTGACGTCCCGTCAGGGCGCGCTAGCCTGCGGGCCTGTCCTCCCTCAGCGAGGAGAGCGGGAGCGGGGTGAAGCGGATGGTCTCGTACGCGGAGGCCGTCCCCGTCTCGTACAGGATCCCGACGTGTTCGTCATCGAGCTGTACGAGGTCGGAGTAGGCGGCCTTGGCATCGGAGAGCCGGTGGCCGGCGGACCAGGTGGCGCCGCCGTCATGGCTCGCGCGTACGGTCATCCACGCCCGGTCGCCGGGGTCGGCGGGCGAGGCCATCAGCAGCGGGGCGTCGCCGTCCTCCTCTCCGCCGGTGACCTGGAGAAGGCTGCCCTGTACGGGCGGCGCGGTGAGGCCGGTGGCCTCCTCGAAGGGGCCGTCGAGCGTGGCGCCGCCGTCCCGGCTCCAGGCGTGGACCCGGTTGCCGGGCGCGCTGCCCTTCTGGTCGCGGGCGTTGAAGTAGACGGTGCCGTCCGGGAGTTGGGCGACGGCTGTCTCGTTCACGTGGAAGGTGCCCTCGTCGGCCGGGTCGACGTAGCCGATCCGCCAGGTCTCCCCGCCGTCGTCGCTGAGCAGGGAGTGGCCGGCGTAGTGGGCGGGCTCGGCTCCGGTGTCCGTACCGCCGTCGGCGGGGGCGACGGAGTGGTTGGCGCCGACGACGAGACGGCCCGCGTGGGGTCCGGCGGTCAGTTCGACGCCGTGGCCGGGGCCGGTGGCGTACCAGCGCCAGTCGGAGCGTTTGACCTGTTCGGTGATCTCTCGCGGCGCGGACCAGGTGACGCCCGCGTCCGTGCTGGCCTGGACGAACACCCGGCGGCCGTCCTCGGGGGCGGCCTCTCCGGTCATGATCGCGTTCTCGGTCGCGTCGCCGCCGTTGCGGGTGGTCAGCAGCACCAGACGGCCGCTGTCTCCGACGGCCACGGGTACGGGGTTGCCGAAGGTGTCCTGCCCGGAGTCCGCGACCGGCCGTGCCTCGGACCAGGTGCAGCCGCCGTCGTACGAACGCCGCCGTACGACGTCCACGTCCCCGTGGTCCGCCTTGCTCAGCCGCCGGCCCTCCGCGAACGCGACCAGCACGTCGCGCCCCGAGCCCGGCTCCTTCACGGTCACCACAGCCGGGATACGGAAGGTGTCGTAGCCGCCCTCCCCGGACACGAACACATCGACGGCGCCGCACTCCCCCGCCGCCCGCGCCCCGTCGGTCCCGTCCGCCCCGGAACCCGTCCCTGTTCCCGTTCCCATCTGGCACCCCACCATCAGCATTCCGAGCCCCAGGACGACCAAGGGCCCCGCCCAACCCACCACTGAACGTCTCATCTCCCCCAGCCCAGCCCGCCGAACCTTCACGACCGGGAACATCAACGGGCTTCGAGGTGAACAGAGCGCGTCGGCGTCCTGTCGGGCTGTTTACCGATGCGGGCGGGCGGCCGTCGCTGATCCTCCACGGCGTACGGGGAGGAGCCCGCTCGTACGAGAACACCGGCGCCGGGCCCCGGGCAGGGACCGCACCGCATGGGTGTGGCCCCGCGCGGCGTCCTCCGCGCGGGGCCACGGTCATGGGCGGACCGTCAGGACCTGGGGTCGGGGGTCAGGGGGTGACGCGGAGCGCGTCCACCATCCCCACCGATGTACTGCGGTTCACGATCCTGATCGTGTGCGAGCCGCTGGAGAGTCCCTGTTTCTGCCAGACGACCTGCTGGACCTGTCTGGCGCCGTCGGCGCGGAGGTTGACCGTCGCCTGGAAGACGTTGTCGAGATAGACGTCGACCGTCCCCATGTCGCCGTTGCGTTCGGACAGATACTGGATCCCGGTGCCGTTGAAGGTGTACGACGCGACGGCGTCCACCGTGGTGCTGTGGTGGGTGTCGTCGTTGAAGTCGCCGTAGCCCCGGCTGTTGGTGAGATGCCAGTTGCTGTCGTACGTCAGCGCGGTGTTGTTCACCATCGGGTCGGCGGTCCCGTTCGACCCGAGTGTGGAGCTGGTGCCGGACAGGGACTTCATGCCCTGGTTCGCGGTGCCGGTGAGCTGGGTCTGGCTGTACGAGCTGAGCGGCTTGGCCGTCCGCTCCACCACGTAGACCTGGTTCGCCCCGGTGTTGAAGGTGATCTCCGCGCTGCTGGACGTCGTCACGATCGCGTTGTCGGACGTCCTGCGGACCCTGACCTCCTGCGTGCCCCAGGGGTTGACGACCCGCGCGGCGTTGCCGAACTGGCTCTTCACACCGACGTACTTGACCTCGCCGGCCTCACGCTCCGAGCTGACCATGAATCCGCCCTTGGCCAGCAGGCTGAACTTGCCGACGAAGCTGGAATCGGTCGGGACGGCGGGAAAGACCCGGATCTTGTCGTTGTACGACTGGAGCAGCGACTCGTTCGTCGCGGCCAGATGCACGCCGAGGTATTCGAAGACGCCGTTGGTGTTGCTGGTCATTCCGTTCGGATAGTTCTGGTATTTCTGCAGCATGGTCTTCAGACCCTGGAGCGTCTGATTGCCGAGTCCGAGCCGGGCGGCCTGGATCGCGTCGTTGGCCCAGACGTTTCCGTACGGGAAGGGCCTGACGTTCCAGGTGTTGATCGCCTTCTGCTGGTCGGGATAGCCGATTCCGGTGAGGTCGTAGGGCCAGATGAGTTCGGCCGCGACATTCTCGTTGTTGCGTGTCTGCGCGATCGGCGGGGTGTGCGGCAGATAGGTGTTCGCGTTGGTGTCGGACGGATACGCGATCAGGTTGTCCAGGATGTTCTGCCACTGCGGACGCAGCGAGGCGTCCTGGCCCAGCTGGTTGCTCGCCTTGATGGCGAGCGGGAACAGGAGGCGTACGGCGGCCAGGTCCGTGATCGCGTTCGGCACGTTCCAGTACGTCTCGTGCGCGTGCGACGTGGCCACGTAGTACTTGCCGGTCGAGCTGTTGAACGACAGCTTCGCCTGGTAGAACTTGGCGACCTCGCGCATGAACGGATAGGCCGTGTCACGCAGATAGTTGGTGTCGTTCGTGTACGTGTACTGGAGGTACATGTTGTACGCGGCCTCGGTGCCGGTCGACCATATGTTGTTGGTGAAGTCGCTGTTGACCGTGCCGCGCGCGTTGCCGTCCCAGCCCATCGTCTCCGGCACCCAGATGCCGTCCACGTTGTACCGGGTCTTGGTGTATGCCTTCAGCGCGTCGAAATTGCGGCTGTAGAGCTTGTTGAACCCGGCCATGAGATCGGTGTGGTTGGAGGCCAGGAACGAGTTGTAGATGTCCCGTTGGTTCCAGAACCAGTACGCGTTGCTCCATTTCGTGGCGTCACCGGTCGCCCGGAAGACACCGTTGATGAAGTGGGCGGGATAGTTTCCGTATCCGGCCGCCGCGATCATGTAGGTGGAGAGGTAGTAGACGTTCTCCATGTAGTCCGCTTCACGGGACCCGTTGGAGTACTGGACGAACGACTTCTGCCAGAACGCGTGCCACCAGTTGAGGTAGCTGTTGTTGGTGCTGGTGTATCCGGTGGCCTTGACCTCCGCGAGCGCGCGCTTGGCCTCGGCCAGCGAGTTGTGGCTCGGGGCGTTGAGCCGGGTGCTCGCGGTGAACCAGATGGTGTAGCTGGAGTCCGGTGTGATCGAGAGCCGCACCTTGCGGCCGTCGACGACGCGCGCGGTGTACGCGGCGCCCTCCACGGTCGCGCCGAGGGTGTAGCCGAAGTTCTGCGGGTCGGCCTGGCCCCGGCTGATGCCGGCGCCGGTGGAGTCGGCGTAGGTGGAGACCGTCCGCCAGGTCTCGATGTTCGGCACGTCACCGCTGTTGCCGAGCCCGGCGACGTCCCAGAGGCTCAGGTCGAGATTGATCGCGGAGACCCCGGAGCGGGAGTCCTCGACATGGATGCCCATGACCTCGGAGTTGGGCTTGCCCATCACCGTGACGGTGCGGTTGTTGTCGTACTTGGTGGTGAGGGTGCCGTCGTAGAGGGAGAGGCGCTGCTGGAAGGTGGAGTAGCCGCTGTCCATCGCCGGGGTGGTGGAGAGGTTGAGCAGCCCGGCGCCGAAGGCGGTCTGCTGCGAGGTGTCCACACCGGAGACCTGCATGTTGAAGCCGTTGTTCTGCCAGGCCATCGCGCCCGTACGGCCGTTGCCGACGGTCAGGCCGTGCTTGGGCTCGGTGGTCGGCCGGTTGTAGACGATGTCGTGCTTGGACATGTACTTCGCGTAGTCCACGTTCAGCATGCCCGTGGAGGAGTTGAAGGCGGCGTCGGTGGGTGAGGCCGCGGCCGGTGAGACGCCGGACAGGCCGCTCACCATGCAGACGAGGACGAGGAGCGCGCCCAGCAGGCGCCCGGCGCGGGTGCTCCCGCGCCTCGTACGCGCGTCCGGTCTTGGTCGGTCGGAACTGACGGTGGTCACTGTGCATCACTCCCACGGGCGGTCATGGAGCCGGGACGGCTGATGCCGGGCCCGGTGAAGGTGTAGCTGTCGAGGTCGAGAATGGCTCCGGAGCCGCCGGTGAAGACGACGAAGAGATCACGCGGCTGCTCGACGGCGTTGGTGACGGACACGTTGACGTCGGTGTACGTCTCCCAGCCGCCGGTGTTGGGCACGGTCACGCGCCCGACCACCGGGCCGGTGACGGAGTCGTACCGGAAGGTCGCGACGTTCCCCGCCTTGTCGGAGGAGACCCGGGCCCTGATGCCGGTGACGCCCTTGAGGCTCACCGGGTGGTACTTGACCCACTCGTTGTTCTGCACGTCGCCCAGGCGTTTGCCGCCCTCGGCCCCCGCGGCGTTGATGACCTGCGGGCCGGACAGCTGCGCGAAGTGCTCCGCCTGCCACTTCTTGGGCCAGAGGCTGAGCTCCTTCTCCCCGGTCAGCGGTACGGAGCCGGCCGCGCCCTTGTCCGTGTAGCTGGCCCGCACCACGTAGAACTGGGTGGCGTCGAGCCCGGAGTGGATCGGTCCGGTGTTGAAGGTCGTGGAGCATCCCGTGCCTTCGGCGACCTCGTGCGCGTGCTCCTGGTGGCCCAGGGCGATCCGCACGATCACCTTCGAGCAGTCGATCGCGCCGTCCTGCGGGTCGGTCGCCGACGCGGTGATGGTGACGTTCTCGTTCCACTCGAAGGCGCCGCCCGCCGGTGGCTGCGAGATCGTCAGCGTGGGGCGGTTGTTGCCGACGACGACGGGGATCGTGGCGGTGCCGGTGCGGCCGGTGCCGTCGCTGACCGTGAGTCTGGCCTGGAAGCTGCCGTTCGACGGATAGGTGAAGGACGGGTTGGCGGCGGTGGAGTCGGTGCTGCCGTTGTCCGTGAAGTCCCACGCGTAGCTGAGCGGGTTGTTGTCCGGGTCGCTGCTGCCCGCGCTGGAGAACGTGACGGCCAGTGGCGCGAGTCCGTTGTCCTTGTTCACCGAGGCCTTGGCGATCGGCGACCGGCCGCCCTGCACATAGTTGATCTTGTAGAGACCGGCGTCCTCGGCGCCCGAGAAGTAGCCGCTGCCGTATTCGAGGAGATACAGCGAGCCGTCGGGCCCGAACTCCATGTCGATGGGGTGGACCAACTTCATGCCGTCCAGGACGGGTTCGATAGCCGTCGGCGTACCGGTGGCCGCGTTGCCGTTGTTGAACTGCACTTCCTTGATCCAGTTACGGCAGTACTCGGAGATCAGCAGCTTGTTGTCGTAGTACTGGGGCCACTTGACGTCGGAGTTGAGGTTCGCGTCGTAGTGGTAGACCTCGGTGTGGTTGGGCGAGCCGCAGCCACCGGGGTTGTCGAGCTGCGGCCACTCCTTGCTGCCACCGTGCTGCTCCCACACCAACGACGGCTTGGTGGGCGGCAGTTGCTGGATGCCGGTGTTGCGCGGGGAGTTGTTGACCGGGCCTGTGCTGCCGCCGCAGGGGAACCAGCCGCGCGGCTGGTTGGCCGCGAAGTCCCAGTCGTTGTACGCGGTGTTGGGTCCGCCGCAGTACGGCCAGCCGTAGTTGCCGGGGCCGGTGGCGCGGTTGAACTCGTCGTACGCCGCAGGTCCGCGCGCCGGGATGGTGGCTCCGGCGTCGGGGCCGACCTCGCCCCAGTACAGGGTGTTGTTCGCCTTCTTGTCGACCCAGACGCGGTACGGGTTGCGCACGCCCATCACATAGACCTCGGAGCGGGTGCCCGCGGTGCCCTTGGCGAAGAGGTTGCCGTCGGGGACGGTGTACGTGCCGTTGTCCTCCGGGTGGATACGGTTGATCTTGCCGCGCAGATCGTTCGCGTTGCCGGAGGTGCGCTGGGCGTCGAACTGGGCGTGCCGGGAGGTGCGTTCGTCGACCGGGGCCATGCCCTGGGCGTCGCCGCCGGAGTTGGTGTTGTCGCCGACCGCGAAGTAGAGGTTGCCGGCCGTGTCCCAGGACATGGAGCCCGCCGAGTGGCAGCACATGTCACGCTCGGTCGGCCACTCGATGATCATGTCTTCGCTGGACGGGGCGATGGTGTTGGTGCTCTGGTTGAAGGTGAACCGCGATATCCGGTTCACCAGCGGGGTGCTCTTGGGCGAGTAGAACAGCATCACCCAGCCGGTGGTGGCGAACTTCGGGTGCAGGGTGATGCCGATCAGCCCGTCCTCGAAGCGGGCGTCCAGGGGGATGGTCAGGGCGACCGTCGTGGACTGGGTGGCCGGGTTGTAGAGACGGACCTGGCCGCCGCCGGCGCTGGTGCCGCGGTTGATGTAGAGGACCTTGCCGCCGGGCAGGACGGCGAGCTCGATCGGCTCGCCCATGCCGAGACCGCCGTCGAGCTTCACCTTCTCGAAGCCGCTGGTGGGCGGCGGGGCCGCCGCCGCGCGGCCACCGGCTTTCGGGCCCCCGGCCTTCGGCGCGGTGGCTTTGGGGTCGGCGGCTTTCGACGCGGTGGCGGTGGCCGAGGGTCTCGCGTCGGCCTCCGGGTCGGCTGCCACGGCGCTCGGCGCCAGCAGCAGTGCGGTGAGGGTTAACAGGGCGGTCAGGTAGGCGACGGCGCGCGACAACACGGAACCTCCAGGGACGATCGTGGGGTGGGGGCACACCCCGACGGCCCGGGGCGCGACAGACGTGCCGTCGTGCCCCAGGTCGTCCGGGCGGTCGATCGAGTGGGACTGGTTACTGACTGGTGCCGTACACGGCCAGGTCCCAGAGGGAGTAGCCGTACTGCGTCGCACGTGTGGTGCCCAGGACCCGTACGTACCGCCCGGTGCCGCTCACGGCGAGCTCGTCGAGACCCCCGTTGCCGGCGGTGACGGTGCTGACGGTGCGCCAGGTGGCGTTGTCCGTCGACGTCTGGACGGTGTACGCCGAGGCGTGGGCGGTCTCCCAGTTGAGCCGGACCCGCTGGAGCGTACGGACGGCGCCGAGGTCGACGGTGATCGACTGCGGGTCGGAGTACGCGCTGCCCCAGCGGGTGGTGGAGTCGCCGTCCACCGCGTTGGCGCCGACGTGGGTGCTGCCGGGCTCGACGCTGGTGACCGTCACGGGCTTGCCCCGGGCGAGGTCGGTGGCGGTGGCGCCGTCCTGCTTGATGCGGACGTTGCGGTAGTTGATGTCCAGGCCCGCGCCGTCGTTCTGGAGGCCTATGTGGCCGAGGGCGATGTCACGGTTGCTGGTGTAGTCGTTGATCTTGACGCCGTTGAGCCAGATCTCGACGTGCCGGCCGTGCACCGCGATCTCGTAACTGTTCCAGGTCCCGGGCGGGTTGAGCGCCGCCGCGCGGGCGGCGCTGTCGGGGGCCTGGAAGCTGTAGACGCTCCCGGTCGTACGGGTCGGGTCGCCGTCGGAGGCGTCGATCTGGATCTCGTGACCGAGGTCGACCGGCTTCCAGGGGTCGCCCTGCGGGTCGGGGAAGCCGATGAAGACGCCGCCGTTGTCGTCGCCCGGCATCATCCAGTCGGCCTTGAGCGAGTAGTTGGCGAAGGGCGTCACCGGATACCAGAGCAGACCCATGCCGCCGACCGAGGAGAGCGTGCCGTCGGCGAGGCTGAAGCTGCCGGCGCCCGCCTGGCGCCACTTGTCGAGGCTGGCCTGGCTGCCGTCGAAGAGGGGCGTGTAGCCGGTCTCGGGGCGGCAGTCGGCGGCCTTGGCGCGCGCGGCGGTCTGGATGCCGCCGAGGAGCATGGTGGTGAAGGCGGGGTCCGCGTACGACTCCTCGGTGTGGCCGAGGCCGGTGTACCAGGAGCGTCCGCCCCGGTAGTCCTGGCACCAGGTGATCGGATGATCGCCCATGCTGCCGCCGGAGTACGACGTCTCGTCCAGGCTGGCGAGGACCTTCACCGCCGAGCGGGGGTTGGCGCGGTAGTTGTACCACTCGTCGGTACGGGTCCAGCGCTGCGGCAGATGCGAGGTGGAGACGGACGCGCGGTCCTCGACCTTGACGGTGGCCTGCTGGGTGGCGGGGTGGGAGGCGAAGTACGCGCCGACGAGGCCGCCGTACCAGGGCCAGTCGTACTCGGTGTCGGCCGCGGCGTGCACCCCCACGTAACCGCCGCCGTTCGCGACGTACGACTCGAAGGCGCTCTGCTGCGTCGGGTTGAGCACGTCACCGGTGGTGGAGAGCCAGACCACCGCCTGGTACTGCGCGAGGTTGGCGGCGGTGAAGACGCCCGCGTCCTCCGTCGCGGTCACGGTGAACCCGTTGGCCGCGCCGAGCTGCCGGACGGCGGCGATTCCGGCCGGGATCGAGGAGTGCCGGAATCCGGCGGTCTTGGAGAAGACCAGGACCTTGGTGAGGGGGGCGGCGGCGGTCGCGGCCGGGGCGGGGGCGGGGGTCGGGACGCGGGTCGATGCCGGCGTCGCCTCGGCGGGTGGGGCCTGCTGTACGGCGACGAGCGACATGGCCGCCAGTACGAGCGCGATCAGGGCGCGGGACACAGTGCGCACTATCCGGTCCTCTCTCGGGGCGCGCGAGGGCGCTGGGTGAGCGAAGCGGTGATTTGCGACGAGGCGGCGGCGTCGTCAGGCGTAGTGAACATCGGAGGTCTAGGGGGGTCAAGGGTCGGCGTCGAACTATCCGAAGATTAGTTTTCCTCCATGACAAAATGTCCCCCTTGCTCTCTCCCTTGGTGAAGACAGCCCTCAACAGCCGTGCGGGCAATGGGAATCGGCCACCACGATTGATCGGATCTTCGCGCGGCGGTGGGTCACGGCCGGTCCGGACGGAACATGCGCCCCGTTCAGCGGAGGTCGAGCACGGGACGGACCCCGAACCCGTCGGTCGTGTCCGCGCCCCCGGGCCCGTTGATGAATTCGGCCATGCCCGGATTCCGGTTGGCGGTCGCCAGGGGGAGCCAGGTGACGAAGGCGCCGTATCCACCGCAGGCCGCCTCGCCGCCGTCACCGCCGTAGACCGATCCGGGATCGGACGTCACCTCCGACTCGTAGACGTCCCGGGCTATGTGCAGCCCGAAGCCGTTCGGCCGGTGCCGGTGGTCGGCGGGGCGGTCCCGGTCCCGGCCCTCACCCGCGTCGTCGCCGTACGGGGAACGGTCGAGCGGGCAGGCGGACCCCCAGCGGAACAGCGTCCGCGCGCCCGCCCCGCAGGCGTGTTCCCACTCGTCCGGACCGGGCAGCCGCAGACCGCGCTCGGCAAGGGATTCCGCGACGGAACCCCCCTCGTCCGGCAGTTCCTCCGGCTCCACCGCCATCAGCACCGTCGGCACCGTGACCGAACGCCTCGGGGTGAGATACCGCGCGAGATGGTCGACCGGGTCGTCGTCGAAACCGAACCCGCCCGCCAGGCTCTCCGTCCGGTACGAGTCGAGCTGCTCGGGCAGTGGGCGCCAGGCGTCCAGGTCGAACCCCACCGGCACCTCACCGCCCGGTATCAGGGCGAACCGCTGCCCCTCGCACTCGATCACCGCGCGAAAAAGGGAACCGCCCGGGTGCGGGCCGCCGCCGAAGTCGACCAGTCGGCCGTCCACCTGCCGCGCGGCTTCACGCGCACGGTGGTGTGCGGCGTCCCGGTCCAGGGCGCGCCAGCGGTCGAAGGTCAGGTCGGCGAGAGACATGACGGAAATTCTGGCATCCGCCACTGACAATCCACGGCCTCGCGCTGCGCGCACGGCCGCCGGACCCGGCGGACGGCAGGGCACCCGCGCCCGCCGGTGACGGCGGAGGCGGGTGCCCCTCGGTGTCGCTGTTCCCGGACTGCCCGGCCCTCAGCGCCCGTAGCGGATCAGGGCGCGCACCATGCGGCACGTGGTGTCCGACGGCGGATGGATGCCTATCCGGGCCGCCGTCGAGCGGATCCTGCGGTTGTTCGCGTTCGCCGGGTGATACACGCCCGAGTCGAGCAGGGCGATGGCGAGGCGCATGGCCTTCAGGCGGCGGTTGTGGGTCTCGTACCACTCACGGGGCTGTCCCGCGGGCAGTGGCTTGCGCTGCACGGACTCGGCGGCTGGCGGTGTGATGTCGAAGAGCTTCGTCGTGATAGTGGCAACGGCCATCGGCGACCTCCCGGCACGGTGGTGGAACCCTCACGAACACTTGCAATTCTACCGCCCCCCACTGACAATCGCCCCTGGCCAGACGGGGTTTGGGGCCGCCCGGGAGCCATCGCCCCGATACTCGGGGGACAGGGGCCGACGGGCCCTGTACAGTCCGGTCCAACACGTATCGCGAGGAGGTGAGCCCGATGTGCGACACCCGAACTTTCCGGGCCCTCCTGGCCGTCGCGGCTGTCTGACCCGCGCGCCAGGAGCAGTCCGTACGACGGACAGAGTCTCTGAGCGAAGGAAGACATGACAACCGAGCAGTTCCGGATCTCCGTATCCGACGATGTACTCCACGACCTGCGTGACCGACTGAACCGCACTCTCTTCACCGCGCCCTCCCACAGCGGCTACTGGAGGGCGGGAACCGACCCCGGCCATCTGCGCGGGCTCGTCGCCCACTGGGCGGACGGGTTCGACTGGCGGAAGGCCGAGACCGCCCTCAACACGTACCCGCAGCGCATCGCGCGGGTCTCCGGCCGGCCGATCCACTTCGTCCACATCCCGGGCCGACGGGCCGAGGGCGCGCCCGCGCCGCTGCCCCTGATCATGACGCACGGCTGGCCGAGCAGCTTCGTGGAGATGCTCAAGGCGGCCGAGCGGCTGGCCGATCCGGGATCGTACGGGGGTGACCCGGCCGACGCCTTCGACGTGGTCATCCCCTCGCTGCCCGGTTTCCTCTACTCGGCCCTGCCCGACGGGCCGTTCACCCGCAGGCGTGTCGCCGAGATGTGGCACGAGCTGATGACGGAGGTCCTCGGGTACGAGAGGTACGGCGCCTTCGGCGGGGACGTCGGGGGCGGGGTCACGCAGTGGATCGGCGCCCTGTACCCCGAGCATGTCGCCGGTATCCACATCACCTCCGCCGTGATCGGGGGCGACTTCGAGAAGGCGCCCGCGACGCCCGAGGAACAGGCCTACCTCGACCACCTCCGCGCCTACGACGAGGGGGACCAGGGCTACAGCGAGATCATGTGCACCCGCCCCGACACCATCGCGGCGGCGCTGGCGGACTCCCCCGCCGGGCTGCTGGCCTGGATCATCGACAAGTACCGGGACTGGAGCGACTGCGACGGCGATCTGGAGAGCCGCTGGGACAAGGACACGCTCCTGACGGTCGCCACGCTGTACTGGGTGACGGGGAGCATCGGCTCCTCCTTCCGGCAGTACTACGACTACCCGCTCAACAAGCCGGTCCCGAGGATCGAGGTGCCGGCGGCCGTGACCCTCAGCAACGAGCCCGCGTTCAAGGGGCTGCCCCGCAGCCTCAGCGAACGGCTCTGCGCCGATCTGCGCCACTGGAGTACGCCGGAGCGCGGCGGGCACTTCATGTCTCACGAGGAGCCGGAGCAGATCGCGGGCGAACTGCGCGCGTTCTTCCGGCCGTTGAGGTCCGCGGGCTGAGGTGAGCCCGAGCCGGGCGGGCCGGGTGGGAAGCGGAACTGTGGCCGGAGTTACGGAAGTTGGTGCCGGGGCGCTTGAGCAGTACGCGCGCGGTCTTCGTACGTAACGGCACACGGAACCCATCCGGCCGCCCCCGCGGCCGGGGACAGGAGCCCCAGGTGTCGCGCAAGAAGTCGTTCAGCCGGAAGAAGAAGCTCGCCCTGCTCGTCGGCGCCGCCGCACTGGTCGGCGGTACGGCGGTGGCGATGACCGGCACCAGCCAGGCCTCGGTGGAGTGCGACGGGCTGAACACCGCCCTCGGCAACAACCAGCGCTTCATCGACGGTCAGCGGGCGGCTCCGGACGCGCTGTCCGAGGCGCGGATCGCCAACCGGCAGGACGTGATCGAGGAGATCAAGCGGAAGCAGGCGGCGTCCGGGTGCGAGGTGGGCGCGAGCGACACGGGCGGGGCGCCGCCGGCGGAGGCGGCACCGCCCGCCGGTGACGAGGGCGCGGGCGAAGGCGCCGGTGCGGGCGAGGACGGAAGCGCCGGCGCGGGCTCCGGCGAGAACGCGGGCGCGGGAGGCGCCGCTGAGGTCGGTGAGGTCGTCTGCGCCGGATCCACCGTGACGCTCTCCGGCGAGGCCGGAGCCCCCGCGGCATCGAGCAACGAGTTCCCCGTCGGCACCACGCTCAAGGTCACCAACCTCGACAACGACAAATCCACCACCGTGCAGGTCACCGCGCCGTCGGGCAGCTGCGCGCTGCTCAACGACGCGGCGTTCGAACAGGTCCGTGAGCCGGGCAAGTTCCTGATCCGCAACGCGCGGATCGAGCGCGTGGGCTGACCGGCCAGCTCCTGGTCAGACCCGGGTGATCTGCGCCTCCGCCTCCGCGAGGATCTCCGTCAGCCGCAGGCCGAACCGCACGTCGCAGGCGTGCGGTTCGCCCGTGCGCGCCGCCGTGAGCAGGGTGCTGATCGCGGTGCCGAAGATGTCCGCCGGATCGCCCCATCCCTCGGGAAGCTCCTCCGTGCCGTGCTCGCCCCGCAGTTCGAGCCCCGCGCCCGCGCCCTTCACGGGGGCGCTCAGGGTCAGCGTCGCCGAACTGCTCACGCCCGAGGTGTGCGTGAACACCAGATGCGTGAGGTCGGGCTCAGTCCGCACGGCGGTCACGGCCGTCACATCGCCGAGTACCGGCAGGAGCGCGGAGAGCGCGTGCGGGCCGACGTCCCACAGGCCGCCCTTCTCCCGGCGCCACGGGGAGTCCGCGTACGGGCTCGACGCGCCCTGCCCGTACAGCGCGCCGAGCCAGTGGGCGCGCGCCGTGAACCAGCCGCCCCTCGCGGACTGTTCCTCGACCCAGGCCGCCGTCTCGGGGGCGAACCGCAGCGTGCAGAAGACCAGGGAGGCCACCCCGGCGCGTTCGGCGGCGTCCGCGACGGCGCGCGCGCCGGGCACGGTCGTCGCGACCGGCTTGTCCATGAGGAGGTGGCAGCCGGCCGCCGCCGCGCGGGCGGCGAGTGGTGCCTGGACGTCCGGCGGCAGGGCGAAGGCGACCGCGTCGCTCGCGGCGAGCAGCGCGTCGAGTCCGTCCAGGCCGCCCGCGCCGGGGCCGCCTTCTCCGTCACCGCCGCCCGCGTACGCCTTGGTGTCGTGAGCGGCGGCGAGGGCGGCGGCGGCCTCGGGCCGCCTCCCCCAGACACCGCTGAACTCGACGTCCGGGTGGGCCGCGATGGCGGGGGCGTGCGTGCGCTCGGCCCAGGGGCCGGTGCCGAGGAGGGCGATGCGTAGCTGACTCATATGGATCAGTGTGCCGTCCGCGCCCCGCCCCGCCCAGAGCGGACCGGGAATTGGGCGGCGCCCCACGGACCCCCGGCGCCACGTTTCGAGGGCCGGCCGCGGGCCTCCGGTGCGACCGCTGATCGCGGCCCGGCCGGCGCTGCCGCGCTGACCGGGCACCCCGGCCTCACCCCCGGGGCTGGCACCGGGGTACCCCGGGCCGTAAGACCGTGTTGTCGGGGTTGTCAGTGGCCTGTGCCAGAGTGCTGCGCATGCTGGCCATCAGGGTGCACACGGAGAACTCGCGCGAGTACGAGCGGATTTCGGCGGACCGGCTCGGCGAGCTGGTCGGGCGGATCGGGGGTGCCGGCGACTCGTTCCTGGTCGCCGACCGTATTCCGGATCTGCCGTGGGTCTTCATCCAGGTGGCGCGGGGCGACGAGGGGTACACGCTGGAGTACCGGGACGGACCTGCCGAACCGTTGTTCGGTACGGAGGTGCCGGACGCGGAGTCGGTGACCCGGCTCATGGTCGCGTGGGCCCGGAAAGAGGCGGGGTGGGATGCGGGCGTGGTCTGGGACCGGGTGGAGCCGGCGCCCGACGAGCCGGTGCCCGAGCTGGACGCGGAGACGCGGCGCGAGGTCGAGGAGTACGTACGGGGGCTGATCCGCCGCGGCTACGACAGCCGCGCGCGGCTCGCCGAGGACGCCGAGGAGTGGCTGGTCGACGGTGACGAACGGCCCGTGTCCGGGGCGCAGGCCCGGCAGATCGTGGACCGGCTGTGGCTGGAGCGCGTGGAGGAACAGGCCGGGTGGGAGGGCGAGACCGATCCGGAGCGGATCACGTCGGTCTTCGCCGAGCTGGACGCGCGGGGCGTCGTGGCCCGGGAGAACTTCACCTGCTGCCGCAGCTGCGGACTCTCCGAGATCGGCGCCGAGCCCGACAACCCAGGCTCGGTGCGCGGTTTCGTCTTCTTCCACACGCAGGGCACGGAGGCGGTGGCGGCCGGGGGCGGCCTCTCGCTCTACTACGGAGGGTTCGACGGCTCGGAGACCACGACGACGGCGATAGGCCACGAGGTCACGACGGCGCTGGGGTCGGCGGGCCTGTCGGTGAGGTGGGACGGTTCACCGGGCTCGGCGATAGAGGTGACGGACCTGGACTGGCGGAAGCGGCTGGGGTGAGGGGGGCCCGCTCCGGTCGGCCGGTTTCCTGCCGGGCCGCTCGTCGGACCGGTCCGACGAGCGGGCCCTGAGGCCGACGGCCGTACGGCCCGGTGATGGTCCTCGACCGACTGCGCCCGCGCGGGCGACGGCCCCCGGCACCGGTCCGGGCGGGTTCGGCCCGGCGGGTCGTGTATCGAGGCTTGAGAAGGGGCCTCCTGCTGGAGGCCCCGGTCTGCTTCAATGAAGGTATGGCCAGCCTTCAGCACGACGCGTCGGGTCGCATCGACCTTGAGCCGTTCTGGCCGTCCCGGCAGCACCACGACTTCGACCGGGTGTGTTGCCGCGCGAGGAACGCGTCGGCCCTCTAAAGCCTGCTCCCAGGTCTTCGGCCGTCGCGAATGACGTACGTCCCGTCCTGTCGACTCGACGACATCCTTCGCGCGAAAGAGCTGACCCCTCATGGCGAACTCCCGCCCCGTCTCCACCGCCGCCACCCACCGCTCCTCCGGCCGCACCCGGCTTCGAGCCATCGACCGCGACGAGGTCGTCCCGCTGCCACTGCCGCTCCCGGCGGCCGACATCCCCGGTCCGCTCGTGGATCTTCTGCCTCCCGGGTCCACCTGGTTGCCCGCCCCGGCGCACACCCTGCCGATGCTGCCGGGGAGGCCGCCGATGGTCGGCTACCTCGTCCTCGTACCGGCCGACCAGCACCCCCCGGCCCCCGCCGCGGCTCCCGACGGAGTCACCGAGGCGGGGGCCGTACGGATCGACTCCGACGAGCGGACCGCCGAGGTCGACGGGCGGGCGCTGGATCTGACGTATCTGGAGTTCGAGCTGCTCGCCCATCTCGTGGCGCACCCGCACCGGGTGCACACCCGTGACCAGTTGGTGACCACCGTCTGGGGCTACGGGCACGTGGGTGACGGCCGGACCGTGGACGTGCATGTGGCCCGGCTGCGGCGCAAGCTCGGCGCCGAGCACCGCAAGACGATCCGGACGATCCGGCGGGTCGGCTACAAGTACGTCCCGTAGGCCGCCGGCGGACCGGCGAGGCCCCCGCCGGGCAGCGGACCGGCGGGGGCCTCGTACGCGTACCGGGCCCCGCTACGTGCGCGCCCTCGCCCGCGCCGCCGCGCCCAGCCCCATGTCCAGGAGCAGGAACGCCACCAGCGTGATGCCGAGCAGCGGTACGAACCAGCCGACCAGCGCCGCCGCCGCGATCAGCGGCAGCAGCACGGACAGCGGCACCTTCCGCCACGCCCCGCGCGCCATCGGCTTGCCCACGCCCAGCGTCCGGTCCTGGGTGGGCCTGCGCTGCCACCACATGCGGTAGCCCCACACGATGATCAGGATCAGCGAGAGGGCGAGGGCGGCGAGCAGCAGCTGGTTGACGAGACCGAACGTGAGCCCCATGTGGGCGTCGATACCGAACCGGGTGAGCTTGGCCAGCAACGGGTAGTCGGCGAAGCGCAGTTCGTCGATGATCAGCCCGGTGCCGGGGTCGACCGAGACGGAGTCCAGCCGGACCGGGACCGTGCTGTCCCGCTGCGCGACGACGTAGCCGGTGCCCTCGGCGGGCGGCTTCACGCTCACCGGGCCGTCGAGCCCGGCCTGGCGCGCGGCTGTCAGGGCGTTGTCGATGCCGATGTCCATGCCCTCGTGGTCACCGCCGGGCCCGCTGTCCCCGCCGTGCCCTTCGTGCTCCTCGTGCGCCCCGGAGCCGGCCCCCGCGCCCCCGCCGCTCTTCAGCTCGGCCGAGACGGCGGGTGTGGCTCCGCCCAACTGGTCCTGTACGGCGCCGATGTTGGCGCCCGCGTACGTCGACCACGTCAGGCCCGTCGCGGAGAGCAGCAGGAATCCGGTGGCCGCCCACATGCCGAGCGAGCCGTGCCGGGTGAGTGTCCTGCGACGACCGGTGGCCCCGCGTTCGGGCCGGAGCAGGGCACGCTTGGAGGTCCTCCGGCGGCCGATCCAGAGCAGCAGCCCGCCGAGCGCGACGACCCAGAGCCAGCTGGCGGCGGTCTCGCTGTAGATACGGCCGGGTTCGCCGAGGTGCAGATGGCGGTGGAGTTCGGAGAGCCAGGTGCGCAGCGGGAGGGCTCCGGAGGAGCCGTAGCTGTCCAGTTCGCCGCGTATCTGAGCGGTGTGCGGGTCGACGAAGACGGCCAGCGACTTGCTCTCCTCGCTGTCCGGCATCGTCATCAGGACCCGGGTGGATTCCTCGTCGTCCGACGAGGGCCAGACGGCGGTGACCTCGCCGTCGGGGTGCTCGGCGCGCGCGGCGTCCACCTGCTGGGAGAGCATCGCCGTACGGTCGCTGTCCGGGGAACGAAGCTCCTGGCGGTAGACGATCTTCTCGGCCTGGTACGAGAGCGAGTAGAGCAGCCCCGAGACGGCGGCGATGAGCAGGAGCGGGGCGACGAGCAGGCCCGCGTAGAAGTGCAGCCGCAGGACGAGCGGGCGCACGGCGCCCCAGGTGGTGGTGGCCGGGGCGGCTCCCGGCTTCTTGTCGGTCTTCTTCGTGGCGGGACCGGTGCGTGGGGTGTCGGCACCCTGTACAGGGTCGTCAATGGCCATGACTGTCCTAGGAGTTGGCGTGGCACGGGGAAATCGACCCCCCGGCCCCCGCCCGGGTCAGACCATGGCGGCGGCGGCCCGGGGGGCCGTCGTACGGAGCGGAGGCGCGCAGCACGCCGGCGGGCCGCGCCGGGACACCGCATGCGCGAGCAGGGCCCCGCGCGGCCGGTGCGGCGCGCGGGTGCGGTGCCGGGGCCGCGGGGGCCCGGGTACGGCGAGCGGCCGGGGCGCGGCGAGCAGCAGGCCCAGCGGCGTGAACGCGAAGGCGGCGACGGTCCGGGCGAGCCGGAAGAACGCGGCCTCACCGCGGGCGAGCCAGAGGGCGCAGACGGCGCCGGCGAGCAGGTGCGCGGCGAGCATGCCCGGCGGGGTCTCGCCGGTGGCGGCCAGAACGGCGGCCACGGTGGCGCCGATCCCCTCCGCCCCCGTGCTCGCCTCTCCCATGTCCATGCCCGCCACCGCGTGGGCGTGATCCGGCGGGGGCACCGTGTCGTACGCCGCGGCCGAGAACGTCACGTGCAGCGCGGCCTGGGCGCCGAGGACGGCGGGCGCGATGAAGCCGATGCCCCGGCGCCGTCCGGCGGCGAGCCAGGACAGGCCCGCGATCACGGCGAATGCCAACGTAAGGACACCGAGCGGAATTTCATGGGTGGACATGGACGAATGCCCCACCGCCGCCAGTGTCACGCACACCGCCGCGAGGATCGCGGCCCGTGAGGCGCGCATCGGCGACCGGGCATCTGTCATGGTGCGCTCATGCTGCCATCACCGTGGCGCGTGCGGCAGATGGTGTGAACGGCACCGACCTGCTATGCCCGCAGCAGAACCGATCCGTTAATCGGACAATCGCGTGCCAGAGTCGAGGGATGAGACTTCTGATTCTGGGTGGTACGGAGTTCGTGGGCCGCGCCGTGGCCGAGGCCGCGCTGGCACGGAAGTGGGAGGTGACCGTCTTCCACCGGGGCCGTCACGAGGCGCCGGCGGGAGCCCGGGTCCTGCGCGGGGACCGCACCGCGCCCGACGGCCTCGCGGCACTCACCGCGAGCCGGAACGGCGCCGGCGCCGCCCCTGATTGGGACGTCGTCGTCGACACCTGGTCGGGCGCGCCGTCCGTCGTCCTCGACTCGGCCCGGCTGCTGGCCGGCCGGGCGGGCCGCTACGCGTATGTGTCGAGCCGCTCCGTGTACGCGTACCCGACCCCCGCCGGACTCACCGAGGAGGGCCCGCTGGTGGAGGGCGCGTCGGCCGGCGCCGGGCCGCTCGACTACGCGCGGGACAAGCGCGGCGGCGAGCTGGCCGCCGAGGCCGCCTTCGGCGACCGGGCGCTCCTGCTGCGTGCGGGCCTGATCCTCGGCCCGTGGGAGAACGTGGGGCGGCTGCCGTGGTGGCTGGGGCGGACGGCGCGCGGCGGCCCGGTCCTCGCGCCGGGGCCGCACGACAACCCGTTGCAGTACATCGACGTACGTGACCTCGCCGAGTGGACCCTTGACGCGGCGGAGCGCGGGCTCGGGGGCCCGTACAACCTGGTGAGCCCGCCGGGCCACACCACGATGGGCGCGCTGCTGGACGCCTGCGTGGCGGTCACCGGTTCGGACGCCGAGCTGCGCTGGACGGACCCGGACACGATCCTCGCCGCCGGTGTCCAGCCGTGGACGGAGCTGCCGATCTGGCTGCCGCGCGGTGAACTGCACGAGATGATGCACCGCGGCGATGTCTCCAAGGCCGTCGCGGCGGGTCTGCGCTGCCGGCCGGCGCAGGAGACCGTCGCCGACACCTGGGCCTGGCTCCGGTCGATCGGCGGGGAGGCACCGCGGCGTCCGGACCGCCCGGCGGTCGGGCTCGCGCCGGAGGTGGAGGCGGCCCTTCTGGCTCGCTGACCCTCGGCGTGTTCCGGCCGTCCCGCCCCGTACGCCCTCGGTGGCCCCGATCCCCTGACTCCCCGTGACGGGACCCTCACACATCCAGGTCACAGGGGATGTCCGGAGATGAACGAGTGGTGCTAGCTACACCACCGATTGGGGGCGGAAACCGCTCACGGAGGACGGGCACCTCACGGCAGACTGATGGTCGTGCCCGTCAGCGGGCGAAGGGCCGGTCGCCGATGGGGCACGGGCGACAAGAAAGGATCCACGATGAACGGGACGAAGACGATCGCCGAGTCGGCCAGGACGACGGCCCGAGGACTGGTGCTCGGTGTCACCGCCCTCGTCGGCTCCATCACGCTGTTCGTCTTCTCGGTGGTCTCGATCACCCTGATCGTGGTCGGCATCGGCCTGTTCACCACCCCCTACGTCCTGACCGCGGTGCGCGGGCACGCCAACCGCCGCCGGCTGCTGGCGGCCACCTGGTCGGACGTGAAGGTGCCGGTGCCGTACCGCCCGATGCCCACCGATCTGCGGAGCGGCGTCACCGGCCAGGTGGAGCGGACCACGCTGATGCTCAAGGACCCGGCGACCTGGCGGGACCTGACCTGGCTGATGGTGGACATGACGGCCGGGGCGGTCTCCGCCCTCATCTCCGCCGCCCTCTTCATCTACGGGGTGGAGGGCCTGGTGCTGGCCGCCGGCCTCTGGCAGGTCTTCGAGGACGACGCGTACCCGTACGCCGGATTCGTCTCCGTCGACAGCCAGTTCACGGGCCTGCTCGCCGCCGGGGTGGGCGCGGTGATCGCGGCGATCGGCGTCCGGTACTCCAACGACATCCAGCGCGGCCACTTCCTGCTGGCCAAGTCGCTGCTCGCCCCCAGCCAGGACATGGAGCTGGCCCAGCGGGTCGCCCATCTCACCGAGACCCGGCACGACGCCGTGGACACCTCCGCCGCCGAACTCCGCCGCATCGAGCGGGATCTGCACGACGGCGCACAGGCCCGGCTGGTGGCCATGGGCATGGACCTGGGCACGATCGAGGCGCTCATCGAGAAGAACCCGGCCAAGGCCAAGGAGCTCATCGCCAACGCCCGCCAGTCCTCCGCCGAGGCGCTGACCGAGCTGCGCGACCTGGTCAGGGGCATCCACCCGCCGGTGCTCGCCGAGCGCGGTCTGGGCGACGCGGTGAAGGCGCTGGCGCTGCGGCTGCCGGTGGAGACCGACGTACAGGTGGATCTGCCGGGCCGGGCCGACGCGCCGGTGGAGTCGGCCGCGTACTTCGCGGTGAGCGAGATCCTCACCAACGCGATCAAGCACTCCAACGCGGACCGGATCTGGATCGACATGATCCACTCGGACTCCATGCTGCGCATCGCGATCGGCGACAACGGCGTGGGCGGCGCGAAGATCGGTTCCGGCACCGGGCTGAGCGGACTGGAGCGCCGACTCGGTACATTCGACGGCATCCTGGCCGTCAGCAGTCCTGAGGGCGGCCCCACCATGGTCACCGTGGAGATCCCTTGCGAGTTGTCCTAGCCGAAGACCTCTTCCTGCTCCGTGACGGTCTGGTCCGGATGCTGGAGGCGTACGACTTCGAGGTCCTGGCCGCCGTGGAGACCGGACCCGAACTGACCAAAGCCTTCAAGGAGCTGGAGCCGGACGTCGCCGTCGTCGACGTCCGGCTTCCGCCGTCCCACACCGACGAGGGCCTCCAGTGCGCCCTGGCCGCCCGACGGGACCGGCCGGGACTGCCCGTCCTGGTCCTGTCGCAGCACGTGGAGCAGTTGTACGCGCGGGAGCTGCTGGCCGACGGCAACGGCGGCATCGGTTATCTGCTCAAGGACCGCGTCTTCGACGCCGACCAGTTCATCGACGCGGTACGCCGGGTCGCGTCCGGAGGTACGGCCATGGATCCCCAGGTCATCCAGCAACTGCTCTCCCGCAGGGCCCAGGACAAACCGATCGGCCAGCTGACGCCCCGCGAGCGCGAGGTCATGGAGCTGATGGCGCAGGGCAGGTCGAACGCCGCGATCGCCTCGCAACTCGTCGTCACGGAGCGGGCGGTGTCGAAGCACACCTCGAACATCTTCGGGAAGCTGGGGCTGCCGGTGTCGGACGACGACAACCGGCGGGTACTCGCGGTCATCGCCTATCTGGACCGGGGACAGCAGTAGGACCGGGCGTCCCCGCGCCCCCCGAGGGGGCCGGCCGGGCGGCCGCTTGTCGGGGGACCGCCCGGCGGGGCGTGATGAGAGCATCCGTCCGGTTTGTTGATGGAGATTTCTATGAATTCCTTGTGGGGCTGAACAGGCCGCGAGTGACGTCCGTATGGAACGGAGCGCTTCCTCCCCCCGCCGGAGATCCCCCTGAACCGGCACTGAAGCTTGAGGAGTTCCATGGGACGCACGTCAAGAAAACGCTCGACACTGGCAAACCGGGCCATCGCGGCCGCGGCTGCCTTGATTCTGGGCGGGGGTGGGCTGGTAGCGGTAAATGTCTACGCATCCGCGGGAGAAGGCCGCTCCGGACAGGATCAGCAGATCCAGAATGCCGGACGCCAGATGTCCACCATCGACTGTCCAGAAGTCGCGAATGAGCTCACCAAGGTGCCGCGCCGGGCCCGGGCCCAGGTCGACCGGGAACTCGCCCGGATGGACACGCAGATAACTGTCGCGTACAAGCGGTTCGCCGACAACAAAACCAAGTTGGAGAGGGATCCGAAACTCACCGAGCGGAAGATCCTCAAGCCGCTGAAGCAGCAGAGGCTCGCCAGCCTCAAGCGCATTCGCTCCGCGCTCAAGCGCGCGGGGCACTGGCAGAAGAGCCTGGAGTCGCTGGCGCCGTGCACCATGCGCCCTGACGACACCCCGAACGAGGGTGACCCGGGCGGCGGCCAGAACGGCGGCCAGGGTCAGGACGGCGGCCAGGACGGCGGCCAGGGTCAGGACGGCGGTCAGGGTCAGAACGCGGGCCAGGACGGCGGTCAGGGCGGCGACACCGGCGGTGGCGAGCAGCCCCCGCCGCCGGCCGGCAACGGCCCCGACGCCTCCGACTTCGTCGACATCGAGTCCGTCGAGCCCAACGTGCAGGAGCCGCAGCAGCAGGAGCAGGCCTCGACCGGCACCTTCACCACGGAGTGCGGGCGGAACGAGAACGGTCTCTTCAACTCGGACAACGTGATCGCCGCGCCCGGCGTGAGCAACGGCGCCCACCACAAGCACGACTACGTGGGCAACCAGGCCAACAACGCCTTCGCGAGCGACGACGACCTGGCCAACGGTGAGACGACCTGCAACGAGCAGGGTGACAAGTCGACCTACTACTGGCCGGTCATCCGCCTCCAGAACGGCCAGAACGAGGCCGACGCGAACGAGGACGGCGGCGGCAAGGACGGCAACGTCGGCGAGATCCAGACCCCCGCCGAGGTCACGCTGCAATTCGCCGGAAACGCCACGTCCAAGGTCACGGCGATGCCCCGTTTCCTCCGCATCATCACCGGTGACGCGAAGGCGTTCGTCAACGGCAACGCCAACGCGAATGCCTCGTGGAGCTGCACCGGATTCGAGGACCGCCAGCTGAAGGACAAATACCCGATCTGCCCCGCGGGCAGCCAGGTCGTGCGTTCGTTCGCCTTCCAGAGCTGCTGGGACGGACAGAACACCGACAGCGCGAATCACCGTACGCATGTCGCGTTCACCGATGAGAACGGTCAGTGCCAGGAGGGATTCCAGGCGATTCCGCAGCTGAAGCAGCGGATCGTGTACGACCTCCCGCCGGGTCCCGGATTCGCGGTGGACTCGTTCCCCGAGCAGTTGCACAAGCCCATCACCGACCACGGTGACTTCATCAATGTCTTCGACGACAACGTGATGAACAAGATGGTCGACTGCATCAACACCGGCAAGGAATGCAACTGACATCGCGCGACTAGCGGTGTGACGTAATTCTCAGGCGCCGGACGGGCTGAGCTCAGCCCGTGCGGCGCCTGCTGTCGTCAGCTCTT
>NZ_JBHXRM010000005.1:0-257318 GCF_042716895.1 Streptomyces sp. NPDC058653 | reverse complement strand
CTCCTTCTTCCTCGGGCGGCGGGGCGGGGGGGGCGCCCCCACCCCGTTTTTCGTCGAGCGCCCCTCCGGGACCGGGCGCCCCGTTCCGGACCGGGCGCCCCTCCCAGAACGGGTGCCCCTCCCGGACCTGGTGCCCCTCCCGGAACAGGTGCCCCCTCAGGTCGGGCGACCGACCCAGGTCGAGCGCCTCTCCCAGAACAGATGCCCCTCCCAGGTCGGGCGCCCCTCCCGGACCGGGCGCCCCTCCCAGAACGGGTGCCTCTCCCCGGTCGGGCACCTCTCTCAGGTCCTGCGCCCTCTTAAAAAGGGGCCCGCGCCCTCCTCTCAGGACACGCCCGCCCTCCCCCTCTCAAAACGGGCCCGCCGTCCTCAGTACGAGGAAAAGCGTGACCGTCGCGTTCGCGGACGAGAGCGCCGATCCGAGCGTCCCGGCCGCCGCCGCCCAGGCCGCGAGGCCCACGGCCGTGAAGACCGACGGCCAGCTGACGGCCGACGGCTCCGGTTCGAGCAGTGCGGCCACCCGGCGCGGCACCGGTCCCGGCGCGGCGAAGCCCGCCAGCGTCGGGGTGGGCGTGCCGCGCGACACGAGGGCCGCCTTGCCGATGGCCCGGGCCACGACCCGCCGTTCCCCGGTCACCCGGGCCGCCTCCTCGTCCGCCCACCGTTCCGTCGTGTAGGCCACGGCCGACCGCAGCGGCATCAGCAGCGGGTTGGCCCGGGCGGCGAAGCGGACGGCAAGCAGATACCGGTGGTGGTGCCCGGCGAGATGCGCGCGTTCGTGGGCGACGAGCGCCGCGCGCTCACCGGCGTCCAGACACGCGAGCATGGCCGTGGAGACGACGATCCGCCCGCCGGAGACCTCGGTGGGCACGTGCGGACCCACCGACGGGCGCCCGGAGAGCCGGGCGAACCAGCCGCCGGACGAGCGGGGCCGCGCGGCCGGAAGGGCGTACGCGTAGGCGGCCTCGTCCGTCAGTACGGCGAGTTCACCGCCCGGCACACCGGCCAGCGCGTCCGCCGCCCGGCGGCGGACGCGGCGGTGTCTGCGGGCCGCCGTCGACCACGACACGGCCACGGCGAGCAGCGCGACGACGGCGCCCTTGCCGGCGGTCTCCTCGTACGGCGCGGTCGGCGGGCCCTCCTCCTCGGTCCAGGCGTCGGCCCAGTCGGGCAGCGGATGGCCGGGCAGTTGGACCGTACCGACGACCACCAGCAGCCCGAGGCAGACCGTGCTGCACAGGGCCAGGACGGCGGCGAGCGCCGACAACAGCCGTGTGGCGACGCGGGGATGGAGGTGCCGCTCGGCGAGGCGCGCGACCGGCAGGGCCGTCAGGGGCAGCAGAAGCGGCAGCAGGACGAACACTCCCATCCCCTCAGCCCTCCGTCCCGTCCTCGGGAAGATGGAGGAGGTCGCGCAGCAGCCGCTCGTCGTCCGGCGAGAGCGTGGTGACGAAGCGGGCCAGCACCGCCTCGCGGTCCGACTCGGCGTCGAGTACCCGGCGCATCCGCAGCGCGGCGAGCCCGGCCTCGTCGGAGGTCGCGCACCATTCGAAGAACCGCCCCACCCGCTCACGGGTGACGGCCCGTTTGGCCTGGAGCCTGGTCAGGATCGTCATGACCGTCGTGTACGCCAGGTCACCGCCGAGCTGGTCGAGCACCCAGCCCGCGTTGACCGGTCCCGGCGCCTGCCGCAGCACGGCGAGGACCTGGGCCTCCAGCTCGCCCTGGCCGCGCCGGCGCGGGCGCTCGTCCGCGCCGTCCGGCCCTCCGGCCCCGGCCGGCCGCTCACCGTCCCGGCTCCCGTCCGCCCCGACCTGTCCCCTCACAGCGTCTCCCTCCGCCACCGACGTGCGGCCTGGGGCCATCCGGCGCAGCTCCGGCCCGGCCCCGGCGTGGCGGCTTCGCCGCCCCGTACACGCTTCTACAGTGTTGTGGATTTTCAATGCGGTCACCAGTTCAACTCAGGAGGAGCAGCGTGGGAGTCTCCCTGTCCAAAGGCGGCAATGTCTCGCTCACCAAGGAGGCGCCGGGGCTGACAGCCGTCCTGGTCGGTCTCGGGTGGGACGTACGCACCACGACCGGCACCGACTACGACCTGGACGCCAGCGCCCTGCTGGTGAACGAGGCCGGGAAGGTCGGCACGGACCAGAACTTCGTGTTCTACAACAACCTCCGGAGCCCGGACGGTTCGGTCGAGCACACCGGTGACAATCTGACCGGTGAGGGCGAGGGGGACGACGAGGTCGTCAAGGTGAACCTGGCGGGCGTGCCGGCCGATGTCGCCCGGATCGTCTTCCCGGTGTCGATCCACGACGCCCAGGCCCGCGGCCACAGCTTCGGCCAGGTCCGCAACGCCTTCATCCGTGTGGTGAACCAGGACGGCGGTGTCGAGCTCGCCCGCTACGACCTGAGCGAGGAGGCGGCGACCGAGACCGCGATGGTCTTCGGCGAGCTGTACCGCAGCGGCGCCGAGTGGAAGTTCCGTGCCGTGGGCCAGGGTTACGCGAGTGGTCTGTCCGGTATCGCCGCCGACTACGGTGTCGGTGTCTGAGCCTGTCGGACCGTGCCCGTGCCCGCTCTCCCGGCGGCACGCACGAAGGGGCGTGGGCGCGTGACGCGCTTTCCGCGCCCCTTCGGCGTGTACGGGCCCCGGGCGGCGGGCGTCAGCCGTGCGAATGAGCCGTGTCGGCCGGTCCGGGGGCGGCTCCCGCCTCCTCCGTGAGGGACTCGGGCTTCCCGGCCACCGGAGGCGCCGGTGGCTTGCGGGTCAGTCGCCGGGCCAGCGGTTCGGTCCAGCGGGCGGCGAGGGGCCCGAGGATGACGAGGATGAGTACGTACGCGGTGGCCAGGGGTCCGATCCGGGGCTCGACACCGACGGCGAGCCCCGCGATGACGATGGAGAACTCCCCGCGCGCCACGAGCGTGCCGCCCGTCCGCCAGCGGCCCGCCGTCTTGACGCCCGCTCTGCGTGCCGCGTAGTAGCCCGTGGCGATCTTCGTCAGCGCGCTCACGACGGCCAGGATCAGGGCGGGGACGAGCACCGGCGGGATCGCGGCCGGATCGGTGTTGAGACCGAAGAAGACGAAGAAGACGGCGGCGAAGAGGTCCCGTAGCGGCGAGAGCAGGTTGTGGGCGCCCTCGGCCACCTCGCCGGAGAGCGCGATGCCGACGAGGAACGCGCCGACGGCGGCGGAGACTTGGAGCTCCTGGGCGACGCCCGCGACCAGCAGGGTGAGGCCGAGGACGACCAGCAGCAGCATCTCCGGGTTGTCGGAGGAGACCGCGCGGCTGATCAGCCGGCCGTGGCGGAGCGCGACGAAGAGCACCACCCCGACGCTGCCGAGCGAGATGAGGAGCGTGAGGCTCCCGCCGGCGAGGCTCAGTCCGGCCAACAGGGCGGTGAGCAGCGGCAGATAGACCGCCATGGCGAGGTCCTCGATGACCAGGACGCCGAGGATGACGGGGGTTTCGCGGTTGCCGAGTCTGCCGAGGTCGCCGAGCACCTTGGCGATGACGCCGGACGACGAGATCCAGGTGACGCCGGCGAGTGCGACGGCGGCGACCGCGCCCCAGCCGAGGAGGAGCGCGGCAATCGCTCCGGGCAGTGCGTTCAGTACGAAGTCGACGATGCCGGAGGGGTACTGGGTCTTGAGGTTGGTGACGAGTTCGGAGGCGCTGTACTCCAGCCCGAGCAGGAGCAGCAGCAGGATGACCCCGATCTCGGCGCCCGTGGCGAAGAACTCCTCGCTGGCCGCCATGGGGAGGAGGCCGCCGTGGCCGAAGGCGAGTCCCGCCAGCAGGTAGAGCGGGATGGGCGAGAAGCCCACCCTCCCGGCGAGCCGGCCGAGCAGACCCAGGCCGAGGATGACGGCCCCGAGTTCGATGAGCAGCGCGGTCGTGTCGTGCACGGGCGTTTATCCTCCGGTGATCAGTTCGGCGACGGCGTCCACGCCTTCCCTGGTGCCGACGACGACGAGCGTGTCCCCCAGTGCGAAGCGGAAGTCCGGGGCGGGCGAGGGGACGGCGTCGGTCCGGCGCAGCACGGCGACGATGGACGCGCCGGTGCGGGTACGGGCCTGGGTGGAGCCGAGCGTGCGTCCCGCGAAGGGGGAGCGTTTGGTGACCGGGATGTGTTCGGTGACGAGGTCGATCTCCAGGTGCTGGTGCAGATGCCCGACCGGGTCGGGCATCAGAAGTTTGGACAGCGCGGTCGCCTCGTGCGGGGCGAGCGGCGTGGAGTCCTTGCAGTTGTCGTCGTCCTCGGGGTCGTGGAAGCCGACGATGCGGCGTCCGTCCTGGTGCACCACCACCGAGATATGACGGCCGGAGTCGGTGTTGAGGTCGTAGCGGGTACCGACCCCGGGCAGGGCGGTCTTGCTGACGTGAGCGGTGTGCTCCATAGGAAGGCGCTCCATGCGGGCATGCGGGCATGCGTCGGAGGTGTACGGGCGCGGGGCCCCTGGTGGGGAAATTCTCCGCCATTCGGCGCGGCGGGGGCCGGTCAGTGGCGGCCGGCCGGCCGGGCCGGTAAGGGGGTACGGGTGCGCCCGCCCATGAGCTGCCCCTCCGCCTCGGCCCCGGTTCGCAACAAGCCGCCCAGCACTCAACCGTGCGGGGGCAACTCATCAGCCATTTTAACGTAAAATCAAATGGGTCGATTGAGTGCTTTGATGCCGATATTGGCCGTTTCTCTTCGAGCGGGAAACCCGCACGTGTGGCCCGTCGGTGATGACTCCCGACCGCTTGCGCGCCGACGCGGGACGGGGTCCCGGCGGGGCCCGACGTGGCCTGATCAACGTGCCGTTGGAGTCCCGGCGTGGTCGGCCGGGCAGGGTCTCTCTCGAACACCCCACCCCGAGAGCGGAATGAGGCGAGCCATGTCCCCGCACAGCAGCTGGGAGTTCACGGACGACCGCGGTCATCTCACCGTCGCCCCCCGACGCCCGGAACGGGTGGTCGCCTACATCCAGGCGGGCGCGACCCTGTGGGACCACGGCCTGCGCCCCATGGGGATCTTCGGATCCCATCACGACGGCGACTCCCCCGACCCCGCCAAGGCGGGCGGTCTGCCGCTCGACCGCACCCTGGACTTCGGCGGTGGCTCCTCGGTCGATCCGGACGCCGTCCTCGCCGCCGAGCCGGACCTTCTGGTGGCGGTCAGCTACGGCGGTGGCCAGGTCTACGGCATCGATCCGGAGGCGGCCAAGCACCTGGAGGAGCAGGTCGGCGTCATCGTGATCGACGTCGGCAAGGACCGGCCGCTGGAAGGGATCAGAGACCGGTTCACGGCTCTCGCCCAGTCGCTCGGCGCGCCCCGGGAGCCCGACGCCCAGGATCTGGAGTGGGCGGAGGCCCGGCTCCGTACGCTCACCGCACGGCCCGGCGCGGCGCGGGTGCTCGCCCTGTCGGCCGCCGGGCGCGGCTCCGTACATCTCGCGCGGCCCGGGACCTGGCCGGATCTGCGGGCGCTGACCGCGCTCGGTGTCGATCTGCTCGACCCCGGCGAGGGGGCGGGCGCCAACTGGCGTACGACCGACTGGGAGCAGGCGCTGGCGCTCGAACCGGACGTCGTGCTCGGCGACATCCGGGCGAACGCGGCCGCGCCCGAGGCGCTCAGGAGCGACAGCCACTGGCGCGCGCTCCAGGAGCGGGTGCGCACCGTGGCGTGGAACCCGGAGGCGCCGTGCAGCCACCGGGGGCACGCGCGCTTCGTGGACGCGGTGGCTGCGGCGCTGTAATCGGCGCGGTCTCGGGCTCGGGCCGGCGGCCGTGTAGGCGGCGTGTCGGTCGCGTATCGGTGGCGGCTGCGACCGTTCCGTCATGACACGTCACACGGACACTCCCGCCGGCCGTCCCGCCACTCCCGCCCTGCCGGTGCGGACCGTCGAAGTCACCGCGGTACGGCGGCTCTCGCCGCACATGGTCCGCGTCACCTTCGGCGGTCCTGCGCCGGCCGATCTCACCCACGACGGTCCCGACCAGCAGGTGAAGCTGTACTTCCCCAAGCCGGGGCAGGTGTCCCCGGTGCTGCCCGAGCCGGGCGCCGACGGGGATGTGATGCGCTGGTACGGGGCGTTCCAGGCGATCCCGGAGGACGAGCGGCCCTGGACGCGCAGCTATACGATCCGCGCGCACGACCCGGCGCGCGGCACGGTGGACATCGACTTCGTCCTGCACGGCGAGGACGATGACAAGGGCGACGGGGGCGGTGAGGGCCCGGGGCCGGCGACCCGGTGGGCGCGGTCGGCGCGGGCCGGGGACGTGCTCGGGATGTTCGGCCCGTCCGCGTACTTCGCGGAGCCCGTACCGCTCGGGACGACCGACTGGATGCTGCTGGCGGGCGACGAGTCGGCGCTGCCCGCGATCGGCACGATCGTGGAGGCGCTGCCCGAGGGGGCACGCGCGGTGGCGTATGTGGAGGTGTGGGACGCGGCGGAGGAGCAGCGGTTGGAGTCGGCGGGTGAGGTGACCGTGCACTGGCTGCACCGGGCGGCCTCGGCGGGTGACGGCTCCCCGTTGGTGGAGGCCGTACGCGCGGCGGTCTTCCCGGCGGGCTCGGTGTTCGCCTGGCTGGGGGGCGAGGCCGGCGCGGTACGGGCACTGCGCCGGCATCTGGTCGGGGAGCGGGGGCTCGACAGGCGTGCGGTCCACTTCACCGGCTACTGGCGCCGGAGTCTGACCCAGGACGACGCGCCGACGGAGGAGGATCTCGCGGAGGCGCGGGAGCGGCTGGCCGGGCGCTCCTGAGGGCCCCGCACACGCCGGATCGCCGGTTCAGATGAGGGCCGCGGCCTCTCTCAGGGAGAGGGCGCCGCCCTCGGCGTTCGCGCGGGCCCGGGCCTCCTCGTCGAGAGCCGCCCCTACCTCCGCCTCCGCCCGTCGCCGCATCTCCCGCTCGTAGCCGGCCGGGTAGGGGTGGAAGAGGAACTTCTCGGCCCGCCCGGTGTGGCGGCCGTACGCCCCCAACAGCCGAGCGCCGTCGGTCACTTCGCCGATTCCGCTCTTCGCCCAGGCCGCGCAGAGGAACTGACTGACGATCAGCTGGGGTGCGACGAGATGGGCCAGGCTGTCCAGCAGGCGTACCGACTCCCGCAGACGGTCGAGCGCCCGTTCGTAGTCGGCGTCGAGGCAGTCGAGCCAGCCGTGGAGACCCTCGGTCATACCCATCTGGAGGGCGTGCTCCCGGAAGCCCGGTTCCTCTTCCAGCGTGGTCAGTTGGGCGCGCGCGAGGGCGGTGCGTCCGGTACGGCCGTAGCGGCCGGCGAGCAGCAGCCGGGCCGTCCCGCCGGTGCGTCCCGCGTGGCCGCGGGACTCCTCGACCGCCTCCTCCAGCAGCAGCTCCGCGTCTGCCTGGGCCGCGGGACCGGCGGCGGCCTCCAGCCGTACGGAGGCCAACCGCGCCTTGTACAGGGACGCTTGGGTGGGCATCGAGCTGCGCGCGCAGCTCTCCATGGCCCGTGCGAAGTCGGCCGCGGCCTCCTCGTAACGCCCGCGCCGCTCGTACGACTCGCCCCGGGCGGACAGGGATTCGGCGAGGAGCACCAGATCACCGGTCCGTTCGAGCAGCGAGACCGCCTCCTCGGCGTCCCTCGCCGACCGGTCCTCGTTGTCGGCCGCGGTGCCGAGCATCCTTCCGCGCAGCGTCAGCGCGAGGCCGAGGTCCCAACCGCCGCCCCGGTGGGCGCGGCAGGAGTCCACCAGGGCGTCGAGCGCCTCGCCCATGGACCGCCACTCGCCGACGAGGAGCCCGGCGAAGAACCACATGGCACCGGGCTGCCGGCTGACCTGGGGCAGATCGGCCCGGTAGGCGGCGACGATCCGGGTCAGTTGGGCGCGCGTGTCGGCGCTCCCCCAGAACCGCCCGCCGCTCTCGCCCGTGTCCCGGTCGCCCGTACCCAGGTCGCCCGTACCCAGGTCACCCGAGCCCTTGTCGTCCGCAGCCTTGTGCTCCGCGTCCCCGCCCAGGTCCGCGCCGCTCGCGAACCGCAGCAGCCACACTCCGCGCCGCGCCTCCCACACCTGCTCGTCTGACCAGGGCGGCGGGAGGGCGATGCTCGGGTCGGCGAGCGGTACGGCGGGACGTACGGGCGCCGCGAAGGGGTCGGGCCCCAGCTCCGCGACGGCCGACGACCACTCGCGGGCATCGCGCTGATGGCCGTGCAGCAGCCAGAACCAGCTCATGGAGAGCACGAGGCACAGGGCGTCCTGTTCGTGCTCCGGTACGTCCGGGTGGTGGAGCGCGGTGCGCAGGGCGGCCCGTACGTTGTCGTGCTCCCGCTCGAACCGCGCGAGCCGGTGGGCCTGGTGGGGGCCGCGCAGCTCGGGCTCACCGAGGCGGACCAGTTCGCGGTAGGCGCGCAGGTGGCGCAGTTCGACGGCTTCCCGTTCGCCCGACTCGTCCAGCCGCTCCGCCGCGTACTCGGCGACGGTCTCCAGCAGCCGGTAGCGCATCCCGTCCGGGCCGTCGGGCACGGCCACAAGAAGCGACTTGTCGACAAGGGAGGCGAGTACGTCGAAGACCGGCACGTCACCCCCGGCGCAGACCTCCTCCGCCTCGCTCGGCGCGCAGCCGCCCACGAAGACGGAGAGCCTGCGCAGCACGGCCCGTTCGGTCTCCGTCAGCAGCTCCCACGACCAGTCCACGACCGCGCGCAGGGTCTGCTGCCTCGGCAGGGCGGTCCGGCTGCCGCTGCCGGCTCCCAGCAGCCGGAAGCGGTCGTCGAGCCGGTCGGCGAGCTGGCGCGGGGTGAGCAACCGGAGCCTGGCCGCGGCCAGTTCGACGGCCAGCGGCAGCCCGTCGAGCCGGCGGCAGATCTCCTCGCAGGCCGCCGGGTCGTCGTCCGTACGGAATCCGGGCCGGGCGGCGGCGCCCCGTTCACCGAGCAGCCGCAGCGCGGCGGACCGCGCCAGCGGGCCGACCCCGTACAGGAACTCGCCGCGCACCCCGAGCGGTTCGCGGCTGGTGGCGAGGACGGTCACGCGGGGGCAGCGGGTGAGAACGGTCTCGGCGAGTTCGGCCGCGGCGCCGATGACGTGCTCGCAGTTGTCCAGCACGATCAACAGCCGACGGGATCCGCAGTGCTGGACGAGTCTGTCGAGCGGGCGGGGCGCGGCGCCCTCGGCGCCGCCGGGACCGAGCACCGCCGTCTCGCGGGCCCCGAGCGCGGTCAGTACGGCTTCCGCCACATCGACCGGCTCTCGTACGGAGGCGAGCTCCGCGACCCAGACGCCGTCCGCCCAGTGAGGGTCCGACGCGTCGGCGCCCGCCCGGTCCCGCTCGCCCCACCCGCCGCCGTCCGGGCAGAGGTCCGCGCGCGCCGCGCTCTCGGCGGTCTCGAAGGCCAGCCGGGTCTTGCCCGCGCCTCCGGGTCCGGTGAGTGTGGTGAGGCGGTGCGCGCGCAACTCGACGCGCAGCGCGTCCAGTTCGGGCTCCCGTCCGACGAATGAGGTGAGCCGGGCCGGGAGATTGCCGGGGAGTCCGGTCGGGCCCGCGACGGGCACGGCCCCGCTCGTGCGGGAGGGCGCGTCGTGCTCCCGGGCGGGGTGACCGCTCGGGACAGGACCCGCCGCGCTCCGTGCGTCGAGGTCGTCGCCGAGGTCGTCGCCGATGTGGTCGTCGATGTGGTCGTCGATGTGGTCGTCGATGTGGTCGTCGAGGAGCAACTGGGCGTGCAGAGCCCGCAGTTCCCTGCCCGGCCCCGTACCGAGCCGGTCCGCCAGCAGGGCGCGTACCTCCTCGTACGCCTGGAGGGCTTCGGCCCGGCGCCCGGCCGAGCGCAGCGCCGCGATCCTGGTCGCCTGCAACGGCTCGTCCAGGGGCGCTTCGGCGGCCAGCGCGGCGAGCCCGGGAAGCGCGCGTTCGGCATGGCCGAGCCGGACGTCGGCCGTCAGACGGATACGGCGGGCCTCGATGTGCCGTTGCCGCGCGCGTACGGCGAGGGGGTCGGTGTCGCCGCCCGGGAGATCCGCGAGCGCGGGCCCGCGCCACAGCGCCAGCGCGTCGTCCAGCAGCGCTGCGGCGCGGGCGCCGTCGCCGCTGTCGAGCGCCGACGCGCCTTCCGCGGCGAGCCGTTCGAAGCGGAACACGTCGACGGCGTCGCGCTCGACCGCCAGCCGGTAGCCGCCGGGGACCGAGGCGATCGCGTCGCCGCCCAGCGCCTTGCGCAACCGTCCGATCAGTGCCTGGAGGGCGGCCGGCTCGTCGGCGGGCGGCTCGTGCGCGTCGTCCCACACCCGTTCGGCCAGCCGGCCGGCGGGGACCGCGCGGCCACCGGCGGCGGCGAGCGCGGTGAGCAGTGCCCGCATCCTCGCCCCGCTGACCGGCACCTCGGCGCCGTCCGGGCGAAAGGCCCGGGTCGTGCCGAGTACGTCGTAGCGGTAGGTCACCCGATCATTGTCCCCGCCGGGGGAGCGGGCCGCGTCCGCTCCCCCGGCGGGCGCCGGAAGGGGTCAGGCGGCGCGGCGGTCCTTCGGGGTGAACTCGCACCAGACGGCCTTGCCGTTCCCGCGCGGTTCCCCCCCAGCGCGCCGCCACGGCGTCGATCAGCAGGAGCCCGCGCCCCGAGGTCGCCGCCTCGCCCGGCCACCGCCGCCGGGGCCAGGCGCTGGAGCGGTCCTTCACCCAGAGCCGTACGCGCCGGACCGGTCCCGGCACGACCTCCAGGGTGAGGACGGCGCTTCCCTCGGTGTGCAGCAGGACGTTCACCAGCATCTCGCCGGCGGCCAGTTCGACGTCGTCGATCAGGGCGGGCATGTCCCAGTCCGTGAGCGCCTGGCGCAGCACGGCCCGGGTCTCGGTCAGGCCCTCCGGGTCGGCCTGGTGGATGTACTGGTGGACACGGGGTGCCTGGTGGGTGCCGGGGTCGGGCGGCCGGTGCACGACGAGGAGCGCGACGTCGTCGCCGGTCGCCCAGCGCTGCCAGAGCCGGTCGGCGAGATGGTCGGCGAGCGCGCCCGCCCCGCCGGGACCGGTGCGCACGGCGTGCGCGAGCTCCCCCATGCCGTCGGTGATGTCGAGTCCCGGCTCCTCCACGAGACCGTCGGTGCACAGCACGAATGTCTCGCCGGGCACCAGATCGAGCCTGGTCTCGGGGAAGTCCTCCTGCCCGAACTCGGTGGCCGGACCGAGGGGCAGCCCGCCGCGCAGATGGGGCCAGCCGGTCCTGCCGTCGGTGTGCCGCACGAGCGGGCCCAGATGCCCGGCGCGTACGGCGCGTACCTCGCCGGTGGCGAGGTCGAGCTGGGCGTACGTACCTCGGCGGGCGTCACCGCGGGCTCCGACCACGGGGCCCGCGCCGGATCCGCGGCCGAGGCCGGATCGGGGCCCGGGTGGGGCGTCAGCCCGCGGCGCGCAGGTGTTCCCGCGCCCAGGTCTCGAAGGTGGTGACGGGAAGTCCCAGGTCGCGCGCGAATTGCGGCCGGGCGGGCTGCGGGTGCTCGTTGATGTGCGCCTGTCCGAAGCCCATGTCGGGCATCCCGGCGGCGACCGCCTCGTCCTTGGTCATGTCGGGCGCCGTCAGTTCGGTGCCCAGCTCACGGGAGAGGATCTCGGCGATGTCGGTCATCGCCAGATGGTCGCCGGCCAGCTCCAGCTCGACCCGGTCGAACCGGGCGGGCTCCAGGAAAGCGGCGGCGGCCGCCGCGCCGATGTCCCGCACCGCGATGAGGGACAGCCGCGTGCCCGGCTTCAGCAGGGTCACCAGGCCGCCCTCGATCCCGCGCGGGAACACGATCCCGGCGGAGGGGTACAGGTTCTCCATGAAGTAGCCCGGCTTGAGAAGCGTCCAGTGCGTGAAGCCCGCCTCGCGCACCCGGTCCTGGATCCCGGCCTTGGCGGTGTAGTACGGCTCCATCCAGGCCCAGGCGCCCTTGACCCAGTCGATGTGCTGTCCCGCGCCGGAGACGGAGGTGTGCACGAACTGGGGCACTCCGGCGGCCCTCGCCGCCTCGATCAGATTGACGGCCTGGACGACCTCGCCCTCGAAGGCCCGTCCGTTCACATCGGGCAGCTGGACCGAGAAGACGGCGCGTGCCCCCTCGGCCGCGCGGGCCAGCGACTCGCGGTCGTACAGGTCGCCGGTCACCAGCTCGGCGCCGAGCGCCTCGACGGTCTTCGCCCGGTCGCTCGCGGGGTCGCGGACCAGCGCCCGGACGGGAACGCCCGCCGTGAGCAGGGCGCGGGCGGTGGCGCCGCCCTGCTTGCCGGTGGCTCCGGTGACGAGAACGGGTGCGGATTCAGTGGTCATGGTGGTCCTCGGGGTGGTGGCACGGATAAGTGGCGGGGCCCGCCACTTACCTTACGGTACGATACGGAGGACCCCGCCACTTAGCAAGCCTCGGAGATGCCGCATGACCGTCCAGCGCGCGGACGCCCGGCGCAACTACGCGCGGATCCTCGCCGTGGCCGAGCAGGAGGTCGCCGCGCACGGAGCCGATGCCTCCCTGGAGCAGATCGCCCGGATCGCCGGGGTCGGTTCGGCCACCGTGCGCCGGCACTTCCCCGGGCGGCACGCGATGCTGCGGGCGGTGTTCGACGAGCGGATCGAGGCGCTGTGCGTCCGCGCGCGGGCACTCGCCGGGGCGGACGACGCGCGGGCCGCGCTGCTGGAGTGGCTGGGCGCGCTCACCGCGTACTCCGCCTCCGCGCGGGGCATGGCCGACCTGCTGGTCCAGGACGGAACGGCCGGGGCGGACCACCCGGACCATGTGAACGCCTGCTCGGTGAAGCTCACCGGCGCGGCCGAGCCCCTCCTGCGGCACGCCGAGCGGGCCGGCGCGGTGGGGCCGGACGTGACCGTGGCCGATCTGGTCACCCTGGTCACCGGCATCGCCCTCGCCACGGAGAAGCACCCGAACCCCCTCGCGGAGGCGCACCGCCTGCTGGATCTGACCGTCGCGGGAATCAGCCCGCGCGGCTGACGGGCGCGGCTCCGGCCGCTCCACCCCGGCCGCTCCAGGGCGTGCCCTCCGCCCAAGGGCGTCGGCTCACAGTCCCGTCCGGCCCGAACCCCCACTCCCCCGCGGCGACTTTCGCCCTCGCCGTGTCATGTACCTGGACACGGCGAGGGCGCCGTGCTGAGATGCCAACTGTCGCTCTTTCCAACGTTGTACAAACATCGTCGATGCTCGTGGACGGGAGACCCGATGACGCTCGACCGACGACACTTCCTGGGCACCGGCGCCCTCGCGATCGGTGGTGCCGGCCTGCTGGGGCCGCTGGCGCCGACCGCCGCCGCCGTACCGCCCGCGCGCGGCGGCTGGTACACGCCGAACGTCGCCCCGCTCGCCCCCACCGCCTTCCAGAAGCTGCCGCTGGGCAGCGTCACCCCGCGCGGCTGGCTCACCGGCCAGCTGCGCCTGCTGCTCGACGGACTGTTCGGCCGGTACGCCGAGGTCTCGCACTTCCTGCGGTTCGACGACTCCGGCTGGGTGCACCCCGAGAAGAACGGCTGGGAGGAAGTCACCTACTGGCTGCGCGGTTACGTGGACCTGGCCGCCCTCACCGGTGACGCCGGGGCCCTCGCCACCGCCCGCCGCTGGATCGACGCGATCCTCGCGACCGGGCAGCCCGACGGTTTCTTCGGACCCACCCGGCTGCGCACCGCCCTCAACGGCGGACCGGACTTCTGGCCGTATCTGCCGCTCCTTCAGGCGCTGCGCTCGCACGAGGAGTTCACGGGCGACGAGCGCGTCGTGCCGTTCGTCGTCCCCTTCCTGCGCTACATGAACGCGCAGGGGCCCGGCGCCTTCAACTCCAGCTGGGTGTCGAAGCGCTGGGGCGACGGTCTCGACATCGTCTTCTGGCTCTACAACCGCACCGGCGAGACCTTCCTGCTCGACCTCGCCGACAAGATGCACACCCACGGCGCCAACTGGGTCGACAACTTCCCCGACCTGCACAACGTCAACATCGCGCAGGGCTTCCGCGAGCCCGCCCAGTACGCGCTGCGCTCCGGATCGGCGGAGCTGACCCGTGCCACGTACCGGAGTTACGCCTCTGTCATGGGCGCCTACGGCCAGTTCCCCGGCGGCGGCTTCGCCGGTGACGAGAACTCCCGGCCCGGCTTCAACGATCCCCGGCAGGGCTTCGAGACCTGCGGCACCGTCGAGTTCATGGCCAGCCACGAACTGCTCACCCGGATCACCGGCGACGCCGTCTGGGCCGACCGGTGCGAAGAGCTGGCCTTCAATCTGCTGCCGGCGGCCACCGACCCCGCGGGGCGCGGCATCCACTACGTCACCAGCGCGAACAGCGTCGAACTGGACAACACCGCCAAGAACCAGGGCCAGTACCAGAACGGCTTCGCCATGCAGGCGTACAAGCCGGGCATCGACACCTACCGCTGCTGTCCGCACAACTACGGCATGGGCTGGCCCTACTTCACCGAGGAGCTGTGGCTGGCCACCCCCGACCGGGGCCTCGCGGCGGCGATGTACGCGCCGAGCCAGGTACGCGCGAAGGTCGCGGACGGGACGGAGGTCACCGTCACCGAGTCCACCGACTATCCGTTCAAGGAGACCGTCACCCTCACCGTCTCCACGCCCAAGAGCGTCACCTTCCCGCTCTACCTGCGGATTCCCGGCTGGTGCGAGGACCCTCAACTGGCCGTCGCCGGACGGCGCGTGGCCGTTCCGGGGGACGGACCCCGGTTCTTCAAGGTGGAGCGCGAGTGGCGCGGCGGCGAGCGGGTGACCCTGCGGCTGCCGCAGCGCACCACCGTACGGACCTGGGAGGACAACCACCGCTCCGTCAGCGTGGACCACGGGCCGCTCACGTACTCCCTGCGGATCGGCGAGAGGTACGAACGGTTCGCGGGCACCGAGGACTTCCCCGAGCTGTCGGTGCACCCCACCACCCCCTGGAACGTCGGCCTCGCGCCCGACCCGCTGCGCGGGCTGCGGTTCACGGCCGACAGCGGACCGCTCGCCGAGAACCCCTTCACCCATGAGGGGACGCCGGTACGGATCACCACCTCGGCGCGCCGCATCGAGGAGTGGGTGGCCGACGACCAGCGAGTCGTCGCTCCCCTCCAGGACAGCCCGGCCCGCAGCACCGCGCCCCCCGAGCAGGTGACGCTCATCCCGATGGGCGCGGCCCGGCTGCGGATCACCGCCTTCCCGACGGCCTCGCCGGGCGGGCGGGCGTGGACGCCGGAGCCGCCGTTCCGCCGGGTGCGCAACAAGCACAGCGGCAAGGTGCTCGCCGTGGACGGGATGTCCCTCCAGGCGGGCGGGCGTGTCGTGCAGTTCGACAACACGGGGACGGCGGACCACGCCTGGCAGTTGGCGCCGGCGGGCGGGGGCTGGTTCCTGATCCGCAACGGCAACAGCGGGAAGATCATCGGGGCCGAGGGGAGGTCCACGGCGAACAGCGCGCGCGTCGTCCAGTTCGACGACGACGGGAGCGGTGACCATCTCTGGCAGCTGGTCGACCGGGGCGAGGGCTGGTCGCTGATCCTCAACCGGCACAGCGGGAAGGTCCTGGGTGTCGACCTGATGTCGACGGCCAACAGCGCGCAGGTGGTCCAGTTCGAGGACAACGGCACGGACGACCATCTCTGGCAGCTGGTCTGAGCGGGGCTCTCGTCGGTCCGGGTGACCGCCGGCGCCACAACTCGGCGCCGGCGGTCGCCTGTTGTCACCGACGGAACGCGTGACGGCCCATCCGTTCACCACTCTTGACGTGTACGAGACAGCAGAGCAGCATCAGCCGTGCACCGAGAGAGCGCTCTCTGAGGATTCCCGGCCCCGAGGATTCGGGGGCCGCGACGACTCGCCGGGGGCTCTTTCGGGTGTTCCCCCCACCGTTCACGACTCAGGAGAGATGCCCGTGCACGCTCCCCCCACCGGTCCCCCCGCGTTCCACGGCACCCCACGGCCGTCCCGCCGGGGCCTCGCGGCGACGCTCGCCGCCACCCTGGCCGCGACCCTGCTGGCCTTCGTCCCGAGCGGCCCCGCACATGCCGACCCGATCGAGGGCGGCGGCGATCTCGGTCCCAACGTGATCGTGTTCGACCCTTCGACGCCCGACATCCAGGGCAAGCTCGACGAGGTCTTCAAGCAGCAGGAGTCGGCCCAGTTCGGCTCCGGCCGCTACCAGTTCCTTTTCAAGCCGGGCACGTACAACGGGCTCAACGCCCAACTCGGCTTCTACACCTCGGTGTCGGGTCTCGGGCTCTCGCCCGACGACGTGAACATCAACGGCGACGTGACCGTGGACGCCGGCTGGTTCAACGGCAACGCGACCCAGAACTTCTGGCGTTCGGCCGAGAACCTGTCGCTCAACCCGGTGAACGGGACCAACCGCTGGGCGGTCTCGCAGGCCGCCCCGTTCCGCCGTATGCACGTCAAGGGCGGGCTCAATCTCGCTCCCGACGGTTACGGCTGGGCCAGCGGCGGCTACATCGCCGACAGCAAGATCGACGGCAGCGTCGGCCCCTACTCCCAGCAGCAGTGGTACACCCGGGACAGCTCGGTCGGCGGCTGGCAGAACGCCGTGTGGAACATGACGTTCTCCGGTGTGGAGGGCGCGCCGGCGCAGAGCTTCCCCGACCCGCCGTACACCACGCTGGAGACGACCCCCACTTCCCGTGAGAAGCCCTTCCTCTATCTGGACGGCGCCGACTACAAGGTGTTCGTGCCCGAGAAGCGGACGAACGCGCGCGGGGTGACCTGGGACAGCGGCGCGCCCGCCGGCTCCTCGATCGATCTCGACCAGTTCTACGTGGTCAAGCCCGGCGCGACGGCGGGGACGATCAACGCGGCGCTCGACCAGGGTCTCAACCTGCTGTTCACGCCCGGGGTCTACCACCTGGACGGGACCATCGAGGTCGACCGCCCGGACACCGTCGTCCTGGGGCTCGGACTCGCCACGATCATCCCGGACAACGGGGTGACGGCGATGAAGGTCGCCGACGTGGACGGGGTGAAGCTGGCCGGGTTCCTGATCGACGCGGGGCCGGTCAACTCCGAGACGCTGTTGGAGGTCGGGCCCGAGGGATCGTCGGCCGACCACGCCGCCAATCCGACGACCGTGCAGGACGTCTTCATCCGCATCGGCGGAGCGGGTCCCGGCAAGGCGACCACCAGCATGGTGATCAACAGCGACGACACCATCGTCGATCACACCTGGGTGTGGCGGGCGGACCATGGTGACGGGGTCGGCTGGGAGACCAACCGGGCCGACTTCGGCGTACGGGTGAACGGTGACGACGTCCTGGCGACCGGACTGTTCGTCGAGCACTTCAACAAGTACGACGTCGAGTGGTACGGCGAGCGCGGCCGGACGATCTTCTTCCAGAACGAGAAGGCGTACGACGCGCCCAACCAGGCGGCGATCCAGAACGGCGACACCAAGGGCTATGCCGCCTACCGGGTGGACGACTCGGTGGAACAGCACGAGGGCTGGGGCATGGGCAGCTACTGCTACTACAACGTCGATCCGACGATCCGGCAGCACAACGGGTTCGCCGCGCCGGTCAAACCCGGCGTCAGGTTCCACCATCTGCTGGTGGTCTCGCTCGGCGGCCAGGGCCAGTACGAGCGGGTGATCAACGACATCGGTGAACCCACGTCAGGGACCTCGACGATCCCCTCGGTCGTCGTCCAGTTCCCCTGACCCGGCCACCGTCGAAAAGCGCCCCCCGCCACCCCTGAGGAGGACCCGGTCTCTCGCGAGAGACCGGGTCCTGCCCGTGCGCGTACGACCGCGTGCGCGTACGACACCGGGCCGAGGCGCCTGGTCAGTGCCTGCCGCCGCGCAGCTTGCCGAGCAGGCGGCGGGCCTGCTCGCGCTTCCTCGGGTCCGACGAGGCCGCTCGCGCCTGACCGATCACACGCCGCCCCTGCGGGCTACGGGTGAAAGCCTTGATGCGGTCGATGATTCCGGGCATGCCGTCTCCTGCGCTTCGATGACACCGACGACCCCGCTGCGAGGCCTCGGACTACGTCTACCCTCTGTAACGCCGAAGACCCCCATTGCGTTCCCATTACCTTCTCTTTACCTCTGGTGCGGCCCGGCCCGACCTCCCGCCGTCCCCCGATACGGCGTCCCCGATGGCGCCCCGGCGCGACCGCGCCCAGACTGACGTGATGTCAGGGAAGCGAAGCGCCGGACTCCTGCTGTACCGGATCACGGAGTCCGGCGGCACCGAAGTGCTCATCGGGCACATGGGCGGCCCGTTCTGGGCCGGTCGTAAGCGGGCCGCCTGGTCGATCCCCAAGGGCGAGTACGGCCCCGACGAGACGCCGGAGGACGTGGCCGCCCGTGAGTTCGAGGAGGAGGTGGGACACCCCGCCCCCGACGGGCCACGGGTACCGCTGGGCGAGACCCGCCAGTCGGGCGGCAAGACCGTCACCGTATGGGCGATCGAGGGGGACTTCGACCCCGCCCTCGCCGTACCGGGCACCTTCACCATGGAGTGGCCGCGGGGCTCGGGCACCCAGCAGGAATTCCCGGAGCTGGACCGGCTCGGCTGGTTCCCGCTGGACGAGGCCGTGGAACTGCTCGTGTCGGGACAGCGGATCTTCCTCGGCCGACTGGCCGTGCACATGACGGACCGCGCGGACCACCGGGCCTGATCCTCAGGGACACGCGTTCGGTGCTTGGGAGAAGCGGCCCGGGCGCGCGAAGATCCGGCGGTCCGGGAAGTCGGGCGTCCGGGACGACCGGACGTCCGGCAGCCGAGTGAAGTCCGTCCGGAAAGGGATACGCCCCCGTGCACCACAGATCGCCCCTCTACGCCCTCGTCGGCGCCGTGCTGCTCACCGCTTCGGCCCTGCCCGCCACCGCGCTCCCGGCCTCCGCGCTCGACACGTCGTATCCGCCGCCGCCCGGCCCACAGAGCGGGGCTCCGGGCCCGCCGACCGACGAGAACTCGCCCGAACCGGACGCCCCGGTCACGGCGGACGCCCTCCTGGCGAAGGTCGGTGGCTGCACGCCCGTCTCGGAGGGCCGGTACCGCACCGACCAGGACAGGCCCGCCGACGTCCCCGTGTGCGGCGCGAAGGGCGCCGTGTTCTGGAAGGCCGACCTGGACATCGACTGCGACGGCCAGATCACCGACCGCTGCAACAGGACGACCGACCGCTGGTTCCACGCGGACACCGCCTTCCACCAGTCCGACGGCAAGCCGCTCAACGCGGAGACCCTGCCGTACGTCGTGGTGCCCGCGCCCAGCGAGATCTGGGACTACACCTCCTCCGGCATCCGGGGCGGCGCCGTCGCGGCGGTCCTCTACAAGGACCGGGTGGAGTACGCGGTGGTGGGCGACACCGGGCCGGCCGGGATCATCGGGGAGGCGTCCTACGCTGCGGCGCAGCGGCTCGGTATGAATCCCGATCCCTCACGTGGCGGAGTCGCGTCGGGAGTGACGTACATCCTCTTCAAGGACTCCCGGGTGACGCCGATCGAGAGCCGGTCGGCGGTGGTGGAGCTGGGGCAGAAGCTCGCCGGGACGTTCCTCCGGGAGAACTGACGCACGTCCCTTCCACGGAGGCGGAGTCGGCGCCCGCCTCCGTACGAAGGACGTGATCCAGAAGGTCTTCCGCCGGACAGGCCCTAGACGATCCCCTCGGAGATCTCCGACTGCTCGCGGGCGCTGCCGTACGACTGCGGGGTGCTGTACGAGCCCCGCGCCGCGTACCACCAGGCGGTGGCGAGGGCCAGCACGACGGCCAGGGCGACCACCGCGTAGTTCATGGTGTCCGTGGTCACCGGGTTCTTCTGGGGCAGGCAGAAGATCACGGTGACGATCAGGACCCAGCCGACGGCGATCCACCCGATCGGCTTGGACCAGCGGCCCAGCGACCAGGGACCCGGCTGGAAGCGGTCGCCTGCACGCAGCTTGAGGTAGATCGGGATGGCGTAGGCGGGGGTGATGCCGATGACGTTGATCGCCGTCACGGCGCCGTACGCGGTCGGCGAGTACAGCGAGGGCAGCGCGAGCACGCAGGCGAAGCCGACCGACAGCCACACGGCGGGCACCGGGGTCTGGGTACGGCTGCTGACACGGCGCCACAGGGCCGAGCCGGGCAGGGCGTTGTCACGGCTGAAGGCGAACACCATCCGGCTGGCGGCGGCCACCTCCGCGTTGCCGCAGAAGAGCTGGGCGGCGATCACGACCAGCAGGAGCGCGCTGGCCCCGTTGGTGCCGAGCGCGTCGATGAAGATCTGCGCGGGCGGCACGGCGGCGCCGCTCGTCTCCCCGTAGTTCTGGATGGCGAAGGTCAGCCCCGCGAGGAGGGCGAAGCCGGCGATCCAGGAGACCCAGATGGCGCGCACGATGCCGCGCGCGGCGGAGACGGACGCGTTCGACGTCTCCTCGGAGAGATGTGCCGAGGCGTCGTAGCCGCAGAAGGTGTACTGGGCGAGCAGCAGACCGATGGCGGCGACATAGATCGGGTTCTGCCAGCCGGTCTCGTTGACGAATTCCGTGAAGACGAACTCGGGCGACTGATGGCTCTTGGGGACGACCGCGAGAATGCCGACGATCAGCGCGACACCGCCGAGGTGCCACCAGACGCTGATCGAGTTGAGCAGGCTGACCAGCCGGACACCGAAGAGGTTCAGCGTCGCGTGCAGCAGCAGGATGCACATGAAGATGACCATGGTCCAGCCGGGCGTGGCCTCGAACCCCCACTGGAGGTTGAGGAACGCGCCGGTGAACAGGGCGGCGCCGTAGTCGATTCCGGCGATCGCGCCCAGCAGGCCGAGCAGGTTCAACCAGCCGGTGTACCAGCCCCACTTGCGTCCGCCGAGCCGGTCGGCCATGTAGTAGAGCGCGCCCGACGTGGGATAGGCGCTGGTCACCTCCGCCAGCGCCATGCCTATGCAGAGGACGAAGAGACCGACACCCACCCAGCCCCACAGCATCACGGCGGGACCGCCGGTGATGAGGCCGAATCCGTACAGGGTCATGCATCCCGAGAGGATCGAGATCACCGAGAAGCTGATGGCGAAATTCCCGAACCCGCCCATCCGGCGCGCGAGTACGGGCTGATAACCGAGTTCCCTCAGCCGTTCTTCTTCGTCCTGGTGCGGGACGGGGTCCGATTTCGACCAGACCGGTGGGGAGACGGACATGGCAGTACCTCCGGGTACGGACAGATCAAGGAGAGCGCGGGGGTGCGGTGGGGACCTGGCGGGGCCGGCGCGGAAGCGGGGGCGAGGCCTAGGAATCGGATTTCCGTTCACGGTCTGCGGCGAGGCAGCGGGCGCGGGCGCGGGAGAACACCTCCTCGGCCTGGGTGCTGTCGTCCGGGCCACGGGCCCGGTAGACCCACGGCAAGGGTGTGTAGTACGGCCCGAGGGCCTCGAACACCCGTGCCGCCTCTGCCAGTTGGAGCGAGCCCCAGAGGGCGTGCGCCAGATAGTTGAGGTCCAGCAGCGAGTTCTCCGCGGGCACCGACCGGTCGAACCAGATGTGCAGCGCGCGCAGCGCGTCCCTGGTGGCGTCCTCGGTGACCCAGTGCAGGTCGAGCGCCTTCTCGTTGCCGCCTTCCCTGCGGTACCTCTCCACCCGTACGAAGAGCGGCAGCGCTTGGAGCGCGGATCCCTCGGGCGCCGACGAGGCGGCCCACTGGACGAAGTTGACCGCCTCGGAGAGCGAGCCGTCGGCCCTACGCGCGTATACGAACTGAAGCATCCGGTGGTACGCCTCGCGGTTGCCCGGGTCGCGCTTGTCCGCCTCGGAGAGCAGGGCCCAGGGGCCGGGGAAGAGCATCGGCCCCGGCGGCGCCAGCCGGTTCTCCTCCATCCGCTGTCTGCCGTCGAGTTGGGCCAGGGCGAGCAGACAGATCCAGGGGACGGGGTCGTCCGGCACCAGCCGCGCGGTGCTGTCGCACGCCTCCCACGCCTGGCGCCACAGGTCGGTCGTCCTCGCGTGGCCCTCGCGGTGCGCGCGCAGGGCGCGTTCAACGGTCACCCGCGTCCGCATGACGACGGCCGCCGTGCTGTCGGGTTCCTCGGCCAGCCAGGTGTGTACGGTGTCCGAGCCCGCGGCGACGGCGGCGAGTACCTGGGTGCGCTGGGTCCACAGAGCCCAGCCGTGCGTGGTGTCGAGCATGTCACGCATCGACAGCCAGCGGCCGGTTCGCAATTCCTGCACGGCCGACCGGAGTTCACTGTCGTGGCCCGCTGGGTGATAGAGCGGACGAAAGCGATCGCTCACGCACCCTCCGCCCGATTCTCCCGCAACTCCGCCTCTTTCCGGTGTAGTTCGAATCCCAGGCGCCAAGGCCGGCACATGAGAATCACACTACTCAGTGATACTTACTCGGCTGTTATTCGGCGATCAGTGTAGGGGCCAACCCAAGGGCCCCAGGAACACTTTGCTGATCTTAGGCAACCCTGAGTGCATGTCGTGACCTTGACGTGTCCCGCGGGCTGCACCACCCTTTCGCTCAGTGATCGGACGATCACCGCTCTCCGACCGAAGAACGTGACATGCCGCCTGCTCAGCACAGCCTCGGCGCCACCGCCGTGGACCCGGCCTCCCGGCCGGTTCTCGCCGTCGACCAGGGCACCTCTTCCACCAAGGCCCTGGTGATCTGCCCGGAGCGCGGGGTGATCGGCAGCGGTACGGCGCCGGCGCCTCCCCGCTACGCGTCCGGCGGAGTGGTCGAGGCCGATCCCGCCCTGCTCCTCTCCTCCGTCGTCGACGCAGGACGCCGGGCGCTCGCCGACGCCGGCGAGGGTGTCGCGGCCGTCGGACTCGCCAACCAGGGTGAGACCGTCCTCGCCTGGGACCCGGACACCGGCACGCCGCTCACCGACGCGATCGTGTGGCAGGACCGGCGCGCCGCCTCCGTCTGCGCCGAACTCGCCCCACACGCCGAGATGTTGAGAGAGCTGACGGGGCTGCCGCTGGAGCCGTACTTCGCCGCGCCCAAGATGGCGTGGATCCGGCGGAATCTGACCCGCGACGGCGTCGTCACGACGTCCGACTCCTGGCTCGTCCACCGGCTGACCGGGGAGTTCGTCACGGACGCGGCGACGGCGGGGCGCACCCAGCTGCTCGACCTCGACACCGCCGAGTGGTCCCCCGCCGCACTCGACGTCTTCGGCATGGGCGACGAGCGGCTGCCCCAAGTGGTGGACGCGGCGGGGCGGTTCGGTGTCACGACGGCCTTCGGGGAGCCGGTCCCGCTGACGGGCCTGCTGGTCGACCAGCAGGCCGCGCTGCTGGCCCAGCGGGTGACCGAGCCGGGGACGGCCAAGTGCACGTACGGCACGGGGGCGTTCCTCCTCGCGCAGACCGGGGAGCGCCCGCTGCGCAGCCGGACCGGTCTGGTCGGCTGTGTGGCCTGGCGCCTGGGCGGCCGGACCAGCTACTGCCTCGACGGGCAGGTCTACACGGCCGCCTCGGCGGTGCGGTGGCTGAGCGATCTCGGTGTGATCTCCGGCGCCGACGACCTCGACCGGGTGGGCTCGTCCGTCGCCGACAGCGGCGGCGTGACCTTCGTACCGTCGCTGGCCGGCCTCGCCGCTCCGTGGTGGCGCGGCGACGCGAAGGGGTCGATGACCGGGCTCGGTCTGGAGACCGGCCCGGGGCATCTGGTGCGGGCGCTGTGCGAGGGCATCGCGGCGCAGGTGGTGGGGCTGGCGGACGCGGTGGCCGAGGACACCGGCACTGGCCTTGAGTCGCTGCGGGTCGACGGCGGACTGACCCGGTCGGAGCTGCTGATGCAGACACAGGCGGATCTGCTGCAACTGCCCGTCGAGGTCTCGCCGTTGCCCGACGCGACCGCGCTGGGCGTGGGCGCGGTGGCCCGGCTCGGGCTCGATCCCGGCCTGACGGTGGAGCGCGCCGCGCCCCGGTGGCGGCCCGAGAGGGTCTTCGAGCCGAGGATCGGGGCGGCCGAGGCGGCCGAGCGGCTGGGTGTCTTCCGTACGGAGGTGGCGGCGCTCGTCGCCCGTACGCCATCCGCCGGACAGACGGCGTCCGCGCCGGCGAACACCGGCGCCGGTACGGTCACCGCATGACCGTCACGGTGTCCGGGCCGCTGCCGGACGAGGTGTACGACGTGGCCGTCGTGGGCGCCGGGGTCGTGGGCGCGGCGATCGCCCGTGAACTGGCCCGCTACCGGCTGCGTACCGCCCTCGTCGAGGCATCCGGGGATGTCGGCGACGGCACGTCCAAGGCCAACACGGCCATCCTGCACACCGGTTTCGACGCCGTGCCGGGATCGCTGGAAGCCCGGCTCGTCCGTGAGGGCGGGGACCGGCTGAGGGCGTACGCGGACGAGTGCGGCATCCCCGTCGAACCGATCGGCGCCCTGCTGGTGGCCTGGGACGAGGAACAGCTCGCCGCTCTGCCGGGGCTCGCCCGCAAGGCGGCGCGCAACGGGTACCGGCGCACCCGTACGGTCGCCGCCGACGAGCTCCGCAGCCGCGAACCGCATCTGGGGCAGGGCGCGTCGGGCGCGCTCGAGGTCCCCGGCGAGAGCATCATCTGCCCCTGGACGACGACGCTCGCGTACGCGACCCAGGCGGTACGGAACGGGGTCGACCTGCATCTCAACTGCCGGGTGACCGGCGTGGGCGGGACAGGGGCCCGCACGCCCCATCTGCTCACCACCGGACGGGGGCAACTGCGCGCCCGGTGGCTGGTCAACGCGGCGGGCCTGTACGCCGACGAGTTCGACCGGCTGCTCGGCCGCACGGACTTCTCGGTGACGCCCAGGCGGGGTCAGCTCATCGTCTTCGACAAGCTGGCCCGCGGGTTGGTGAGCCACATCCTGCTGCCGGTGCCGACGGCGCTCGGCAAGGGGGTCCTGGTGTCGCCGACCGTGTACGGCAATGTGATGCTCGGTCCGACCGCCGAGGACCTGGACGACAAGCGGGCGACCGGTTCGACGGCCGAGGGGCTCGCGTTCCTCCGGGAGAGGGGCCGGCGGATCATGCCGGAGCTCCTCGACGAGGAGGTCACGGCGGTGTACGCGGGGCTGCGCGCGGCCACCGAGGACGACGACTACGCGATCCGCTCGCACCCGCGGCAGCGGTACGTCACGGTGGGCGGTATCCGCTCGACGGGGCTCACGGCGTCGATGGCGATCGCCGCGCACGTCGTGGAGCTGCTGGCGGATGCGGGTGCCAAGGTGGGGACGGCCGAGGACCTCCCGCCGGTGACGATGCCGAATCTCGGGGAGAGCTTCCCCCGTCCGTACCGGCGCGCCGATCTGATCGCGGCCGATCCCGAGTACGGGGCGCTCGTCTGCCACTGCGAGCGGGTCTCGCGGGGCGAGATCCGTGACGCGCTCGTCTCCGACATCCCGCCGTCGTCGCCCGAGGGGCTGCGGCGGCGCACCCGGGCGCTGGGGGGCCGGTGCCAGGGCTTCTACTGCGGGGCCGCGGTGCGTGCCCTGCTCGACGCGCCGGGCCCCGGCGCGTGGTCGTCGCTCCGTACGGAGGCCGCACGGTGAGCAGTGAACTCTTCTCGTCCACACCCGAATCCGCGCCCGGGTCGTCGGCGGACCCGGCGGGCGGACCCACGGCCGGGCCCACGGCCGGACCCACGGCCGGGCCCTCGCCCGCGCCCCTGCCCGGCAGGCGGGAGCGCGCTGTCGACGTCCTGGTGGTCGGCGCGGGCCCGGCCGGTCTGGCCCTGTCGTCGCGGCTTGCCGCCAGCGGCATCAGTGTCGAGGTGGTCGACCGCGAGGACGGTCCCGGCGGTGTGCCCCGGCACTGCGACCACTCCGGATTCGGTTCCCGGGATCTACGGCGGCGGATGACGGGCCCCGCGTACGCGCGCCACTGGGCGGGCGCAGCCGTGCGGGCCGGCGCCGTCCTGCGTACGGGCGTCACGGTCACCGGATGGAGCGACGGCCCGCCTGCGGACCCGCTCGCCGTCGATGTCACGAGCCCGGCGGGTCTTGAGCGGATCACCGCGCGCGCCGTCGTGCTGGCCACCGGAGCCCGGGAGCGTCCCCGCAGCGCGCGGCTGGTGCCGGGCACCCGGCCCGCCGGGGTGTTCACGACCGGAGAGCTCCAGCGGACGGTCCATCTGCGTCACCGTCCTGTCGGGCGCCGCGCCGTCGTCGTCGGCGCCGAGCCGGTCAGCTACTCCGCCGTGCGGACGCTGCGGGACTCCGGTGTCGAGGTGGTGGCCATGGTCACGGAGCTGCCGTACCACCAGGCCTCCCCGGCCACCGCGCTCGACGCCCGCCTCCGGCACGGCGTCCCGCTGCTCGTCGACGCGCGCGTGAGTGAACTGATCGGCCGCGGGCGCCTGTCGGGGGTGGCGCTGAGGCACCGGGACGGCCGGGGCACGACGCTCGCCTGCGACACGGTGGTGTTCACCGGCGACTGGATCCCGGACCACGAACTCGCCCGGCGGGGCGGTATCACGCTCGACCGCGCGAGCCGGGGTCCGGCCGTCGACGGCTCCTTCCGTACGGACCGGGCCGGGGTCTTCGCCGTCGGCAATCTGCTGCACGCGGTCGAGCCCGCGAGCACCGCCGCGCGGGAGGGCCTGCTGGCCGCCGAGCCCGTACTGCGTCATCTGGCGGGCGGGGCGCGCCCGTCCGTCTGGATCCCGGTCGAGGTCGAGAAGCCGCTGCTGTGGGTGACGCCCAGCCGACTGGATCCGGCGGACCCGCGCGTCGAGACCGGCGGGTTCACCCTCCGTACGGAGGGCAGGCTGGTCCCCTGGTCGTCGCTGGTCGTCCGGCGCGAGGGGCGGGTGCTGCACCGGCAGCGGCTCGTACGCGGCGTGGTGCAGGGCAGGACTCTTCGGCTCTCCGCCGTGTGGACGGCGAAGGTGCGGGCCGCGCTGACGGCGGCGGTGAAGGACCCGGGCGGCGGGCCGGTGCGGATCTCGGTGGAGCGCTGAGACCGGCGGGGACCCGGCCGACGGGAAATCCCCGGAAAGCTCGTGGAAGCTCCGGGGAAAAGAGCCGCCCGGTAAAGGCCGCGCCCGGAAAGGGGGCGGCCCCACCGGCAGGGGGTGGACCGGTGGGGCCGTTGGAACGCCGCGGCCGGGAAAGCCGCAGGCTCGGGTCGAGAGGCATGTGCCCCTTGGCCCGGGAATTACTCTCCCCGCGACATCACTTCTTCTTGGGCACGAACATCTTGATGTCGGTCAGGCTCGCGCTGCCCTCGTACACGTTCGTGTACAGGTCCCCGATGACGAAGGAGTCCGGGTAGGCCGATCCCTTGGGCCACTGCTCGGGCCACGTCGCGCTGCCGTTGTGGTCGTTCTGGACGAGGGTGTTGTTGAAACGCCCGTCGTACTCGCTCGGCTTGACGTTGTAGTGCCAGATCGGGTCGTCGTCGACGATGAACGGCCGGTGGAAGCGGAGGGTCTGCTGCCCGGCGCGCGCGAAGTTGCCGCTGGCCTCCAGCGTGTAGCCGGTGGCGTCGCGCTCGATCGCGAACGTGTAGTCCTGGTTCGGCATCAGCTCCGGCTGGAGCTCGGCCGCCGACGAGAGCTGCTGCTCGGCGACCCCGTCCGAGCAACTGGTCATGAACCACTGGGAGTTGCCCGCGAGGCCGCCCTTGCCGGGCGTCCAGTTCGGCAGTCCGCTGATCCACATGTTGACGGTGTTGAAGCTGCTGTCCTTGTAGTCGTAGTACGTGTCGTTCGCGGAGTTGCAGACCCGGCCGCCGGTGCCCGTGCCGACCCGGTCGGGGTGCTGGGAGAAGGAGTCCATCAGGACCTTGCGGCGGTAGTGCCAGAAGTGGTTGTTCCGGGGCGCCGGGTCGGCGAAGTCGACGATCGACAGGAAGTGGAAGCCGTTGTAGCCGTACTTTCCGGCCCGGACGTCCTGCCACTCGCAGTACGGCGCCGACGCGTCACCCTCCCAGCCGGGGCTGTTCGAGCCCTCGCCCCACGGGTGCTGCGTCTTGCAGCCGTCCTTGCTGTAACCGTTGGTGCGGTTGTCGTAGTCGATGGTGCCGTTGCGCTTGCCGCCGAAGTCGAGTGTCTTGAGCTTGTACTCGATGCGGTACTGGTCCGGCAGGGACTCCGTGGGACGGAAGATGGCGCCGCCGGTGTGGTCGGGGACCTTCAGCTCGGCGACGGTCGTACCGCCCGCCGTGCCGTTGGTGATGGACGGCTCCTTCTCGATCTTGCCGTCCTTGTTCCAGTCGCGGGCGGAGAGCGAGGCGGTGAGCCAGCCGCCGTCACCGACCTTGAACTCCTTGCGGTAGGTGTCGAAGGAGTTGAAGGCCGTGTTCCAGGCGGGCCCGTAATCGTTCGCGTACCACTTGCCGTTGTCTTCCATGATGGTGTCGAACGGCTCGCTGTACGTCTCACGGGTCCAGGACGCGCGCTTGGGGTCGAGCCTCTTCTTGAAGCTCTCCTGGTGGAGCAGCTTCCAGGCCGGCGCCTTGGGCGGCTTCGGGGGCTTGCCGGGTCGGTCGGCGGCGGCCGTCGCCGCGCCCGTCCCGTCGTCCGGGGCCGCGTTGGCGGACCCGAGCGAGAGCGGGACGACGAGGGCGCCGCAGAGCAGCGCGGTCATGGCGTACGCGCGCTTGCTCCGAGGTAGTGACCGGGTGCGGCCGGTCCCTCTCGGTGCGGGATTCGTGCGGGTGGGGCTCATCAGAAGTTGCCCTCCGGGTCGTAGTACTTCTTCGCGTTCTCCTTGGTCACACGCGGCGAGGGCACGACCGTGTCCTTCTCGGGCTTCTTGCCGTCGAGGATCTCCACGGTCCTGTCCAGACCGAGACTGCCGATCACATCGGCGTCGTTGAGGCCGGTGACCAGGTAGTTGGTCCCGTCGAGAATGGCCTTCAGCGCCTCGGCCTGACCGTCGACGCCGGCCAGCACGATCTTGTCGGCGCGGTCGGCGTCCTTGACGGCCCGCTGCGCGCCCAGGCACATGGCGTCGTTCTCGCAGAAGACGGCGTCGATGTCGTCGTGGGCGGCGAGCAGGCTCTCCATGACGGTCAGTCCGCCGTCCGAGCTCCAGTTGCCGTAGTCGGGGGCCTCGACCAGCTCGATTCCCGACGCGCCCTCGAGGGCGCCCTTCACCCCGTCCGTACGCGCCTTGCCGATGCTGTTGTCGGCGGGTCCGCCCTTGATCAGGGCGACCTTTCCGCCCTTGGGGAGCTGCTCGACGAGGAACTCGCCGTTCTGCTTGCCGATGGCCTCGTTGTCGGGGCCGACCCAGCTGGCGTACTCGCCGGTCTGGAACTTCCGGTCGACGAGGACGGCGGGCTTGCCGGCCGCCCGGAGGGAGTTGAGGACGGCGGGCGCCGACTCCAGCGGCCCGCCGGAGATGATGACGGCGTCGACCTCCTTGCTCAGCAGGTCCTCCACGTTGGAGGCGAGCTTGGCGGCGTCGCCGCCCGCGTCCGTGCTGAGGATCTCGACGTCCTTCTTCTTGGCCTGGGCCTTGATGGCCTTGTCCATGCCGTTGAAGTAGGGGCCGCCGAGGGTGAAGTTGGCGACGCCGACGGTGTACGACCCGTCGCCCTTCTCGCCGTCGGACCCGGAGTCGGATGAGCAGCCGGTGAGAGCCGCGGTCAGAACTCCGGCCACCAGCACACCGGTCACTCGTTTCGTGATCATGAGGTACTTGCCTTTCCGGGATTCGGATCGTTCACGGCCGCCGTACGGAAGCGGCCGGTGCGCTGGATGAGAATGACGGCGATGATGATCAGGCCCTTCAGCACCTGCTGCCAGAAGCTCTGCACGTCGTAGAGGTTGAGCAGGTTGTTGATCAGCGCGAGGACGAGGACACCGGCGAAGGTGGCGCGGACCGAGCCCTTGCCGCCGGCCAGGCTCGCCCCGCCGATGACGCAGGCGGCGATCGCGTCGAGTTCGAACGCGGTGCCGACGCTGGGCTGGGCGATGCCGACCCGGCTGGCGAGGATGACGCCCGCGAGTCCGGCGCAGGCGCCGGAGATGGTGTAGGCGAGGACGATATGGCGCCGGACGCCGATGCCCGCGAGCCGTACGGTCTCCGCGCTGCCGCCGATCGCGACGAGCGAGCGGCCGGCCGGGGTGCGGCTGAGGAAGACGCCGCCGACCAGGAAGACCCCCAGCATGATGAGGGTGGAGACGGGCAGCGGTCCGACGACGGCGGAGCCGAGCTCGAAGAAGCCGGTCTTCTCGGGGGCGACGGGTGTCTCCGAGTAGACGAAGGCGAGGCCCCTGATGGTGGTGAGCGCGGCGAGTGTCACGACGAACGGCGCGAGTTGGAAGCGCGCCACCAGCGCTCCGTTGACGAGTCCGAAGCCGATGCCGGACGCGATACCGACCGCCATGGCGACCGGCACCGGAAGTCCGGAGGAGAGCCCGGCGGCGACGATCCCGGAGAAGGCGACCACCGAGCCGACGGAGAGGTCGATGCCGCCGGTGAGGATCACGACGAGCATCCCGTAGGCGAGCAGGCCCGTGGTGACCATCTGCTTGAGCAGATTGGTGATGTTGCCCTCGGTCAGGAACGACTCGGTGGTGGAGCCGGCGATCACGACGAAGATCACGAGGAGTGCGGCGATCCCGGTCTCGACGGTGATGTCGTGGCCCGCGACGGTGAGCCGCGGCAGCCGGAGCCCCCGTGGTGGCGGGGGTCCGGGGTCGCCGGGCCCGGTGGTCTTGGTGAGCTGTGTGGTCATGCTGCGTGTCCGATCGCGTGGGCGAGGACCGTGTCCTCGGTCGTACCTTCCGAAGGGAGTTCCGCGGCGATCCGCCCCTCGTGCATCACCAGCACCCGGTCGGTGGCGCCGAGCACCTCGGTGAGGTCGGAGGAGATCAGCAGGATGGCCATGCCGTCGCGGGCCAGTTCGTCGAGCATCCGGTAGATCTCGGCGCGGGTGGCCATGTCGACGCCGCGGGTGGGCTCGTCGAGCAGCAGCACACGCGGCTCGGTGAGGAGCCACTTGGCCAGGACCGCCTTCTGCTGATTGCCGCCGCTGAGTGTGCGTACGGGCAGCTTCGCCGAGTGCGCGGGCCGGATGTCCAGCCGGTCGACCATGGAGACGACGTCGCGCCGGCGTCTCGCGGTGTCGAGCAGCGGGCCACGCGTGGTGGTGCGCAGCGTGGTGAGGCCGATGTTCTCGGCGGTGCTGAGACCGAGGACGAGTCCGGTGCCCTTGCGGTCCTCGGTGACGAGGGCGAGTCCGGCGGCGATGGCCTCGCGGGGGCTGCGGAACCGGACGGTGTCCCTGCCCGGCGCGCAGACCACGCCGGTCTTGGCGGGCTCGGCGCCGAAGACGCACCGGGCGAGTTCGCTGCGGCCGGAGCCGACGAGCCCGAACAGGCCGGTGATCTCGCCCGCGCGCAGGGCGAAGGAGACGTCGTTGAACTCCCCGGTGCGGCTGAGCCCGTGGACCTCGAGAAGCGTCTCGCCCTCCGGTGGGCGGCGCGCCGGGTAGAGCTGCCCGGCGGGCCGGCCGGCCATCAGCCGGATGAGTTCGTTCTCGTCGGTCCGGTCGGGGGTGGTCTCGGCGACCACCCGGCCGTCCTTGACGACCACGATGGAGGTGGCGAGTTCGGTGACCTCGGCGAGCCGGTGGGAGACGTAGACGATGAGGACGCCGCGTTCCTGGAGCCGGTGTATCAGCGCGAACAGCGCTTCCAGGTCGCTGCCCGCGAGCACGGCCGACGGCTCGTCGAGGACCAGGACCTTGGGCTCGCCGCCCTCGCTGACCAGGGCCTTGGCTATCTCGACCATCTGCTGTCGGGCGACGGTGAGCCGGCCCGCCCTGACCCGGGGGTCGATGGCGCCGTAGCCGATGCCGTCGAGCAGGTCCCGGGCCCGGCGGTGTGCGGCCTTCCAGTCGATGAGTCCGCCGAGGTGCCGGGGGAAGTGCCCCATGAGGAGGTTCTCGGTGACGGAGAGCTCGGGCACCAGGGTCAGCTCCTGGTGGACGGTACGGATGCCGTGTGTGTGCGCGTCGTGCGGTGAGCGCAACTCGACGTCCTGGCCGTCGAGTTGGAGCTCTCCGGCGCTCATCCGCTCGGCGCCCGCGAGGATCTTGATGAGCGTGGACTTGCCCGCGCCGTTGGCACCGACGACGGCGAGCACCTCACCGGCCCGGCCGGTGAGGTCGACGCCGTGCAGTACCTGGGTGGGGCCGTACGATTTGCGCACCCCGCGCATCCGCAGGACCGGCCGGGTCGGCGTACTCACCCGAAGGCCTCCATCACGATGATCGTCTTCTGCCGGGTGAACTCCAGGGCGGTGTCGTGGAGTCCCTCGGCCGAGCCGCCGGTGTCCTTCGGCCCGCCGAAGGGCAGGTTCTCGGCGCGCAGCGCGGTCGACCCGTTGATGACGACGCCGCCGACCTCCAGGCGTCCGGCGAGGGTGAAGGCGCGCTGGATGTCGCGGGTGAAGACGGCCGCCTGGAGGCCGTACGGGGAGGAGTTGGCCATCCGTACGGCGTCGAGCGGGTCGGTGAAGCGGGCGACGGGCGCGACGGGGCCGAAGATCTCGTCGGCGAACGCGGCGCTGTCCTCGGGGACCCCGACGAGGACGGCCGGGTCGTAGAAGGCGCCCCGGCGCCCGCCGCCGGCCGCCTTGCGCGCGCCGTCGGCGACGAGTGCGGCGACCGCGGACTCGACGCGCTCGGCGGCCTCTTCACTGATCAGCGGTCCGACATCGTTGCCATCGGCCAGTTGGTCCCCGACGCTGAGCTTGGCGGCTCCCGCGAGCAGTGCCTCGACAAAGCTGTCGTGCACGCCGTCCTGGACGTAGACGCGCTTGACCGCGCAGCAGATCTGGCCGTTGCCGCGGGCGAGCCGGCCGAGGACCACGGCTTCGGCCGCCGCCTCGACGTCGGCGTCGTCGCAGACGATCAGGGCGTCGTTGCCGCCGAGTTCGAGGTGGACCTTCTTGAGGGTGTCGGCGGCGCGCCGGGCGATCTCGCGGCCCGCGGCGGTGCTGCCGGTGAGGCTGACGGCGGCGACGCCGGGGCGGGTGGCGAGTTCCTGGGAGATGTGCACGCCGCCGGTGAGCAGTTGGTGGGCGCCCGCGGGCGCGCCCGCCTGCTCGACCAGTTCGCCGATGCGCACCACGGCGAGCGGGCAGCGCACGGGCGGGTGGACCAGGACGGCGTTGCCTGCGGCGAGGGCCGCCGCCGCCTTGTGGGCGTACAGCTCGACTGGGTAGTTGAACGGCACCAGCGCGGCGACCGGGCCCAGTGGTTCGCGCACGGTGACGGCGAGGTGCTTCTCCAGGCCGGGGACGGCGTCGAGCGGGATCTGGCGGCCGAAGAGACGGGTGGCCTCGCCGGCGAAGCCGCGGAAGATCCGTACGGCGGCGCGGACTTCCTCCACCGTCTGGAAGATCGGCTTGCCGTTCTCGGCGGCCAGCAGCCTCGCCAGGTCGTCGGTCTCGGCCTCGATCAGGTCGGCCACGGCACGCAGGAGCCGGGCGCGCGCGTGGGCGGGCATGGCGGCCATCGCCCGTTGTCCGTCCACCGCGGCGGCGAGGGCGGCGGTGACGCGTTCCGGGCCGAAGTCCTCTATTTCGCCCAGCAGTTCGCCGGTTCCTGGGTTACGTACGGGCAGCGGTGCGGTTCGACTGGGCATGCGGCGCTTACTCCCGGGTGCAGGGCTCGGCAGAAGTACGTTCGGCACTTCGAACATGTGCAGGCGATGCTGACGCACGCTCATTAATTCGTCAACACGTCTTACAAAATGGGAAAGCGCTTTCCGGACGACCTTTCACCCTGCACCGGCAACCGGTCCCCCGTGTCCCGCCATGCCCGTATGAACGGCGGATGAGCGGATTCCGCACGCCGTGAAAGAGGTCGGCGAACGTTTGCTTCTGCGAGTGATCCCTGTGCGGTGTTCGGCGCCGGGCGTTGCGGCCTCGTTCATACGCGGGCCACGCCGGGTCCCCAGCATCGAAGGGAGACACGTCCCCACCTCGGTGTCTCGCCCGCCGCGACGTACGCACTCCGGGAGAGCGCACCATGTCACGCATCCGCTCCGCGGTCACCGCTGTCGACCGCCGTTCCTTCCTCGCCGTGGCCGGCGCCGTCGGCCTGTCGGCCGGTATCGGCGCGGCCGTCGGCGCCAACGGCGGCTCCGGCAGCGCCTCGGCCGCACCCGCGCCCACCGCGCCCCGCACCACCGGTCCCAGCACCCCCACGCCCACCCCGACCCCCACGCCCACCGGCCCGTCGGCCGACCGCACCACGCTCCACTCGCTCGCCGCGCCGCGTGGGGGAGGCGCCGCCTTCCGGCGGATCGGGGACGGACCCGGCTGGCGCAGGGTCGTCCGTGAACAGTTCGCTTCCGCCAAGTCCGGGCGGGAGAGCCGCCGTACGGTGCTCAGCTCCTTCGTCCAGCTCACCGACCTCCATGTGACGGACGTGCAGCACCCGGTGCGCACCGAGTACGTGCGCAGCCAGTCGGCGGGCTCCTGGCGCCCCCACGAGGCACTGTCGGTGCCCGGTGCCGTCTCCCTCATCGAGCAGGTCAACGCGCTGGGCACCGGGCCCGCGACCGGCGCGCCGCTGACCTTCGCCATGACGACCGGCGACAACACGGACAACAACTCGCTCTGCGAACTCGACTGGTACCTCACCCTGATGAGCGGCGGGCTGGTCACCCCCAACAGCGGTGACCCGGAGGCGTACGAGGGAATGCAGAACTCGGGCCTGCGGATGTACTGGCACCCCGAGGACGCCACGCCCGACGCCGACAAGCGCCTGGGCTACCCCCGTATCGAGGGATTCCTCGAAGCGGCCCTGCGCCCGGTGCGCAGCCCGGGCCTGGCCCTCCCCTGGTACTCCACCGTCGGCAACCACGACAGCCTCGCCAGCGGCGCGTACGCCGACCGGACCGGCTTCCTCGCCGAGTTCGCCGTCGGCGGCGCCAAGCTGTACGACCTCCCGGACCAGGACGCGGCGGCGCTGCTCGCCCAGATCTCGCAGGGCGACACCGCCAACGGGGGCCCGCTGATCTCGCTGCTGCGCCGCGAGAAGCGGCGGATGCGGACGATCACCCCCGACCCGCGCCGCGCGCCGTTCACCCCGCTCCAGTACCTGACGGCGCATCTCGACTCGGCGCACACCGGCGCGGGTCCGGTCGGTCACGGCTACACCCGGGCCAACCTGGCCTCGGCGAGCCTCGACTACACGTTCTCCATGGGGGAGAACGTGACCGGTGTCAGCCTCGACACCACGGACCACGGCGGCCACTTCACGGGCTCGGTCGGTACGGGCCAGCTCGACTGGCTGGAGCGGATCCTCAAGGAGCACCGCGACGGGTACGTGGTGCTCTTCACCCACCACAACAGCTGGACCATGGGCAACAAGCGGCCCGACCCCGCGCGCCCCGGTGAGGCACGGCACGACGGGAACGAGCTCGTGGCCCTGCTGCGGCGCCACCGCTCGGCGGTGGCCTGGATCAACGGGCACAGCCACCGCAACGTGGTGCTGCCCCACGGGTCCTTCTGGGAGATCTCCACCGCCTCGCACATCGACTTCCCGCAGCAGGCACGCGTGATCGAGATCGCGGACAACAAGGACGGCACGCTGTCGCTCTTCACCACGCTGATCGAGTCCGCGGCGCCGCGCGAGACCGACTTCACGGATCTTTCGCAGTCCGGTCTGGCGTCGCTCTACCGGGAGCTGGCGCTCAACGCGCCGGGGAGCCGCCAGGATCTGGCGGGCCTGTCGGACGCGCGCAACACGGAGCTCCTCCTGCGTCGCTGACAATCATATAATCCAAGGTTCATGGGTTTACAGGCCTTACAATCAAACCGTCAACCAACGACACAGGCTCCGAATCAATCAGTTTCAGCCCAACTCGCCACACCTCCCGCAAGGGCCCGGACCAGCCCGTTCCGAACACATTCAGCGATCAGAGCGACACGCGGAGCGACCGAAATCGGTCAGGGAGCGGGCGGAGCACCCCCGGCGTGAGCAAGACTCACGTCCGTTGTCCGAGACATCGACCCCAGGGAGTGTTCGAAATGCGGAGCATCGCAAGGGCTGCGGCCTGTGGAGCCGCACTGGCGCTCAGCAGTCTGTGCTTCACCGGCACGGCCGGCGCCCTGCCGACCGGTGGAGCGCCCGTCGAAGAAGCATCCATCGGAGGCGTGCCGGCTCCGGCCGGCACCTCGCCGACCGGGGCGGAGGCCCTCTACGCACCCTCGGCGCTGGTGCTGACCGTCACGGACGGTGCTGATCACAAGACCGGGACGGTACGCCGCGCCGTCACGCTCAGTTGCGCACCCGCCCCGTCGGGCAGCCACCCGGACGCGGCCGGCGCCTGCTCCGAACTCAAGAAGAACGGGGCCAAGTTCGACGCCATCACCGCATCCGGGACGAACCGTGTCTGTACGAAGGAGTGGGAGCCGGTCACGGTGACGGCCGACGGCGTCTGGGAGGGACAGCGCGTGGACTACGTCCACACCTTCTCGAACTCGTGCGCCATGAACGGCGGCAGAGGCGCCGTCTTCACCTTCTGATGCGGGCGGACGGCCACCGCTGACCCGTGGCCCGAGGCGGCCGGGGCAGGGGATTCCCCCCTCCCCGGCCGTCCCGCGTCCGGGCCCCGTCCCACCGTCCCCGCGTCTTCACATCCGTGCCCGTCCACGCCCTCCGGAAGTGAAGGTCACTGGCTGGATCTGGACACGATGTCCCAATACCGGCCCCGTAGAGCCCCCGAACTCAGGTTTTCACCAACGGACTTGAGGAGTTCTCGCGGCGCCGTCCCGAGTCCGTGCGCGCTTTCCCCCCAGGTCCGGAGGACGGTAGGACGCCCTCCGCCTGACGGTGCGTCACTTGTGACTTTCCGTACTGAGACCATTACATCTTCGCCACGTATTGTTACCTCCGTGACAGAAACGCACTCGTGGGGCAGTGGAGGAGAATCATGCGACCGTTCGCGCTGAACTACGCTTTCCCGGCGGAGAGCTCACCGGTCGTCGGACCTTTCGTCTACGACTCCACGCTCCAGCTGAACGTCCTGCCGGACGGACGTCCCGCGATAGCCGACCGTGCGCTGCTGCTTGCCGCCGGGTCCACGACCTCGACGGCCGGCTCCAAGACGCACTTCGACGACTGACCACCCTGGCTACCCGATGACTGTGCTGATCCTCACCGCCGAGGGGGACGTCACCGCCGACCTGGTCGTGGCGGAGCTGCACCGGCGCGGCACACCTCTGGTGCGCTTCGACCCGGCCGATCTGCCGGGCGAGGCGGCGATGTCCGCCGAGTACGTCAGCGGCGACTTCCGCGGCCATCTGTCGGCCGGCGGGCGTCTGTTGAGCATGGACGGACTGCGCGCGATCTGGGTGCGGCGGCCGGGCGCGAGCGCGGCCCACGCGCCCTCCCCCTCCCCCTGGCTCACGGCGGAGTCCGCGCACGCCTTCTTCGGCATGCTGTACTCCACCTCCGCGCGCTGGATGAACCATCCGCAGGCGGCCGCCCAGGCGCGCCTCAAGCCCTGGCAGCTGCGGGTCGCGCACCAGAGCGGGTTCGCGGTGCCGCCGACCCTTGTCACCACCTTTCCCCGCATAGCCCGGCTCTTCGCCGCCGAGCACCGGGACATCGTGGTCAAGTCCATCACCGGCCCGCCGCCCGGCGACCCGCCGGTCTCGCTGCCGACCACCCGGGTGGGGCCCGGCGCCGACTTCGAGTCGGTCGCCGCCGGGCCCACCCTGCTCCAGCGCTACATCTCCAAGCGGGCCGACATCCGGCTCACCTGCGTCGGCCACGAGCTGTTCGCCGCGCGGAAGGCCGCCGAGCCCGGCCAGGTCGACGGCCGGTACGGCGAGACGGGCCACCGCTGGGAGCCCGTGGAGGTGCCCGAGCGCATCGCACGAGCCGTGTACGGCTATATGCGCGTCGCCCATCTCGCCTACGGGGCCTTCGACTTCGCCGAGGACACCGACGGCACGTGGTGGTTTCTCGAATGCAACCAGGGCGGCCAGTTCGGCTTCGTGGAGCTGGAGACGAGCCAGCCGATCGCCGGGGCCGTGGCCGCCTGGCTCGCCTCACCGTCACCGGTCTAGACCATTTCGGGCGAATCCTCGCAGGCCGGGGCGGTGTCCGGTCGCGCGGCCGACGGCGAGGGGGTCCCGCGTCGTCCGGGACCCGCCGTCGGCCGTAGAATCGGCGAAGCGGTGCAACTGCGAAGATCCTGGTTCGGGACGGCCCTTCGGGGCCTCGTTGTCGACCCCTTTCGCCGGTTACCCGCGGTATTTCCCATGACCGTAATTAGGATCGCCGCGGCGCGAATCCGTGCTCAACCCGTTCCTCAACAACCAATCGATTAGCCGCGGTTGGAGATCTCTTGTTTCACCCACAAGGGCTGTGCAATGGTGAACGCGCTCACTCGACAGCAATGGAGAGAGCGCTCAACCGTTCGATTCGGCGGCGGCCGACCGCCCGAAAGACTCTCGCGGCCGTTGCCGTTCCCCCGCTTCGCGCCAGCAGGTCATTTCCCCGGAGGCATACCACCGCCACAAGGTACGCATCAATCGGACACCCCCCTTTCAGTCGGCCGGAAATCACTGCCGCCACCCTCGCGTCAAGGGACTGGACACCCCCCACTCAGTGCCCTGGAAGGCAGGACCTCTGTGCAGGACCCCCGTACGTCCAGAACCACCCCGCTCCCGCCGCCCGCCCGGCCGGGCCCCCGCTCCGAAGGATCGGACGCGGATCTCGTCGCCGCGCTGAGGACCCGCGAGAGCGACCAGGAGGACCACGCCACCGCGCTGTTGCTCGCCCGCCACTGGGGTCCCCTTCTCGACTACGCCGAGATCCGCTCCCCCTCGGCGAACGCCGCGTCGATGCTCGCCACCGCGGCGTTCGGCAAGGTCCTCGACACCCTGCGGGGCGCCGGACCCGTCCCGGCCCTGCGGCCCGAATTCCTGGTGGCCGCCCGGCACACCGCCCATCTCTGGGCGGCGGAGGGACAGAGGGCCGATACCGTCTGGAATCACCACGGAGGGTGGGCCGACACCGGCAGAGCGGGCCCCGACGAGCCGGAGACACCGGAGAATCGGCGGCTCGCCTTCCATGCCTTCCAGGCAATGCCCACACCCTCGCGCTGTCTGCTCTGGCACAGCGCCGTCGAGGCCGAGCCCATAACCGTGGCGGCCGGTCTGCTCGGCATCGCCCCGGAAAGCGCCCTCACCGAACTCGAACACGCGGGTGAACTCTTCCGGTCCGGCTGTGTACGCGCGCATATCCAGCTCGCGCCGGACAGGGAATGCCGCCACTACAACCGCCTGTTGGACGTGTCGCTGCGGCGCGGCGGTGCTTTGCTCCCGGACATCCAGCAGCATCTGGCGGTCTGCGCGTACTGCGCGTTCGCCGCCGAGCAGTTCGTCGAGGCCGAGGGCCGGCCGTCCGTCCTCCTCGCCGAGGCGGTCCTCGGCCCGCACGGCAGGCGCTACCTCGACACGCGACCGGGCAGGCGCGCCGGCGCGCGGTCCGCGGGCGCACGGGGTCGCGCACGGCACTCCCTGGGCGGGCGGCCACGGGTGCTGCCCCGTGTCTCGGTGCTGGGCAGGCGCGTGATGACCACCCCGGGCGTGCCGAGGACCGTACTGCTCAGCGGACTCGGGCTGGTGACCGTCGGTCTGCTCGCCGTGTCCGTCTCCAGCCTCACCGCCGGGGGTGAGAGCGGCGGCGAGGCGGCCGGACCGTCCGCCCCCATCGGCAACGGCACCTCCACGACATCGCCCGACCCGGGCTCGCAGGGCGTCTCGGGACCCGGCCAGATGCCGCCGACGGGCTCGGACGGCGCCGCTCCCGGGCCGATACGGACGACGCTGCGCAGCGCGGACGCCGATCTCTGTCTGGACCTCCGGGACACCCGGCCCACCGCGGGCTCCGAGGCCACACTGGCGATCTGCTCGTCGTCGGCGGGCACGCAGCAGTGGCTGTACGAGGAGGACGGGCTGCTGCGCAACAGCGCGGACCAGGACCTGTGCCTCAACTCCCGTACGGTGGACGGCTCGCTGATCCTCGGCCCGTGCACCGACCCGCCCGCCGAGAACGCCGCCGACGTGCGCTACGACCTGACCGTGCAGGGGCATGTGATCCCCCGGTGGGACGACTCGCTGGCCGTCGTCCCGACAACTCCCGTGGCGGGTACGTCCGTCGTCACGAGGGTCCGCGACGAGTCCACACTCCAGAACTGGTCGACCGACACGGCACCGAACAGCCCCAGGTCGCTGCCGATCGCGGGCGACGGCCGGGCGCCGGGCTCGCCCGGCGACAGGAAGTCCGAACTGCGGAACACGATCAGGTCGACGGGCCCGACGGAGTCGGCGGAGTCCCGTGGGCGGAGCGACGTGCGCGGGCCCGGGCGGGGTGGCGACGGCGGCGGGCGCGGTTGCGAGGCGCCCGGGCGCGGCGAGGGGCGGCACGACCGGGACGACCAGCACGGGAACGGCTACGGAAACGGCCGTCAGGCAGGCGGCGACGGCGGGAACAGGGAACGCTGCGGCAACGGGGGGTTCGACGGCTGAAGGGCACCGGCTCCGGTCGACGGGGCCTCAGGTGACGCCGGTCCCGTGCGCCATCAGCAGCCCCACGTCCAGAGCGGCCACGGCGACCGCCCCGACGAACGGCGCCTTCTCCTGTCGGCGGCCGAGCAGCAGCCCGGCCGCCGCGATCGTCCCCGCGGCGAGCGGGACGAGCACGGCGCCCGTGCCCGCCCGCCCCTCCGGGCCCAGGGTCAGCACCACGGAGGCCGCGACCAGCGGGACGGGCAGCAGCAACCGGGTGCCGGTGGCGCCGAGTCGGTGCGGCAGACCCCGTACACCGGTGGCGAGATCCCCCCGGATGTCGGGCAGGACGTCCGCGAGGTGCGCCCCGACGCCGAGCAACGCGCCGCCGGTGAAGGCCCACCAGGCCGGCCCCGGGGCGCCCGGCAGGCTCAGTGAGACAAGAGCGGGCAGGCCGGCGAATCCGATCGCGTACGGCAGCCAGGACAGCACGGTGGCCTTGAGCCGCAGGTTGTACGCCCAGGCCGCGCCCACCGCGATCAGATGCGCGGTCCCCGCCGGCGCGCCGCACGCGAGCGAGAGCGGCACACAGAGCGCGAGCGCGCCGAACGCCGCGGTCCACACCGTCCCTTGGCCGACCCTCCCCGCGACGACGGGTTTGTCACGGCGGCCGTTGACGGTGTCACGCGGGGCGTCGTAGGCGTCGTTGCACCACCCCACGGAGAGCTGACCCGTCAGCACGGCGACGGTGAGCAGCACGCAACGGCCCACGCCGTGGCCCGCGGTGGCGGCGAGCGCGAGGGTGAGGGCCGTGACGGAGACCACCGGCCCGGGGTGGCAGGACAGCGCCAGTGCCCGTCCGGCGCTCAGCGACCGGGCTCCGCGCGGGGGTTGGGCGTTGCCGGTCCCGGCCTCGCGCGTACTGGTTCCGGGGTCCACATCGGCGTCCACGCGCCGATGGTAGGCGCGCGGGCCGCACGGACATGGCAGCCGGACGGGCGACTTACGGTGTCTCATCCCGTCCCTCGGCTGTTGGGACGGTTATGACATCCCCAGGCTGGAATCGATGACCCGAATCGCCGCCGTGCACGGCGTCCTCGCTCCGTACCGCCACACCCAGGCCGAGATCACCGACATGGTCGCGCGCACCTGTCTGCCCTCGGGTACCGACCGGCAGGTGCTCGACCGGCTGCACGGGAGCGCGCGGGTCCGCACGCGTCATATGTCCCTGCCGTTGGACGACTACGTCAAGATCGACGGTTTCGGGGCCGCCAACGACACGTTCATCGAGCTGGCGGGTGATCTGGGCGCCGAGGCCGTGCGCGGAGCGCTCGGTACGGCCGGGCTCCGGCCCGAGGACGTGGACCTGCTGATCTTCACCTCGGTGACCGGCGTGGCCGCCCCCTCCGTCGACGCCCGTCTGGTCGGGCGGCTGGGGCTGCGGCCCGATGTGAAGCGGGTGCCCATGTTCGGACTCGGCTGTGTCGCGGGGGCCGCGGGCGTCGCGCGGCTCCACGACTATCTGCGGGGCTGGCCCGAGCAGGTCGCCGTGCTGCTGTCGGTCGAGCTGTGCTCGCTCACCTTCCAGCGCGACGACGCGTCGTTGGCGAACATGGTGGCGACCGGGCTGTTCGGTGACGGCGCGGGTGCGCTCGTGGCGGTGGGCGACGGCTTTCCCGGGCCTCGGGCGGCGTCGGGCGCGGCCGGACAGTCGGCGGCGGGATCGTCGGTGGGCGGCGCGTCGGTGGCAGGGCCGTCGGTCGCCGCCGCGTCGACGGCCGGGCCTTCTGTGGTCGCCACGCGCAGCCGGATGTACCCGGACACCGGCCATGTCATGGGCTGGTCGGTCACCGGTTCCGGCTTCCGGGTCGTCCTCGACTCGTCGGTCCCCGAGGTCGTCCGCCGGTTCCTCCCCGACGACGTACGCGCCTTCCTCGCGGAGCACGGTCTGACACCGGCCGACATCACGGGGTGGGTCTGCCACCCCGGCGGCCCCAAGGTCCTCGAGGCCGTGGCCGAGGCGCTGGAGCTGTCCGAAGGCGCGCTGGACGTCACCTGGCGCTCCCTCGCCGAGGTGGGGAACCTCTCGTCCTCCTCCGTCCTGCACGTCCTGCGCGACACCCTCGCGGGGCGGCCCCCGGAGCCGGGCAGCCACGGTCTGATGATGGCGATGGGTCCCGGATTCTGCTGCGAACTCGTCCTGCTTCGCTGGTGAGTTGGAGAACACATGTGGTGGTACACGGCACTGGTGCTCGCCGTCGCCTGCGAGCGCGTCGCCGAACTCGTCGTCGCCCGGCGCAACGCCCGCTGGAGTCTGGAGCGCGGCGGTACGGAGACCGGGCGCGGGCACTATCCGGCGATGGTCGCGCTGCACACGGGTCTGCTGGCGGGCGCGCTCGCCGAAACGGCCCTGGCCGGACGGGCGTTCGTGCCGGCGGTCGGCTGGACGATGCTGGGCATCGTCGTGGCGGCCCAGGCGCTGCGCTGGTGGTGCATCCGGACTCTGGGGCCGCGCTGGAACACGCGGGTGATCGTCGTACCGGGTCTGCCGCTGGTGTCCGGCGGCCCCTACCGGCTGCTCCGGCATCCGAACTACGTGGCTGTCGTCGCGGAGGGGCTGGCTCTGCCGCTGGTGCACGGGGCATGGGTGACGGCCGCCCTCTTCACCGGCCTCAACGCGGTTCTGATGGCGGTCCGCATCCGGTGCGAGAACACGGCGCTCGGGACGGCGCCGGCCGGTGCGCCCGCGTGATCGACGTCCTGATCGCGGGCGGCGGCCCGGCCGGTCTCGCCGCCGGCATCCACGCGGCCCGCGCCGGGCTGCGGGCGGTCGTCGTGGAGCCGCGGACCACCCCGGTAGACAAGGCGTGCGGCGAGGGCATCATGCCCGGCGGCGTGGCGGCGCTGCGCGCGATGGGCATCGCGGTGTCGGGCCTGTCGGGCCGCGACCTGCGCGGTATCCGCTACCGGGACGGCGTACAGGACGCGGAGGCGCGTTTCCGGGACGGTACGGGCCGGGGTGTACGCCGTACCGAACTGCACGCCGCGCTACGGCGCCGGGCCGACGCCCTCGGCGTGGAGACGGTCCGGGGCAAGATCGGCGAGGTCCGGCAGAGCGCCGACCGGGTGTACGCCGGGGGCCGGACCGCGCGGTGGCTGATCGCCGCCGACGGGCTGCACTCGCCGATCCGCCGGGGCCTCGGTCTGGAGCTGCGGGACCGCGCCCCGTCCCGGTACGGGCTCAGGCGGCACTTCCGGGTCGAACCGTGGTCGGACTTCGTGGAGGTCCACTGGGCTCGGCACGGTGAGGCCTATGTGACACCGGTCGGGGACGATCTCGTCGGCGTGGCCGTGCTGAGCCGGGAACGGCGGGGTTACGCCGAACACCTCGCCCGTTTCCCGGACTTGGCCCCCCTGCTGGGGGAACGGCCCGCGAGCGCCGTGCGCGGGGCGGGCCCGCTGCGGCAGCGGGTGAGCAGCCCGCTGGCGGGCCGGGTCCTGCTGGTGGGCGACGCCGCCGGTTATGTGGACGCGCTGACCGGTGAGGGGGTGGCGCTCGCCCTCTCCACGGCGGAAGCGGCGGTGCGCGCGCTGGCGCAGGACCGGCCGGGGACGTACCCCGCGGCCTGGGCGAAACTGACGCGACGTCACCGTCTTCTTACGGAGGGCCTGTTGTACGCCACCCGCCGCCCGGGCGGGGCCCGCCTGATCGTGCCCGCCGCGGCCCGGCTCCCGTCGGTCTTCGCGGCGGCGGTCCACGCGCTTCAGTAGCGCGAGCCGCGTCCCACCCGGCTGCGGTCGCCAGCGCGGGAGTTGCCGTTCCGCTACTCCGCGACGGGGCTGTCCGCCCCCGGCTCGAACCAGGTCGGCTCGTCCGCGAGGGCCTGTTTGATACGGAACTTGGCGAACTCGGGCAGCTCCGGCAGCGCGTCCACCGGGAACCAGGCGACCTCCAGGGACTCGTCGTCGTTGACCCTGGCCTCCCCGCCCGTCGCACGGCAGCGGATCGTGATGTCCAGGTACTGGCACTGATCCCCGTTGGGGTACGTGACGGGCTTGCGCATCGCCTGAACGAGGACGACCCGCTCGGCCGTGCAGCGCACGGCGGTCTCCTCGTACACCTCGCGCTCCGCCGTCGCCGCGGGCTGCTCCCCCGGCTCCGGGATCCCGCCGATGACCGACCAGTTGCCCGTGTCGGCGCGCCTGCCCAGCAGCACCCGCCCGTCGTCGTCGAGGACGATGGCGCTGACCCCCGGCAGGAGCAGCAGCTGGTGCCCGGCGGTGGCGCGGATGTCTCGGATGAAGTCTGGCGTTCCCATGCCGCGACCCTATGCGCAGGGCTCAGCTCGCGTCGTCGGCGGCCGGGTGCCGGCGGGCGCGTACGGCCCGTGCGCCGGCCCAGCCGAGACCGGCGACGGCGATCGCGACGAGCAGCGCCTCGGGCAGCGTGCCCATCCGGGTGGCGGGCGTCCGCGAGGAGCGCAGCGGCAGCTCGCGCACGAGCGCGTCGGGGGTGAACATCCTCGTCTCGTCGACGACCTTGCCGTCCGGCATGATCATCGCGCTGACGCCGCTGGTGACGGGGACGACGACCGCGCGGCTGTGCTCGACGGCCCGTACGCGGGACATCGCCAGCTGCTGGTAGGTCATCTCGCTGCGCCCGAAGGTGGCGTTGTTGCTCGGTACGGTGATCAGCTGCGCCCCATGGGTGACGGTGTCGCGCACCGCCCAGTCGAACGCCGCCTCGTAACAGGTGGCCAGACCGACCTTCGTACCGGCCAGATCGAAGACGCCCACCTTGTTCCCCGGCCCGAAGTCGCGTCGCACCCGGTCGACGTCCGAGCTGAAGATCCGTACGAAGGAACGCATCGGGATGTACTCGCCGAACGGCTGGACATGGCGCTTGTCGTACGTGGCGACGGGCCCCTTCTCGGGATCCCACTGGATCAGGGAGTTGCGCAGCTTGCCGGTGTCGGGCGAGAGCACGGAGCCGACCACCGTCGGCACACCGATCGCCTTGACCGCGTCCTCGATGACCAGGCGCGCGTCGCCGTTGCGGAAGGGGTCGAGGTCGGAGGAGTTCTCGGGCCACAGGACGAAGTCCGGCCGCGGCTCCTTGCCGGCCTTCACATCGGCGGCCAGTCGCTCGGTGCGCTCGGCGTGGTTGTCGAGCACCGCCCGGCGCTGGGCGTTGAAGTCGAGCCCCAGACGCGGCACGTTGCCCTGGATCGCGGCGACGGTCGCGGTGCCGTCCTCGGCCGACGCGTCCACGAGGGGCAGCGCGGCGAGGGCGCCCGCGACGGGGAGCAGTACGGAGAGCGTGGCGACGGCGACGGTGGCGTGCCGGAACGGTCGCGCGGACGCGGGGGCGGCATCATCGCCGTCGGTGCCGACGGTGGTGTCGTTGCTGTTATCGCGGCCGGCGCGGTGGGCGAGGAACAGGCGCACGCCCTCGTACAGGCCGAAGCCGCACAGCACGACGGCGAACCCCAGTACGGGTGTGCCGCCCACCGCCGCGAGTGGCAGGAACATGCCGTCCGCCTGGCCGAAGGCGATCTTCCCCCAGGGGAAGCCGCCGAACGGCACCCGGGCGCGCGCGGCCTCGCCGAGGATCCATACGGCGGCGGCGAGCACCGGCCACCCGGGCAGTCGTGACACGGCGGCGATGCCCACGCCGACGGCGCCGATGAACAGCGCCGACACGGCGGCCAGCGCGACCCATGGCAGCGGGCCCACCTCCTCGCCCGTCCACTTCAGGAGCGGCAGCAGGAAGCCGAGACCCGCGAGGAAGCCGAGTCCGAACCCGGCACGCGGGCGGCGCCCTCTGAGTGTCCAGCCGAGGACGGCGAATCCCGGCAGTGCCAGCCACCACAGCGGGCGGGGCGGAAAGCTCGCGAAGAGCAGCAGACCGGACAGCACCGCGGCGCCCGGCCGTGCGTACCGGCGCGGCCACCGCCTGCCGCCGGGCGCGGGAACGGGCTCGGCGGGTTCGACGGGGGTGATGGTGGTGCTCACCCGGCGGAGTCTACGGTGGCACCCCCGAACGGCGCAGTCCGCCCTGTCCGCGCGGCCTCGGCCGGGGGCCGCCGACCCCCAATCGTGGCGCAACGTTTCCGCGCCGGATCTCCACATACCCCCTGCTTTGCGATTACCGTGTGCGCAGCCCTGGAGTGGGCGCGCAGTGCCCCGACCGATCCGGCTCCAGGGCTGTCTCGGGTCGGGGGGTCCACGGGATGGCAGTACCGGCAGGCCGGTCCGTCGCGCGCGAGCAGAGCGGTACGTCCGATGTCGTCGGCACCGTGGTGTTCGTCGGCTGCGCGGTATGGGCCCTGGTCAGCGCGGCCGGCCGGGAGGGCAGACCCGAGGGCGTGCTGCTGGCCGTGCTGGCGGTCGCCGCCGGTTACACCTGCGGACGTATCTCGGGGACCCTGGCCCCCGTCGCCACGGCCGGCACCCTGGCCGTGGCCGCGTACGTCCTGGCGGTCGCGGCGCGTCACGACGTGCGGTTCGCGCTGGGCGACCAGGAACTCACCCGGGCCGAGCTGGACCGGCTCGCGGAGGCGACACGCCCGGTCGTACGGCTGCGCGACCAGTGGGTCCTCATCGACCCGGAGGAGGCCAGGCGCGCCCGGGAGAGCCAGGACCGCAAACTCACCCCCGTCGACGCGCTCGGAGCCGTCCTCACCGGGTCCACCGAGGTGGACGGGCGACGGGTCGAGGTGGAGGCCTCGGGCTGGCTGGCGGCGCTGCGCGACCGCCTCGCCGACCCGGAGGGCACCGACCAGGAGATCGGCCAGCCCGCGGCTCTCGCGGCGACGCTGCGCGACTACCAGCTGCGCGGCCTCAACTGGCTGCACCGGATGACCTCGCTCGGTCTCGGCGGCTGTCTCGCCGACGACATGGGCCTCGGGAAGACCATCACGGTCATCGCGCTCCATCTGCACCGCCGGAGCGACGAGTCGGCCGCCGGTCCCACCCTGGTGGTCTGCCCGACGTCGCTGATGGGCAACTGGCAGCGTGAGATCGAGCGGTTCGCGCCCGGCACACCGGTGCGCCGCTTCCACGGCGCGTCGCGGAGTCTGGAGGCCCTCGCGGACGGCGAGTTCGTGCTCACGACGTACGGCACGATGCGTCTGGACGCGGCCCGGCTCGCGGGCGCCGAGTGGGGCATGGTCGTCGCCGACGAGGCGCAGCACGTGAAGAATCCGTACTCCTCCACCGCGGGACAGCTGCGCACCATCGGCGCCAAGGCGCGTGTCGCCCTCTCCGGCACCCCGGTGGAGAACAACCTGTCCGAGCTGTGGGCGATCCTCGACTGGACGACGCCGGGTCTCCTCGGCCGGCTCCCCACGTTCCGTACGCGCTACGCGCGGGCGGTCGAGGGCGGCGATCCGGGGGCGGCGGAACGGCTGTCAGCGCTGGTACGGCCTTTCCTGCTACGGCGCCGCAAGTCGGATCCGGGCATCGCGCCCGAGCTCCCGCCGAAGACGGAGACCGACCGGGCGGTGTCCCTGACCACGGAGCAGGCGGGGCTCTACGAGGCCGTCGTACGGGAAACCCTCGCGGCGATCCAGGGTGCCGACGGCATGGAGCGCCGCGGCCTCGTGATGAAGCTGCTGACGTCGCTCAAGCAGATCTGCAACCATCCCGCGCAGTTCCTCAAAGAGGACGATTCGCCGCGTGTCGCCGGGCGTTCGGGGAAGGTCGAACTGCTCGACGAACTGCTCGACACCATCCTCGCGGAGGAGGCGAGCGTGCTCGTCTTCACCCAGTACGTACAGATGGCGCGGCTCCTGGAACAGCATCTGGCCGCGCGTGGTGTCCCGACGCAGTTCCTGCACGGCGGCACACCGGTGCAGCGGCGCGAGGAGATGGTCCGGCGGTTCCAGGAGGGTGAGGTCCCGGTGTTCCTGCTGTCGTTGAAGGCGGCGGGCACGGGTCTGAATCTGACACGCGCGGAGCATGTCGTGCACTTCGACCGCTGGTGGAACCCGGCGGTCGAAGCACAGGCGACGGACCGCGCGTACCGCATCGGCCAGAGCCGGCCGGTGCAGGTGCACCGCATGATCGCCGAAGGCACGATCGAGGACCGGATCGCCGACATGCTGACGCGTAAACAGCATCTGGCGGACTCGGTCCTCGGCGCCGGTGGCGAGGCGGCACTGACCGAACTGACCGACGACGAGCTGGCCGATCTGGTCGAGCTGCGAGGGAGTGCGCGATGACCGGAGCCGGTAGTGGTGGCGACGGCGGTCGCGGTGACGGGAGCGGGGAGGAGCGTACGTTCGCCGCTCTGCCCCCGGCGGCCGGCCGCGCCTTCGCGGGCACCTGGTGGGGACGGGCGTGGCTGAAGGCGCTCGAAGACACGGCGCTCGACTCGCAGCAGCTCAAGAAGGGCCGCAGGCAGGCCCGTGAGGGGGCCGTCGGCGCGGTTTCCGTACGACCCGGGAGAATCACGGCCGTCGTACGGGACAGGGACGGCACCGCGCAGCGCAGCGACGTGCTGTTGCAGCAGCTCAGTACGGAGGAGTGGGACCGGTTCCTGGACATGGCCGTCGAGCGGGCCGGGCACATCGCCGCGCTGCTGGACCGTGACATGCCGCCGCATCTTGTGGAGGACGCGGCGGGGGCCGGGGTCGAGTTGCTGCCCGGCATCGGCGACCTGGAGCCGGAGTGCGCGTGCGACGCCTGGGACCTGTGTCCGCACACGGCGGCGCTCTGCTACCAGGTGGCGCGCCTGCTGGACGAGGATCCCTTCGTCCTCCTACTGATGCGTGGCCGGGGTGAGCGGCAGCTGCTCGACGAGTTGCAGGTGCGTTCGGCGCGGGCCGCGCGGACTCGGCGGAATCCGGCCGACGGCGCCCGCCCGGACGCGGGCGGGGCGGTTGCCGAGGAGCCGGGCGGCGTGGGAGGCGTACGCGCCGACGAGGCGTTCGCGGCGCGGGACATCCTCCCGCCGCTGCCCCCTCCCCCGCCGGTCCCGGAGGAGCCCGGGCTGCCTCCGTCGCTCGACACGGAGGCGGAGCCGCCACCCGGGATCGACGCGGACGCGCTGGAGTTCCTGGCGGCCGACGCGGCGTCGCGAGCGCTGCGGCTGCTGATGGAGGCGCTGTCCGCGGGGCACGAACGACAGCCGCTCCACGAGGAGTTGACGCCCCGTCAGGACGCGGTCCGGCTGGCGGCCGCGTCGGACGATCCGCTGATAGCGGTGCGACTCGCCGGGGGCACGGGCCGGCAGCACGCCGAACTGGAGTTGGCCGTGGAGGCGTGGCGCCACGGCGGCCCGGCGGCGCTCGCCGTGCTGGAGGAGGAGTGGGAGCCGGAACCGGACGCGCTCGCGCGGGCGAAGGCGGACCTCGCGGAGGCCTGGGAGGGCGTCGAGCGCCCGCGACTGCGCGCGGGGGCGGCGGGCCGCTGGACGGTGGCGGGAGCGGACACCCAGCTCCGCTACGGCCGCGACGGCCGCTGGTGGCCCTACCGCAAGGTCCGCTCCCGATGGGCCCCCGCCGGCCCACCGGCCGCCGACCCGGCGTCGGCACTGGCCGCCCTGGCGGCGGAGACGTGACACCGCCGCGCGGCCGAAGCGGAGCCTTCCGGATGCGGTAGGGGGATGGCACGTCCGGAAAGCCGCCCGCACCCGTTGAGAGTGAGGCGGGCGGTGAGCTGCCACTCGCCGGGCTGCCCCGAGCGCAGTACCGCACGCGTACGGCGCCAGCCGCTGGTGGCCCTACCGCAAGATCCGCTCCCGATGGGCCCCCGCCGGCCCACCGGCCGCCGACCCGGCATCGGCACTGGCCGCCCTGGCAGCGGAGACCTGACGCTCCCGCGCGGCTGAAGCGGAGCCGTCCGGGTCCGGGAAGGGGATGGCCCAGGGGGGACGCGCCCGCCACGAGTGGGGCCGCTGCCGACGCCTGCCACCGCCGTGCCGACCCGACGTGGCACCACCAGCGTGGTGGGCGCCGGCGCCAGGCCGTACAGAGGCGGCTCCTGAGGGCGGGCGCCGTCGCCGAGGGTGATGCCGACCGTGGGCGCGCACACCGGGGTGGCGCGGTCCCGTCGTCAGCCGACCTGCGGGCCCGGGCGCGACCGTCCTCCGGACCGTGCCGTCCACAGCCTGGCCCCCGCTGAACCCTCCGGTGCCTCCCGGAAGGCGGACCCGGCCGGCGCTCCTTACTCTCTGTTCAGAGAGCACACCACAGGGCGACTCTCGCGGTGCCCACTCGTCCGATCCCGAGGAGTCCGCCATGCCGGAGTTGTTCATCGGTGGCAGGTGGACCGCCGCCATCGGCGGTCGGGAACGCGAGATCCGCTGCCCGGCGGACGGCACCCTCGTCGCCACCGTGGACGAGGCCGGCCCGAAGGACGCGGCTGCCGCGATCGAGGCCGCCCGTGACGCCTTCGACCGCGGCCCCTGGCCCGGCACGCCGACCGCCGATCGGGGGAGGCTGCTGCTGCGCGTCGCCGAGCTGCTGGAGCGCGACAGGGCCGCGTTCGCGCAGGCCGAGTCCCTGGACACGGGGAAGCGGCTCGTCGAGAGCGAGTACGACATGGACGACGTCGCGAACTGCTTCCGCTACTTCGGCAATCTGACGGCCGCCGGCGGCACCGACCGGGTCGTCCACACCGGTGACTCCGGCGTCGACAGCCGTGTCGTCCACGAGCCGGTCGGCGTCTGCGCGTTGATCACTCCCTGGAACTATCCGCTGCTCCAGACCTCCTGGAAGGTGGCTCCCGCTCTCGGCGCCGGCAACACCTTTGTTCTCAAGCCGAGTGAGCTGACCCCCCACACGGCGATCATGCTCATGCGGCTGCTGGCCGAGGCCGGGCTGCCGGACGGCGTCGCGAATCTCGTCCTCGGGGCCGGTGCCACGGCCGGCGCGCCGCTCACCGAGGACCCCCGCGTCGACATGGTGTCCTTCACCGGTGGACTGGCCACGGGCCGCCGCGTCATGGCGGCCGCCGCGCCGACGGTGAAGAAGGTCGCCCTGGAGCTCGGCGGCAAGAATCCCAACATCGTCTTCTCGGACGCCGATTTCGACAGCGCCGTCGACTACGCGCTGACGGCGGTGTTCCTGCACTCCGGGCAGGTCTGCTCGGCCGGTGCGCGGCTGTTGATCCAGGACGAGTCGCACGACACGTTCGTGGACGAGCTCGTACGCCGGGCCAAGCGGATCCCGATGGGCGGCCCGTTCGACGAGCACGCCCGCACGGGGCCGCTGATCTCCGCCGCTCACCGCGACAAGGTGGAGGCGTATGTGGCGGCCGGGCTCGCCGAGGGCGCCGTACTGCGCTGCGGCGGAAAGCGCCCCACCGACCCGGAGCTGCGCAACGGGTTCTTCTATCCGCCGACCGTGCTGGACGACTGTGCTCCGGGGATGTCGGTGGTGCGTGACGAGTCGTTCGGCCCGGTTCTCACCGTCGAGCGGTTCAGCGACGAGGACGAGGCCGTGGCACTCGCCAACGACACCGTCTACGGGCTGACCGGGGCGGTCTGGTCGCAGGACGTCGGGCGCGGGCAGCGGGTGGCGTCGCGTCTGCGGGCGGGCACCGTATGGATCAACGACTTCCACCCGTACGTGCCGGGGGCCGAGTGGGGCGGGATGAAGCAGTCGGGCTTCGGACGGGAGCTGGGGCCCGCCGGGCTGGCCGAGTACCAGGAGGCCAAGCACGTGTGGCGCAATCTGTCGCCCACTCCGCAGGGATGGTTCGAGTGAGCGCCGGGGGCGGCGCACCCGGGCCGCCCGCCAGGACCCGCACCAGCTTCTTCCGGCGGCGTACCGGACATCGGGTCCGACCGGCTGTCGACGGACAGTCTCCAGTTTCGTCGTCATCCCGCCTGGGGCTCATGGGGCACGAGGAGTTATAAGCCGGGCTCGCCCGGCCGCATCGGCACCCAGCGGCCGGGGTTCCGTCACAGCAGGGTCACAACCGGTGCATGCCGGGGTGCACTTCGCATCCCGTACAGCTACCTTCATCCCTCCACGAAACAGCCTTCGGGGGGACACATGAGCAACAATCCACCGCCGGGCCCGCCCGAGCCGTGGGGGCCGCCGCCCCAGCCGTTCGGCCCACCGCCCCCAACCCCCCAGGGCGCTCCGCCCAGTTGGGCGCGTAAGCGCGTCGTCGTCCCCGCCGCGCTGATCGTGTTCGCCGTCGGGGCCGCGGCGGGCGCGGCGGGTGCCTCGGGGAATGGCGACGGCACCGCCGAGGCCAAGCCAGGGCCGACGGTCACCGTCACGGCCGAGCCGGCCGCTCCCGCCGAGGGCGGGGAGGCGCCACCGGAGGACAAGCCGGGGGCGGAGAAGCCGAAGGACGCGAAGTCCGTGACGATTCCCGGGGAGGGCACGTTCGTCGTCGGCGAGGACGTGCAGCCCGGCACGTACAAGACGTCGGGGCCCTCGGATTCGGAGTACCCGAACTGCTACTGGGCGAGGCTGCGGAGCACCTCGGGCGACTTCGAGGACATCATCTCGAACGGCACCCCGAGCGGGCAGACGACCGTCACCATCTCCGGCGGCGACGGCGCCTTCGAGACCACCGGCTGCGCGGAGTGGAAGAAGTCCGACTGACGATCCGGCGCACCCACCCCAGCGCTCACCCCCGTACCCACCCCCCGCGCTCACCCCCCGCGCTCACCCCAGCAGCAACGACCTCGGCTGCGCGGAGAGTGCCTGGTCGAGGACCAGGGACGCCGCCCCCACCGCCGCCACGTTCTCGCCCAGCGTGGTGGTGAGGACCGTCGTCGGGTGGGTCGCCCTGACGAACGGGGACCGGGCGACCATCGGCTCGATCGTCGCGAGCAGGCGAGGGGCTAGCAGCAGCCACGTCGGTCCGCCGAAGACGATGGTGTCGACGTCCAGCAGCGTCCCCGCCGCGCAGACCCCCCGGCCGATCCGGATGGCGAGGCGCTCGATGATGCCGTCCGCCTGCGCGTCGCCCTCGGCGGCGAGCGCCGTCAGCCGCTCCAGACCGCGCTGGGCGTCGGCCGGATCCAGCACCGTGTACTCGGCGCCGAGCACACCCAGCGCGATGGCCTCGTCGACGAGTGTCCGGGTGGAGCAGGCCGCGCCGAGTCCGCCGACCTCGCCCGCGTTCCCGGAGACGCCGCGCAGCACGGTGTCCTCCACCACGAGCCCCATCCCCGAGCCGGTGCCGAGGTAGAAGAAGAGCAGGTTCCGGCTCTCGGTGGCCGCCCCCGCCCAGCGCTCGGCGACGACGGCGGCCGTGACGTCCTTGTCGAGAAGCGCCGGAAGTCCGGTCGCCTCGCTGAGCCGGTCGCGCAGCGGGTAGCGGCCCCAGCCGGACAGCTCCGGCGGGTCGACCACCCAGCCGGCCAGGGCGTCTATGGGCCCGGGGGCGGCGATGCCCAGACCCAGTACCCGCTCCTCGTCGATGCCCGACTCCGCCACCAGCGAGCGTACGGACGCGGCCATGTCCGCGACGGTCCCGTCGGTGTCGCCGCCGCTCGGGGTGCGCTGGCTGCGATGCCCCACGACCGTACCGAGCAGATCCACCAGGACGCAGGTGATCACGGCGGGGTCCAGATGGACCCCCACGGCGTAGCGCGAGGTCGCAACGATCTCCAGGAGCGTTCGGGGTTTGCCGCTGCCGGTGTTCTGCTTCCCCGATTCACGGGCCACGCCCTGGTCCAGCAGCCGGCGCGTGATGTTGGAGACCGTCTGCGCGGACAGACCGGTGGCCTGCGCGAGTTCGACCCGGCTCAGGCCCGCCGGGTGCCGGCGAATGGCATCCATGATCACGGACTCGTTGAAGTCCCCCATACGCGGCAGGTTGGTGCCGCGCCGGATCGTGCGCTTCTCGGGTCTCACCGTGTTGGCGGTCAACGTTCCTCTCCCAGCCCCGGGCGGCGGCGCGGTCGCCGTGCCGCCGCCGCCCCGAGGGCAACAGATCGATGGAAAATGGTACGACGCGGTCCGCGCGCCGGTCGGATCGTGCTCATCCCCCCGCCGGATCAGGGGATTCGCTCCGTTCCACGGCGGGACGCAGACGCAGGGTGCGGATCTGGAACGGCCGGAATCCGAGCTCCAGGGATTCCCCGCCGGGCGCGCGTGGCAGCTCACTCTCCGGCTCTTCCAGCAGGTCGCAGTCGTGTGCGGCGGCGAGGGGGAAGCCCGCGGTCACCCGCGCCGGGACCGCCCCGCCGCACGCTTCGTACAGTCGTACGACGATGTCGCCGCTGCGGTCGTCCGCGAGCTTCACCGACTCCACGACCACATCGGTGGTGTCGACCTCGACCAGCGCACGGGCCCGCGCGGAGGCCGGGCGCAGGGGCAGGTTCAGCGCGTAGCCTCCGGCGATCGCCTCCTCGATCCCCGCTCCCGTGAGCAGCGCGTAGCTGAAGCTGTGCTTCCCGCGGTCGGCCTCCGGGTCGGGGCTGTGGGGGGACCGGAGCAGGGAGAGCCGGACCGTCGTGGTGGTGCCGCCGTTCTCCCGGGTGTCGCGGCGGACGTCGTGTCCGTAGGTGGAGTCGTTGAGCAGGGCGGCGCCCCAGTGCCGCTCGCCGACGTGGACCCAGCGGTGAGCCCACAGTTCGAAGCGTGCCGCGTCCCAGCTGGTGTTCTCGTGCGTGGGGCGCTGCACATGGCCGAACTGGATCTCGGCGCTCTCCCGTTCCGCGTGCACGTCGAGCGGCCACGCGGCCTTCAGTACGGTGTCCCGCTCCTGCCAGTCGATGTCGTTGCGGACGGTGACCTGGCGGCTCTCGGCGGCGAGCTCGATGTGCTGGACGAACCGGGAGGAGCCGTACGCGCGCTCGACCCGTACCGACGCCAGCAGCGGTCCTTCGTCGACGAGCGTCACCGACTCGGCCTCGTCGAGATCGCGCACGGTGTCGCGGTAGTACGAGTCGATGTTCCAGGCCGACCACAGGTTGGGGTCGTCGGGGTGGAGCTGGAGGAGGTTGCCCGCGGCGCCGGGAGCGATCGCCTCCCGTCCGGCGGTGTGGTCGTGGACGGAGGTGAGCAGGCCGCGCCGGTCCACGACGACGGTCAGCACGCCGTTGCCGAGTACGAATCCGCCGTCGGTGGCCGTGGCGGTGACCGCTTCCCGGGGGGCGTCCGCCGTACCGCCGGAGGCGAGGGGCCCGACCTCGGCGAGGACAGCGGTGCGCCCGTCCGACAGGCGCTGCCCGGTGGCGAACCCGCCGTCGGCGCCGTCGGCGACGACCGCGACCTCGCGGCGGGCGTACGGTCCGGCGTTGAGCAGCGCGGGGGCGCCGGGCAGCCGGCCGGCCGCCTCGGCGATCAGGGCTTCGAGTTCGGCGTGGATCTCCCCGTACTCACGCTCGGCCTGCCGGTGTACCCAGGCGATGGACGAGCCCGGCAGGATGTCGTGGAACTGGTTGAGCAGGACGCGCCGCCACAGCGATTCCAGACGCTCGTACGGGTAGGGAGCGCCGGCCTGGACGGCGGCGGTGGCGGCCCAGAGTTCCGCCTCGCGCAGCAGTGCCTCGCCGCGCCGGTTGCCGCGCTTGGTGCGGGCCTGGCTGGTGTAGGTGCCGCGATGGTTCTCCAGATACAACTCACCTCGCCAGACCGGGAGTCCGCCGCGTTCCGCCCGGGCCTTGGCGAAGAAGGTGTCGGGGGTCTCGACGACGACCTTGGGCGAGCCCTCGAGGTCGCGCAGACGGCGGGCCTTCTCCAGCATCGAGCGGGTGGGGCCGCCACCGCCGTCGCCGTAGCCGAAGGGGGCCAGCGAGCGGGTGGACTGTCCCTTCTCCGCGAAGTTGCTCTCGGCGTGGGCGAGTTCGCGTCCCGTGAGGGAGGCGTTGTAGCTGTCGACGGGCGGGAAGTGGGTGAAGATACGGGTGCCGTCGATGCCCTCCCAGTCGAAGGTGTGGTGCGGGAGCTTGTTCGTCTCGTTCCAGGAGAGCTTCTGGGTGAGGAACCACTCGGCGCCCGCCAGCTTGGCGAGTTGGGGATAGGCGGCGGTGTAGCCGAAGGAGTCGGGCAGCCACACCCCCCGCTGCTCGACACCGAACTCCTCGGCGAAGAAGCGCCGCCCGTGGACGAGTTGGCGGGCCAGGGCCTCACCGCCGGGCAGATTGCCGTCGGCCTCGACCCACATGCCGCCGACCGGGGCCCAGTTGCCCTCGGCCGCCGCCTTCTTCATACGGGCGAAGATCTCGGGGCGCTGTTCCCTCATCCACGCGTACTGCTGCGCGGAGGAGCAGGCGAAGACCAGTTCGGGGTACTCCTCCGCCAGCGTGGTCATGTTGGTGAACGTACGCGCGCACTTGCGGACCGTCTCCCGCACCGGCCACAGCCAGGCCGAGTCGATATGGGCGTGGCCGATCGCGACGACGGTGTGCGCCGAGGCGTGCGCGGGCCGGGACAGCGCGTCGGCGAGCCGGCTCCGGGCCTCGGCCGCGGTGTTCGCCACATCGCCCGGTACGACGGCGTCGGCGGCGCCGCGCAGGGCGTAGAGGATCTCGTGGCGCCGTGAGGAGCCGACGGGCAGCTCGTGCATCAGCTCGTCGAGCACCTCGATGTCGTGGATGAGGTGCCACACGTCGTCCTCGCGGACGGCGATCTCGGCCTGTCGCAGGCGGTAGATGTGCTCGCCGCCCGCGGTCTCCGGCGCACCGTGGTGGATGTGCAGTCCCGCGCTGGCGACGATGGGCGGGTTGGCGGCCAGCTCGACGAGCAGGTCGACCCGGTCGCCGCCGGTGGCGGAGTCGGCGAGCAGTACGGTGCGGCTGTAGGGATGGAGGCCCTGGAGCGGTGCGCCCTGGGCGTCGTGGACCAGGCCCTCCGCCTGGCCGCCGGGCCCCTTGGTGAGGTCGAACCCGAGGTCGAAGACGGCCTCGACACGGCGTCCCGACCACGCGTCGGGGATGTCGGCACTCGCCCGCATCCAGGTGGTCGCCCAGGGCACGCCCCAGGTGGAGCCGAGGGTGAAGGGCTCGTAGTCGGCGCGCAGGGCGTCCGCCACGGGGACGGGTTCGCCGTCGACCTGCCAGGTGCTCAGGGTGAGGGGGCGCGCCGCGCTGTGGAGCGCGGGGCGGATCACCCGGTCGAGGAGCTTGCGGATCCGGGTCTCGATGATCCGGCGGTCGTCATGCACGGTGGACGTCCTTCCAGGGGTCGTACGAGAGGTCGGGCGCGGGGAGCCGGACGGTGTCCCGCACGCCGTCCGGCCAGCTCACCTCCACGAGCAGGGTGGTGTCGTCGGTGCCCGTGGTGACCTTGGGGAGGGCGGCGGGGTCGGTGCCGCCGAGGTGGACGAGGGCGACATGGGCGACGCCGTGGGCGACGGGTCCCTCGCTCTCCACGACGGGGGTCGCGGAGGCGGCGCCGATGGCGTTGCTGTCCGTGCCGGCCACGACGGAGGAGCGGGGCAGGCCGGCCACACCGACGACGACGGAGACGAGTCCGCCGGCGCCTTCGACCCGGGCGGTGTCACCTGAGGCGGGCTCGGACAGCGGGGCGACCGCCAGCGCCCAGCCGCCGATACGCAGCACGGACCCCGCCCCGGGGTCGCCGTCGACGCGTACCGCCCGTACCTCGACCGATCCGCGCAGCGCCGAGCCGACCGTGATCCAGGGACCGCGCGTGTACCGGGTGTCGGGGCCGCCGAACGGGTCCCAGGTCGCGTCGTCGGGCCAGTGCGCCCGGGAGCGCGAGACGGCGGTGGCGCCGTCCACGGAGATCCTGGTGGCCGGGCGTCGGTGGGAGGCGCGCCCCCGCGCGTCGAGCAGGACGACCGCGTTGTCGAGCGGGTCGGCGTCGGCGCAGGCTCCCGGTCCGGCGGTGGGGTCGCCGGGGGTCTCGGGCGCGGTGTGCGTCGAGTAGGCGAAGCGTGCGTAACAGGGGTCGTCCGCGTGCGGGCGGGCCGGGTCGGCGTGGTCGCCGCCGTGGTTGACGACGCGTACGACACCGTCGGCGGAGGTGCCGGAGACGAGCCAGCCCGGCGCGCTCAGCGTGGCGGTGAAGTCGCCGCGCTCCACGGCGAGTCGGGTCTCGTCCTCGGTCCACACCGGGTGCTGCGGCGGCAGTGCCAGGCCGATGAAGCCCTTGCTCGCCCAGTACGGGGAGGCGGGTCCCGAGTAGACCTGGAGGACGCCGCGGTACGGCCGGTGCCAGCCGAGGGTGAGGAGCCCCTCCTCGTCGGTGGCTCCGTGGTCGGTGAAGTGGTCGAGCATCCGGCCGGCGACGGCGCGGGTCTCCCCCGGTGCCAGCGGTGTGGCGTCGAACAGCGCGCCGGTCCACACGGAGGCGAGCGCGGCGTGCCGGTAGGTGAGGGAGCGGCCCTGGATCAGCGGCGAGCCGTTGCCGCCGATCAGCAGTCGCTGGTCTTCGAGGAAGCGGCGCAGCCGGTCCCGGTAGCGGTCGAGGAGCCCGGCGGGCGCGTCGTCGCCGAGGATGCGGCAGAACCACAGCGGGTACAGGTGCATGGCCCAGCCGTTGTAGTGGTCGAAGTTGCGGTGTGCGCCGCCGGTGAGCCCGTCGGAGTACCAGCCGTCGCCCGCGTACCAGTCGTCGGTCAGCGCGACGACGCGGTCGAGGTCCTGCCGGCGCCACTGCCCGCCGGCGGTGCGGGCGAAGGCCTCGGTGACTCCCTGGAACCAGATCCAGTTGTTGCCGGGCATCGGGTCGCCGACCATCGGGGCGAGCCAGTCGAGGACGCGGCTCCTGACCCGGTCGTCGAGGCGGTCCCAGATCCAGGGCCGGGTCTCGTGCAGGGCGAGGGCGATGGAGGCGGCTTCGACCTTGGCCTGGTTGCACTCGGCGAAGGTGGGCCAGCGTTCCGGGTTCGAGGGGTCGGTTCCGGCGGCCAGACCGGCCGCGTACCACCCGGCGAGATCGTGCGGGTCCACTCCCCCGGCTCCCGCCAGCCGGAAGCCGGCGAGCAGGAAGGTGCGGGCGAAGCCCTCCAGACCGTCGCTGCGTACGCCGCTGTGGCTGGGGGTGCCGGGGAGCTGGATGAGGGCGTGCTCGTCGGTGGCGTACGGCCGTACGGCGAGCAGCAGCCGGTCCGCGGTCCGTTCCCAGTGGGCGCGGTCCTCGGCGGGGGTGCGTGTCATGAGTTGCGGGTCTCCCATGCCTCTTCGTACTCGCGGCGTATCTGGTCACCGGCCTCCTTGCGCCAGTTCTTGACGGCGTCGTCCCACTCGCCGAGGGGGACACGGCCCTGCATGATGCCCTTGCGGGTGTCGTCGAGGGCCGTCTGCAGGAGTTTGGACATCTTGGCGTCGGTGGGTGAGTAGAGCGGTTCGGCGGCGTTGGGGATCAGTTGCCGGACGGCTTCCTTCTGGAAGGCGTACTGGTCCGCGACGATCTCCGGTTTCGACGGGTAGTAGAGGGCCATCGGCGCGTCGGTGGCGAAGATGGTGGGCAGGTTGACCTCCGCCTGGCCCTCCGGGGTGAGGATCGGGTCGCTGCCCCTCAGCGTGTGGCCGGGGCCCTGGACGCCGTACTTGCGCAGCAGATATCCGTCGGTGCCGAAGGGGGAGGCGAGGGCGTTCATGGCGCGCAGGATCTGTTCGACGCGTGCCTTGGGGGCCTTCTTGATGATGAGGGTGGCGTAGTTGGCCTGGCCCTGCCACTGGCTGCCGGTGCCGCCGTCCCAGCCGGGGGCCATCATGTAGCCGATCTCGAAGTCCTCGGCGGTCGTGCCGTAGAGGGTGTAGTAGTCGTTCCAGGCGACCGGTCCGTCGGGGTTCATGACGGTACGACCGGTGCCGAACCACTCCTTGGCCTTGCCGAGGACGCTGTAGGTGTCCGGGTGCATGACGCCCGCCTTGGTGAGCGAGCGGACCGCGTCGAGGGCCTGCTTGGCCTCCTCGGTCTCGAAGTGCCAGGTGAACCTGCCTCCCTCCTCACGCCACTTGAAGGGGCCCTTGAGCGACTTCATCGCGAACTCCCACGCGGTGACACTGTCGCCGAGCGCGTAATGGTTGGCCTTCGGGTCGGTGACGTCCTTGCAGAGCTGGACGAACTCGCGCCAGCTCGTGGGGTTCGGGTCGAGCCCCCGCTTCCGGATCAGGTCGAGCCGGGTGAAGGTGGGGCCGCCGGAGAGCGGGCGGGGCATCGGAAGCGCGTAGATCCCGCCGTTGCGTACGCACGGGGCCCAGTGCGCGCTGGGAATGTTGGCGAGATACGGGTAGTCCCGGATGTTGTCGCCGGCCAGATGCTCGGAGAGGTTCTCGAAGAGGGCGTCCAGCATGTCCGGTGTGGCGGCGGAGTTCTGGTCCGGCGGCAGCATCAGCATCGCGTCGGGCAGGTCGCCCCCGGCGATGGTCACGGCGAACTTGTTCGGGTAGTCGCCGACGGGCGTGATCTGGAAGTTGAGATCGCAGCCGACGCTCTTGTTGAGCGCCTGCCACATGACGTTGTCGTCCACGGGCGGTGGCACCGGGTTGAAGATCAGCGTCATGATGTCGATCGCGGGGCCCTTGGCGGGCGGACCGTCCGGGAAGGCCTTGACCGGGTCCGCGGGGTAGTGCGGATATCCGGGGGCGACGCCGTCCGCGGTGGCGGGCATCGACGTCGGCACGCCCTTGTACGGGATGTACGTGGGCAGTTGGGCCTTCGCGTTGGCGTCGCCGGCCGTGGCGGGCTTGTAGTCGCCGCAGCCGGCCAGGGTGAGCCCGGCGGCGACGCCGGCGGCGGACGCGAGGAAGCCGCGGCGGTTCAGTCCTGGATTCATGTCGGTCCTCATCCCTTCACCGCTCCGAGCATTACGCCCTTGTTCATGTGCCGCTGCAGGAAGGGGTAGACGATCACGATGGGCACGATCGAGAGCACCAGGATCGCGGCCTGCAGCGACTGGGCCGGTGGCAGTGGCGCGCCGGCGGCGACGTCGACCTGACCGCCGCTGAGTGCCGCGTTGTTGACGACATAGGTCCGCAGCACGAGCTGCATGGGCCACTTGGCCGCGTCGTTGATGTACAGCAGGGCGTTGAAGAACGCGTTCCAGTACGTCACCGCGTAGAAGAGTCCGATGACGGCGACGGACGCCTTGGACAGCGGGAGCACGATCCTCGTCAGGATCTTCGGTTCGGAGGCGCCGTCGATCCGGGCCGCGTCGATGAGTTCCTTGGGCAGATTCATGAAGAAGGAGCGCAGCACGATCACGTTGAACGCGTTGATCATGGTGGGCAGGATCAGCGACCAGTAGCTGTTGATCATGCCGAGCTGCTTGACCATCAGATAGCTGGGGATGATGCCCGGCGCGAACAGCATGGACATCAGCAGCAGCATGAGGACGGGCTTGTGCCCGAAGGAGCCGGGCCGGCTGAGCCCGTACGCCAGCATGATGGAGCAGACGAGGCTGAGGGCGGTGCCGACCACGGTGACGCCGATGCTGACGAGCATGGCCTTGGAGACCAGGCCGCCCGAGAGCAGGGCCCGGTAGGACGAGAAGGTGATGTCGTCGGGCCAGAGCACATAGCCACCGGCCTTGTTGACCTGGTCGGCGTCGGCGAGCGAGGTCGCGATGATCGCCACGAAGGGCAGGACGACCAGGATCACGCACACCAGCAGGATCAGTGACTTGAGGGAGCGCCACGGCAGGGAGCCGGGGGTCTCGCCGGGAATCGCGCTGTAGGCCTTGCGTGGCGGCCTGCGCCGGGCGGGATGTACGGGAGACATCGTTGTCATGAGCGGTACACGCCTTCCTCGCCGAACAGGTGGGCGACCTTGTTGGCGCCCAGGACCAGGGCGACTCCGACGATCCCCTTGACCAGCCCGACGGCGGCGCTCACGCCCCAGTCCCCGCCTATCAGACCGTGGTTGAAGACATAGGTGTCCATGACCTCGCTGTTCTCCAGGCCGATGCCCTGCTGCTGGAGCAGGATCTGCTCGAAGCCGACGGACAGGGCGTCGCCCAGGCGCAGGATGAGCAGCAGGATCACCAGTCCGCGCAGCGCGGGCAGCGTGACGTGCCAGGTCTGCCGCCAGCGGCTGGCGCCGTCCATGGCGGCGGCCTCGTAGAGGTTGTGGTCGACACGGGACAGGGCGGCCAGGAAGAGGATCGTGCCCCAGCCGGTGTCCTTCCAGATGACCTGGGAGGTGAGCAGCGTCTTGAACATCTCGGGGTTGCCGATGATGCTCCAGGTCCCCATGTCGTGGGCGCTCAGGAAGAGGTTGAGCATGCCGTTGTTGCCCAGCATCTGCTGGAAGAGGGAGACGACGACCACCCAGGACAGGAAGTGCGGCAGATACAGGACGTTCTGCACCCACTTCTTCACGCGCTCGCTGACGAGGCTGTTCAGGGCCAGTGCCAGGAGGATGGGCGCGGGGAACACGAACACGACCTGGATCAGCGTCAGTTCGAGGGTGTTGACGAGCGCGTGGAGGAACTGCTGGTCACCGTTGAAGATGACCTCGAAGTTGTCGAACCCGCTCCACGGGCTGTGCAGGATTCCGATGTACGGCTGGTAGTCCTGGAACGCGATGACGTTGCCGAGCAGCGGGATGTAGTGGAAGACGAGCATCACCACGATGCCCGGTATCAGGAACCAGAACAGGGCCATGTCCCGGCGGCGGCGCGGACGCGGCCTCCGTAGCCGGCCCTTCTCCGCCGGCCCGGCCTTCTCGGCCGGGGCGGCGGCGGGTTGTTCGAGAGTTGTCATGCTGTGGAGCCCTTTCACCGGGAGACGGGCGTCTTCGGCCACCCCCGGGGTCGCGAGATGCGGAAGTTCGATGGGCGGTCCGGCCTCCTTGTCCGATGCTGTGGTGGTGCCGGGGCCGGCCGTCAGGCCAGGCGCGGCAGCGCTTCGCGGGGCACTTCGCCGAGCAGCGGCTCGCCGGCCACCCATCGGGCGACCTCGGCAACGGCGTACTCTCCGAGCCGTCGTACCTCGCTGCCCTGTGCGCCGGCCATGTGCGGGGTGACCAGCACATTGGGCAGCGACAGCAGCGGGTGGCCGGGCGGCAGGGGTTCGGGGGCGGTCACGTCGAGGTACGCCTCAAGCCGTCCGGACGCGCATTCGGCGGTCAGCGCCCCGGTGTCGACGATGGCCCCGCGGGCGGTGTTGACGAGCGCGCCCCCGTCGGGGATGAGCGCGAGCATCGTGGCGTCGAGCAGGCCCGTGGTCTCGGGAAGGAGCGGGGCGTGGACGCTGACCACCGCCGACCGCCGGCAGAGTTCGGCGAGTTCGACCCGCCGGGCGCCGAGCCGCCGTGCCTCCTCGTCCGTGATGTACGGGTCGTAGAGCAGTACCCGGTAGTCGGCGTCGGAGCCGACCAGCTCGGCGACGACCCGGCGCCCGATGCGCGAGGCGCCGATGATCCCGACGGTGAGCCGGTCGGCGCCCGAACGGCTGGGGAAGTCCGGCCATCCGCCGGCGTAACCGGCCGCCAGGGTCAGCGTGCGGCGCGCGGCGAGGGTGATGAGGGCGACGGTGCAGGAGACGACGGGACCGGCGTTGGCGTCGGCGGCCGACGACACGGCGATCCCGCGTTCCCAGACAGCGTCGCCGACGAGCGATCTGACGCTGCCGGCGGCGTGCGCCACCAAGCGCAGACGGGGTGCCTCCGCCAGGACCTCGGCGGTCAGGCGGGGGCACCCCCAGCCGCTGACGAGGATCTCCGCGTCCCCGAGCGCCCCCGCCGGGCCGGACCCGGCGGGAGCGGGGTCGAGCCGGACCAGTCCGGCGAGCCGCTCGCGCAGATCGGCGGGGAGTACGAGCTCCGCGGCCACGGGGTCCATGACGCATACGGCCCTGGGGCGTTCGGGGTGTGCGGCTCCGGCTGTCATGCGACGGTTCCTCTTTCGTTCCGTGCTGATCTGCGCTGGTCCTTGACGGCGTTCGGTTCTTCACGCGGACACATGGGGTCGGCCGCCCGTCCCTGGGCGGCCCCGGGTCAGGCCCGTGGCAGCCGCAGGGTCACCATCTGGAACGGGCGCAGGGCGAGTACGACACCGCCGTCGGCCGCGGCCGGCGGTTCGGTGTCCGGGAGCGGGCGTTCGAGCAGATCCGTGAGGACGGCCCGGCCGCTGGCGAAGGTGTCGATGCGGACCGTGGCGCGGGCCCGGCCCCCGTGTGCCTCGTAGAGGCGTACGACCAGGTCGCCGCTGCGGTCGTCGGCCAGTTTGACCGCGCTGATCACGACGGCGTCGTTGTCGACACTCACCAGCGGCGCGACCTCCGTGGCGGATCCGGTGATCCGGCGCTCGGGCAGGTTGGCGCGGTGGCCCTCGCGGACGGCGTCACCGATGGTGGCGCCCGGCACGAGTGCGTGCCGGAAGCGGTGCAGGCCCTGGTCGGTCTCGGGGTCCGGGTAGCGGGGGGCGCGCAGGAGGGACGCGCGCACGGTGGTCGTCGTACCGGCGTCGGCGCCGGTCCGTACGGTACGGGTGACGTCGTGGCCGTACGTGGCGTCGTTGACGAGCGCGACGCCCCAGCCCGGTTCGTCGACGTGCACGAAGCGGTGGTTGCAGGCTTCGAACTTGGCCCACTCCCAGCTCGTGTTCTGGTGGGTGGGCCGGTAGACATGGCCGAACTGTGTCTCGGAGGCGTACCGGTCGGCCTTCACGTCGAGCGGGAAGGCCAGCTTGAGGAAGCGCTCCCTCTCGTGCCAGTCCACCTCCGTGTCGATGTCGAGCCTCTTGGCGTCCGCCGGGACCGACAGCAGTTGGGTGACCCGCGAGGCGCCGAAGGTCCTTTCGACACGTACCGAGCCGCCTTCGAGCCCCAGTTCGGCGATGTCGGTGAGGTCGCTGCCGACGTTCCGGTAGAAGGCGTCGACGTCCCACGCGTCCCACTGGTTGGGGAAGTCGGGGTGGAGCTGGAGGAGATTGGCGGCCCCTCCGGGTGCGATCGCCTCCCGGTCCGCGGTGCGGTCGTACGCGGAGACCACCAGGCCCCGGCCGTCGATCTCGACCCGCAGCAGGCCGTTGTCGAGGACGTAGCCGCCTCCCTCACGTGGGGCGGGGGTGACCACGTCGCCCTGCGCGGTGCGCGCCGACGCGCCTCCGGCCGGGACCGAACAGCGTTTGTGCGGGGCCGAGTTGAACGTCAGCTCGCGGCCACCGGCGGCGTCGCCGGCGAGTGCGCGCTGCGCGCCCGCGATGATGCCGTCCAGCTCCTCGGCGACGCGCGCGTAGGTCGCGCGCGCCTCGCGGTGCACCCAGGCGATGGACGAGCCGGGCAGGATGTCGTGGAACTGGTGCAGCAGCACCGTCTTCCAGATCCGGTCCAACTCCTCGTAAGGGTACGGCGTGCCGGTGCGCGCCGCCGCCGTGGCGGCCCAGAGTTCGGCCTCGCTGAGCAGTGACTCGCTGCGCCGGTTGCCGCGCTTGGTGCCCGCCTGGCTGGTGAGCGTGGCGCGGTGCAGTTCGAGGTAGAGCTCGCCGACCCAGACGGCCGGATCGGGGTATTCGGCCTCGGCCTTGGCGAAGAAGTCGGCGGGGGCCTCCCACTCGACGCGTGCCGCGCCCTCCAGACTGCGCATCCGTGCGGCCTTGGCGACCATCTCGCGGGTGGTGCCGCCTCCGCCGTCCCCGAAACCGGTCGGCGCGAGCGAGCGCGTCGCCACCCCCTTCTCCTTGAAGTTCCTTGCGGCGTGGGCGATCTGACGGCCCGTCATCTCGCAGTTGTACGAGTCGACGGGCGGGAAGTGGGTGAAGATACGGGTCCCGTCGATGCCCTCCCAGGAGAACGTGTGGTGCGGGAAGGTGTTGGTGCGGCTCCAGGAGATCTTCTGGGTGAGCAGCCGGGTGGAGCCGGCCGCCCTGATGATCTGCGGCAGGCCCGCCGCGAAGCCGAAGGTGTCCGGCAGCCACGCCTCGTCGTTCTCGACGCCGAACTCCTCCATGAAGAAGCGTTTGCCGTGCACGAACTGACGGGCCATCGCCTCGGACCCCGGCATGTTGGTGTCGGACTCGACCCACATCCCGCCGGCGGGCACGAACCTGCCGTCCGCGACGGCCTTCTTGACGCGGGCGTACACCTCCGGCCGGTGCTCCTTGATCCAGGCGTACTGCTGGGCCTGCGACATGGTGAAGACGAAGTCGGAGTCCTCCTCCAGGAGGGCCGTCATGTTCGACGCGGTACGGGCCACCTTGCGGACGGTCTCGCGCAGCGGCCACAGCCAGGCGGAGTCGATGTGGGCGTGCCCGACGGCGCTGATGCGGTGCGCGGCGGGGGCGGCGGGCGAGGCCAGTACACCGGCGAGTTCGTCACGCGCGGCCCGGGCCGTACCGTTCACGTCCTGGAGGTCGACCGCGTCCAGCGCGCGGCCGACCGCGCGCAGGATCTCCCAGCGGCGCGCGCCGTCGAGCGGCAGCTCGGCCATCAGCTCGCCGAGGACCTCCAGGTCCATGACCAGGTCCCACACCGTCTCGTCGAAGACGGCAAGCCGCATCTCGCCGAGCACGTACTGGGGTGCGTCGCCCGCGGTCGCCCTCTCGCCCATCGGTGTCGGCTGGAAGGGCACTCCGCCGGCGTCGATGTCGGGGTTGGACGCGGCCTCGATACGCCAGTGGACCTGCTCCCCGCCGCTCACCGGTGAGCCGACGCGGACGTGGGAGTTGCGCGGGTGGAGTCCCTTGACCGGGGTGCCGTCGGGCAGATGGACGAGGCCCTCGCACTGGAATCCCGGGGTCCGGGGGGTGAATCCGAGATCGAGTACGGCCTCGACGGTACGGCCCGACCACTCGGCGGGGACGGTGCCGGTGACCTTGAACCAGCTGGTGCCCCACGGCAGGCCCCACGGGGTGCCGGGGGCGATGGGCGCGGTGGGTGCCGTCAGCCCCTCCGACACGGGGACGGGTTCGCCCGCGGTGGACCATATCTCCACGGCCAGGGGGGTGGTGACGGGGTGGACGGCCGGCCGGATGCGCTCCCTGAGGACGCGTTCCAGACGTGCTTCGACCAGCTTCCGGTCGTCGTGCATGAAGGGGGTCTCCTGTTGCTGCGAGCGGGTGCGGGCAGTCGAGAGTGGCGCGGTCCGGCGGGGTGTCGGTCAGCGGTCCGGGGCCCTCACCGGGGCGGGGCGCTCGCAGGTGCTCGTGATCGGGAGCGCCCGGCCCTGCTCCGCCGCGTCCATGAGGGTGAGCATGGTGTCGAGGACATGCGCGGCGAGTTCGGCCGAGGCCCGGTGCGGACGCCCCTCGGACAGGGCGTCGGCCAGATCGTCGAGGCCGACGCCTCGCCCGGCTCCGGGGTGGCCGGCGGACGGGGGCAGTGTTTCCCAGCCGCTACCGGTGTTGATCTCCACGGCGCCGTCGAAGTTGTTCGGGTCGGGTACGGACAGCGAGGCCTCGGTGCCGTGCGCCTCGATGCGCGGCAGCCGGGCGGCGTGGACGTCGAAGCTCATGACGAGCGTGGACAGGGCGCCGCCGGCGTGCTCCAGGACGCCGGTGACATGGGTGTCGACCTCCACCGGGAAGGTCTGTCCCGCGCGGGGACCGCTGCCGATGGTGCGCCGTTCACGCGGCCGGGACGACGCTCCGGTCACCCGGACGACCGGGCCCAGCAGATGGACCAGCGCGGAGAGGTAGTAGGGCCCCATGTCGAGCAGGGGGCCGCCGCCCGGGCGGTAGTAGAACTCCGGGTCCGGGTGCCATCGCTCGTGGCCCGCGCCGGTCATGAAGGCGGTGGCGGCGACGGGCGTGCCGATCAGGCCGTCGTCCACCGCCTTGCGCGCGGTCTGGGTTCCGGTGCCGAGGACGGTGTCGGGCGCGCAGCCGACCCGCAGTCCGGCCTCGCGCGCCGCCGTGAGTACGGCGTCGGCCTCCTGCCGGTCGGCCGCGAGGGGCTTCTCCCCGTACACATGCTTGCCCGCGCCGAGCGCCGCGAGGGCGACCTCCGCGTGCGCGGCCGGAATCGTCAAGTTGAGTACGGCGTCGACGTCGTCCCTGGCCACGAGCGCCGCGACGGACTCCGCCACGGCCACATCCGCCCCGGCCTGCTCCGCGACGCCCGACGCGCGGCTCAGGTCGAGGTCGGTGACGGCGGTGAGCCGTACGGACGGCAGATCGCGCAGCGTGGCGAGGTAGGCGCCGCTGATCTTTCCCGCGCCCACGACGCCGATCCTCAGCGGCTCGCCCACAGCAGCCCCCTCTCGGTCAGCGTGCGGACCTCCGGCACGTCGAAGTCGTCGGGTTTGTGGCCGATGGTCGAGACGAAGATCCGTCCCGCGCCGGAGGTCCTGGTCCAGACGGCGGGCATCACCGCGGGCCGGTCGTGCAGTTCGTCGGCGGGGAAGGTGGTGGTGGCGAGGACGTCGATGTGTGGGTCGGTGAGCACCCAGTACTGCTCGGTGTGTACGGCGAAGTCGTCGAGGCCCGCGATGACGGGGTGGTCGGCACGCTCGGGCAGCAGACGCACGGTGTGGTCGTGGAAACCGGGCGGGTGCATCACGAACTTCCCGCCGGTCAGCAGGTGGTAGCCGTGATCGTGGAAGGAGTCGATGATGCCGCCGTGCCAGCCGGCGAGTCCGGTCCCGGCGTGTACGGCGGCGGCGAGACCCGTGCTCTGCTCCCGGGTGAGGGTCCCCATCGTCCAGCACTGCACGATCAGATCGGTGGCGGCCAGACGCTCCGCGTCCTCGTACACGGCGAGGTCCTCGGAGGTCTCGACGGTGTATCCCCGCTCCTTGAGGAACGGGACGAATCCGTCGCTGATCGTGACGGGCTGGTGTCCGTCCCAGCCGCCGCGGACGACGAGTGCTCGCCGGTTGTCGCTGGTCAAGGTGGTTGCACGCTCCCATCGGCGCCGCAGGGGAGGTACGGCGTTCGGGTCGGGTGAGATCGTCCGGGGGGCCGGGGCGAGGCGGTCGCCGCCGCTCGGGCCGTGGGTGACCGGCGGTGAACCGGCTGCCATGTGAACGTAAGAACCCCTACTGAAGTTTGTCAATATGTTGGACGAACTCCGAGGAGAGAACGGCTCGCTGGTCAGCGCTTCAGGGCGGGGCCCGGCGGACGGCGATCGTCGCGCGGCCCCGGCGGCCGGTCACGACGGACCCATCCACCGGGCGGCCTCAGCGAATACGCGAACCTGGTCAGACCTGTTCCGACGGGCTCACCGCATGGCTCTCGCGGCGAATCACCGCGAATCGCCGCGCCGGACCCACGCTCCGTCAAGTCGCCCCAAAACCTGGGCGCTTGCCCAAAAGCCTTTCCCCGCCGCCGCGTTCGCACTGTCTAACGTATTGACTAACCCAACTCGATGGATTTACATGACGGAAACACCCACGCCGTCAGCAGCGCCCGCCCCCCACCACCGACAGAGTGCCAGGCGTGCCCGGGATGTCACAGGACCTGTCGCGGCGGCGACTTCCGCATCTTCGTCGGCGACGTTCGGACCGAGCGCCTTGGGCGAGCATCCGCTCGCGGCCCGTCGATCCCGCCCCGCGTCAAATCCGACCAAGAGGTGACACATGCATCGAAGAGTCCGCAGAGTCTCGACCTGGCTTTCCGGCACGGCGGTGCTGGCCGCCGGGGCCCTGTTCTTCCTCCCGGGCGCCGAGGAAGGCGACGCGCTGCCGCTGACGGAAGCGGGAGCGGCGGCGGTCGCCGCGGCCGGTGCCACCACACCCTTCGTCACGGTCGAGGCCGAGTCCGGGACGCTCGGCGGCGGCGCCGCGGTCCGCTCCGTCAAACCGGGAGACCCGGCACCGACCAAGGCGACGCTGGAGACGGAGGCCTCGGGCTACTCGCTCGTCGAACTGAACGCCACCGGTGAGTCGGTGACATTGCCGAACAGCTCGGGGAAGAGCGCGAACACCCTCGTGGTCCGCGCGTCGATTCCGGACGCGCCGAAGGGCGGCGGCATCACCGCGTCGCTCAACCTCTATGTGAACGGCACGTTCCGCCAGGCCATCTCGCTGAGCTCGGCGCAGGCGTGGAACTACCGCGAGGCGACCACGAACCCGGACGACCCCAGCGCGGGCGGGATGCCCTACCGCTTCTACAACGAGTTCCCCGTCTGGGTCACCGGTGCCGCCATCGCCCCCGGCAGCACCCTCATGCTCAAGAAGGACGCCGCCAACACGGCCGCCGTCTACGACATCGACTCCGTCGATCTGGAGAACGTCGGCGCCGCACCGGCCCAGCCGGCCAACTCCGTCTCCGTCGTCAGCCATGGCGCCGACCCGAACTTCTCGAAGGATTCGACGGTCGCCATCCAGGACGCGGTGAACGCCGCCCGGCAGCAGAACAAGTCGGTGTGGATCCCGAAGGGCAAGTACCTGACCAACAGCCTGGTCTCCAAGCCGCTGGACTTCACCGGCGTCAAGGTGCAGGGCGCCGGAATGTGGCACACCACGCTGTATCGCAAGGTCCCGCTGCCCGCCAACTCCTGGCGCTCGCAGATCCTGGTGGGCTCGGGCACCACGGTCACCGACCTCCAGGTCGACGCGAACGCGATCTGGCGGGGAATCGGCGGCACCGGAGGTTCGGACTACGGGTTCAACGCCAGCGGTGCGGGTGGCTGGCTGCTCGACCGGATCTGGACGCGGCACATCGACGCCAACTGGCTGTCGGGCACCGGCGGTATCGCGCGTAACAGCCGGACCGCGGACACCTACGGCGACGGATTCAACATCAACAACGGCAACACGAAGAACCCCGACAAGCTCGGCCTCAACATCACCGTCCAGAACAACTTCGCCCGGGGCACGGGTGACGACTCGTACGCCGTGTACTCCGACGCCGGAGCGGCCGGGACCAACGGCCAGCTGAGCGGTGCCAAGATCCTCAACAACACGGCGGTCGCGCCCTGGTGGGCCAACGGTCTGCGGATCGCCGGCGGGCGCGACATCGAGATGAGGAACAACCTGGTGAACAGCGTGTCGTCCAACAGCGCGCTGGACGTCGCCGTGTTCGGCGACACCGGGCACCCCCTGGAGTCCGCGACGGTCAGCGGGAACGTCCTGATCGGCGGCGGTGGCTGGAACGGCGTACGCCACGGGGTACGGATCGGCTCCCCCAGCGCCACCTCGCTGTTCCCGAACGCGTACACGAACGCCACCCTGACCGACAACGTCATCCGCGGCTCCCTGCGCGCCGGCCTCCAGATCGACCGCAAGAACGTCAACGCGGTCCTGCGGAACAACACGATCGACGGTCCGGCCCTCCATGGGATCTGGGTCAACACCGGAGTCACCGGCACCGGGACCTTCACGGGCAACACGGTGCGGAATCTGCGCCCGGGTCAGGTCGCCACCAGGAACGACTCGGCCTCCACGTTCAAGATCACCGGCTGAGGGCTCGCCGGCCCGCGCACGGCTCGGCCCCGGACCGACAGTCCGGGGCCGAGCCGTGCGGTGCGGGTGCCGTGCGGTGCGGGTGCCGTGCCGCGTACGGACCCGGTCACGGCTGCCGTGCGGCGACCGGCGGTTCAGCTCGCGAGGGTGGCGAGCTCTCCGGGCTCGTAGGAACCTCCCCGGTTGTTCAGGATCACGCCGATGCGGTTGGTCGCGTTGATCATGGCGATCAGCCCGACCAGGGCGACGACCTGCTCGTCGTCGTAGTACGTGACCACCCGGGCCCAGGTGTCGTCGGACACCCCCTGGAAGGCGTCGGTGAGGCGGGTGCCTTCCTCGGCGAGCGCCAGCGCCGCTCGCTCGGCCTCGGTGAACACCGTGGAGTGGCGCCACGCGGCCACCAGGTTCAGCCTGGTCGAGCTCTCGCCCGCCGCGGCGGCGTCCTTGGTGTGGATGTCGACGCAGAAGCCGCACCCGTTGAGCTGGCTGACGCGCAGCTGCACCAGTTCCTGGACGGGCTTGGGCAGCGGCGACTCCCGGATCACCTGGCTGACGGCGTAGACACGCTTGCCGATCTTGGCACCGGTCTCGTGGGAGAAGAGGTTCGTACGGGGTTCCATGACTGCGTCCTCACTGGTGGGGCCATGCGCCGGGCGGATCGTCCGCCCGGTGTCCGGCGAACACGAGATGCCGCCCGCCCGGTCCCTGTGACAGCCTGGCGATGTGACGTAGGCCACCGGTCCTGGGTGTCACAAGACGATCGGGAGCGGCCTCTTGTGCGTGACACGGCCCAGAGCGAGCAGGCGGGAGCCGACTATGGACAAACGCAGCGAGCGGACGACCGACACAGCCGGGCACCTCACGCGTGAGAACAGCGTGGACCCCGCCACCGAGGCGTTCGTCACCCACCGCAACCTGCTGTTCACCGTCGCCTACGAGTTGCTCGGCTCCGCCGCCGACGCCGAGGACGTCCTCCAGGAGACCTGGCTGCGATGGGCCGACGTCGACTTCGAGGCGGTCCGGGAGAAGCGGGCCTATCTGGTCCGGATGACCACGCGGCAGGCGCTGACCCGGCTGCGTACCCTCCGGCGGCGCAAGGAGTCCTACGTCGGCCCCTGGCTGCCCGAGCCGCTGCTGACAGCCCCGGACGTGGCGGAGGACATCGAGCTGGCGGAGAGCGTCTCGATCGCGATGCTGCTGGTCCTGGAGACCCTCGCGCCGACCGAGCGAGCCGTGTTCGTGCTGCGCGAGGTCTTCGCCCTCGACTACGACGACATCGCGGAGGCCGTCGACAAGAGCCCGGTCGCCGTCCGTCAGATCGCGCACCGGGCGCGGGGCCATGTCGCGGCACGCCGGCCGCGCGAGAGCGTGTCTCCGGCCGAGACCCGTGGGGCGCTCACGGCCTTCAAGGAGGCCATCGAGACGGGCGATCCGCGGCGCCTGCTCGACATGATCGCGCCGGACATCGTCCTGCTGACCGACGGCGGCGGAGTCGTACAGGCCGCGCTGGCGCCTGTCGTGGGCGCCGACAAGGTGGCCCATGTGCTGGGCAGACTCGATGCCGGGATCGTGCTCCAGCCGGCGCAGATCAACGGCAGTCCGGCGCTCGTCCTGCGGCTGGGGGACGAGATCGACACCGTCCTCGCGGTGCACATCGACGAGGGCCTCATCACCGGGCTCTACGCGGTGCGCAACCCCGAGAAGCTCTCTCGGGTCGACCGCGAGACCGCGGTCAGCCGGTGAGCCGGTCGGCCGGTCAACTGGTCAGCCGGTCAGCCGGTCAGCCGGTGAGCCGTCGGGGCCGGGCGGGACCTCGGGCCGCCGGGACGTGGGCGGTCACTCCGGCGCCGCGATCCGCTTCTCGAACCAGTGGTGGGCGTACGGCTCGTCGTTGAAGGCGGGGACCTCCTCGAAACCGCAGGAGTGGTAGAGGCCGATCGCGGCGCTCAACGCCCTGTTGGTGTCCAGTCGCAGGACCTCGCGGCCGTGCCGGGCGGCCCGTGTCTCCAGTTCGGCGAGGAAGCGGCGGCCGAGACCGAGACCACGGGCCTCGGGCGCCACCCACATGCGCTTGATCTCGGCCGGGGCGCCCGCCGGCAGCTTGAGACCGGCGCAGCCGACGGGCGCGCCGTGCATCCGGGCGACCAGGAACAGGCCGCGCGGCGGCCGGAGTTCCCCCGCGTCGGGCAGGAGGCTCCGCTCGGGGTCGAAGCCGGACTCGAAGCGCTCCCCCAGCTCGGCGAAGTAGGAGCGCAGACAGTGCTCGGCGTCGGGGTGAGCGGGGTCGACCGGCTCCAGCGTGACGGTCGCGGCGGTCAGCAACCGGTCCACCTCGGCCATGGCCGCGACCAGCCGGGCGCGCTGGGAGGTGTTGAGCGGTTCGAGCAGGGAACCGGCCAGTTCGTCGCTCCGGCCGTCGAGTGCGGCGCGCTCCGCACGGCCCACGTCGGTGAGCCGGACGGTGCGCACACGCCTGTCCCGGGGCTGCGGCTCCACCGTCACCAGGCCGTCGGTCTCCAGGGACCGCAGCAGCCTGCTGATGTAGCCGGAGTCCAGCCCGAGGCGCTCACGCAGCCGCCGTACGTCCTGACCCTCCTCGCCGATCTCCCAGAGCAGCCGGGCCGCGCCGACGGGCCGGTCGCCGCCGAGGAAATGGTCGTGGAGCACACCCACGCGTTCGGCGACGGTGCGGTTGAACCGCCGTACCTGTTCGATCTGCGCCGCGTCCATTCTCTGACTCTAGTCAGAGAATCCCGCACGGGGCCAGTGAGGACGGCATTCGCGGCGTACGGATCCGCTCCGCCGGGTAGACGCGCGCCGATCCTCCTCATCGACCGCGTATCACCGCTCCGGCGCGTCGGAAAGAAAGCGGAGGAACCGGATCGGTCATGGGATTTCAGGTCCGTCCAGCGGAATTCGCTCAAGGAAGCGAAGGCCTTCGCAGCGCGCCCCGGGGTTGCCCCGACAGCGGGAGTCGAATTAACTGGCGGGGGCACGAAAACTATTTGCAACCACCACCGGCACAAAAGCGCCTTTCAGCCACCGTCCCGGGCTCCCCCTATTCACGGGAGAGCTCGAAACGTCACCGCTCGGCCCGGTAAAGGGCGGTGCCGCGGGGGGCTCGGCGGGCGCCTCGACGGCGGGGTCGGCAGCCGATGTCTCCCCTGCCCACTGCCAGACGTTTTCAGGACGCGGTGGATGGTGCCGCCACGCAACACGGGCCCGGTTTCGGAAAGTATTTTCCGCCATCCCTCTCCCGTCGCCGCACACACCGGTATTTCCGTTTTTAGTGCACTAAGAGGCAGGCGTTTACGCGTGTCGCTCCCCCGACGAGAAGCCTCTTGCTCCGGCGGGGGACCGTCACGGGGCGACCGGTTTTCGACGTTTGGGAAATCCGTGCGGAAGGGTATCGATCGACCTGGTCCGATGATGGCTTGTTAAGGCCGCCAGCCCTTCGGCGCGCCGTTTTGAAGAATGTGCTCAAGTGATGGTCGCCATCCTCGGACCGTGAAGTATTTTGAGGGAGTGTCACCCGTGTCCCACATAGCGAATATCGGCACACCGCTCCAAAGGCTGCGGACCATCGTGGCCGAAGTTCTTGAAACGGACGAAGCAAGCATCGAGGACGACGCTCTCTTTTTCGAAGACCTCGGCCTCGATTCCCTGGAGAAGACCGAGGTCGTCGTCCGTGTCGAGAAAGAGTTCAAGGTGAAGCTCAGCCCCGTCGACGCCGCGGCCATGCGCTGCGTGGAGGACTCGGCGGCCGTCCTGGTGGGCAAGCTGGGCGATCGGCCGGCGGCGGGTGCGGACGCCGGGCAGGAGCCCGTCGACCTCGTCGGGCGGCTGGTGGGGACCCACCTGGCCCAGGGGCGCGGAGAGCGGATCGCGTACACCGACCCGGATTCCGGCGACGTCTCCTACCAAGGGCTGCACGACGCCGTCGTACGGTACGCGGCGACGCTCGCCGCCAAGGACATCCCCGCCGGCACCCGTGGACTGATCGTCGCCGACGACTCCGTCACCACGGTCGCGGCTGTCCTCGGCATGTGGTGGCACGGATGCGTGCCCGCTGTCGTCAGCCCCCTCCTCAACGACGAGGAGATCGGCTACATCGCCGACGACTGCGGTGCGAGCGTGATCCATCTCGATGCCGCGCCCAAGCGCCAGCGGGCCCTCGAAACCCTCTTCGCGGACCGCTCCCGGATCGCCGGCCAGGACATCCGCGCCGAGCACCGCGCGGCCGGCGACGGGAACGCCGAGAGCGCCGGCAGCGCTCCGGCCGACGCCGTCCCGTGGCCGTCGGACGCCGAGGCGCTGATCCAGTACACCTCGGGAAGTACGGGCCTGCCCAAGGGAGTTCGGCACAGCGCCGGCGCCCTCGTGGCGGCTCTGGCCGGATTCGGCTCGCTCCTGGCACTGCGCGAGGACGACACGGTGCTGTCCACCGCGCGCATGTCCTTCGGATACGGATTCGGCGGGACGGTGCTCTTCCCCCTCGCCGCCGGCGCCCGCGCGGTCCTCATGCGCGGCAGTGTCGACCTGCACAGCGTGACGGCCGCGCTCGACGAGTACCGGCCGACGGTGATGTGGTCGGTGCCGCGCCTGTACGCGGCGACGGCCGACGCCGCCGACACCTCCGACTGGGGCCCCCGCACGGAATCGGTGCGGCTCTGCGTCGCCGCCGGCGAGCATCTCCCGGCCGCGCTGAGCGAGCGCATCCAGAACACCTTCTCGGCCGACCTGATCAACGGGCTGGGCGCGACGGAGGTGCTGCACATCGTCGTGGCCACCCCCGCGGGCCGACCGATGCCGGGGACCATCGGACTGCCCGTGCCCGGTGTGCTGGCCACCATCCGTGACACCGACGGCGCGCCCGTCGCCGACGGCGTCGAGGGCCGCCTCCACATCGCCGGGCCCACGGTCGCGCTCGGCTACATCGGCCGGTCCGACGCCGCCGCCAAGACGTTCGCCGACGACGGCGTCTACACCGGCGACATAGCGATCCGCAACGCCGACGGCACCGTGGTCCACCTGTGCCGCGCCGACGACCTGCTCAATCTGGGCGGCTACAAGGTCCCGCCGGCCGAGATCGAGGCGGTGGTACGGGAGGTCGAAGGCGTCCGGGAGTGCGTCGTCGTGGGCCAGCCCGACGCGCACGGACTGGAACAGGCGGTCCTGTACGCCGTCGCCGAACCCGGCTCCGACACCGAACCGATCCGCCGCTCCATCACCGCCGCGATCCGCGGCCGGCTCGCCCCCTTCAAGCGCCCGGCACGGGTGGAGTTCCTCGACAAACTGCCGGTCACCTCCACCGGAAAGCTGGCCTCCTTCCAGCTGCGGAAGCGGGTGAGTCAGTCATGACCTGGGACATCACCGGCAGTGGGGCGCTCGCCAACATCGGCCGCACACCCGGCCAGATCTTCGACGCGCTCTGCGCGGGGCGGGAGACGCGCAACCCGCTCAAGGTCTTCGACAGCGACAAGTACCGGACCCGGCACGCCTACGAGATCGACGACCGCCCGGGTCTGGGCGACGAGCCGCTGCGGGCGACCAAGTGGCTCATCCTCGCCATCCGCCAGGCCCTCGCCGACGCCGGTCTGTCCGAGGACCTCTCCCGGACGCCCGTGCTCGTCGGTACGACCCTGCGGGAGCAGCGCAGCGCCGAACTGTGGTGGACCGAGGGCGTCCCGGTCAGCCCCTCCGACCTCCACTTCGGCGGCGCCCTGCGTGACGCGTTCGGTGCTGCCACCACGTACACGTTCGCCAACGCCTGCTCCGCCTCGCTCTACGCGCTGGCGCTCGCCACCGACATGCTCGAATGCGGTACGACCGACACGGTCGTGGTCGCCGGCACCGATTCCATCACCGAGAGCGCCTTCGGAATGCTGGACCGGGTGCAGAACGAATCGCCGCAGGAGCTGCGGCCGTTCGACGTGTCGCACAAGGGCATGCTGATGGGCGAGGGCGCGGTGGCCATCGTCCTCCAGCGTCCGGGTACGCACGACCGGCGTCCACTCGCCCGGCTCAGGGGCGTCAGCATGAACTGCGACGGCCGGCACGCCACCGCTCCCGACGCCGAGGGCATACGCCAGGCCGTTCTCGACGCCCACCGGCGTGCCGGTGTCGTCTCGGACGACATCGATCTGGTGATGCTGCACGGCAGCGGTACGCCTCGTAACGACGAGACCGAGGCCGCCGTCCTGTCGGAGGTGTTCGCGGGCAGGAGCGGCGCCGACGCCCCTTTGATGACGGCGATCAAATCCATGACGGGCCATACGCTGGGTGGATCGGGCCTGCTCAGTCTGGTCGTCGCCGTCCTGGCCATGCAGCGGGGCACCGTACCGCCCGTGCTCGGCCTCACCGAGCCGATCGAGCAGGCGGCCGGGCTCGGTCTGGTCCGGGGCGTGGCCACCGCCGCGACCATCACCACGGCGCAGATCAACGCCTTCGGCCTGGGCGGAATCAACGCGGTCGCGCTGGTCGGGGCGGCGGCGTGAACGACACCTCCACGGCGCACACGGCGAAGTCCGACGCCACGACAGCCGATGGGGCACGCGGCACCGTCGTCACGGGTGTCGGGCTCGCCTTCCCCGGCCTCCGGTCGGTGGGCGACCTGCTCGCCGACCGACCGCCCTGCGACGGCTTCGATCCGGCGACGGCCCTGAAGGGGCGTGAGATGCGGCACAAGGACCGCGCCTCGCGGCTCGCCCTGTACGCCGCCGAACAGGCACTCGCCGATGCCGGCCTTCTCGACGAGAAGGGACACCTCCGGGGGACAGGCGACGCCACCGCCGTGGTGGTGAGCTCCAACCTGGGCTCCTTGCAGACGGTCTGCGACTTCACCGACACAATCGCCCGCGAGACGGTCATCGGGCTGAGCCCCCTGGGGCTGCCGCAGACGTCGAGCAATGTCGTCGCCGGGTGGGTCGCCATCCGGTACGGGCTGCGCGGCCCCAACCTGACCGTCTGCAACGGGGCCACCAGCGGTCTGGACGCCCTGCACTGGGCGCGAAACCTCATCGAGGCGGGGCGCTGCCGCAGGGCGGTCGTGATCGGTGTCGAACCCGCCACCGAACACGTCGACAAGATGCTCGGCGGGACCGCCCCCGACGTGGCCTGCGCCGTGGTGCTCGAATCCGCGGCCGAGGCCTCCGCAGGGCGTTCGAGCGTCTACGCGCGCCTGGCGGCGTACACCCGAGGCGCCGAACTGGCGCCCACCGTCGCGGTTATCGAGTCCCGGGCGCCCGCGCCCGTCGGACTCCGGCTCACCGGCGGGCTCGCGCGGTCGGCGTCCGCCGAGGCGCCGCCGAGCCTGGATCTCACCGCGCGGCTCGGAGACTGCTCCGGTGCCCTGGGAGTGCTCCAGGGCGCGGTCGCGGCCGTTCACATACGGACCTACGGAACGGAAGCAGTGCTCGCATTCACCGGAGGCGGCAACCGCGACGACGCGGCGGCCGCCCTCCTGTTGACCGGTGGGGACACCGAACGAAAGGAAAGTCCGTAATGGAATCAGCAGTGGACGTCGAGGAACTGCGCACGCTCGTCGCCGAGTCCCTCGAACTGGAACCCGAGGAGGTCGGTGACAGCGACCACTTCGCCGAGGACCTGGAGATGGACTCCCTGATGGTGCTGGAGATCTCGTCCCGGCTGGAGCAGCGCTACGGCATCGCGGTCAAGGACTCCGCCATCGGCTCCATACAGAACCTCGCCGAACTGCGCGATCTGGTCGACTCCTTGCTGGCCGAGGGATCGATGGCGTGACCGAAAGACGAATCGCCCTGGTGAGCGGCGGCTCCCGGGGCATAGGCCGCGCCGTTGTCACCAGGCTGGCCCAGGACGGATTCGACGTCGCCTTCTGCTACCGCTCCCGCTCCGGCGACGCCAAGGAGACGGAACGGGTGGCGTCGAACCACGGCTCGCGGGTCTTCGCCCAGCAGGTCGATGTCACCGACGCGGACGAGAGCCGCGCCTTCCTCGCCGCGACGGAGGAGGAGTTGGGTCCGGTGGACGCCGTGGTGACGGCCGCCGGCATCACCCGTGACAAGCCGCTGGCGACGATGGAGGACGCCCAGTGGAACGACGTGCTGACGACCAATCTGGACGGCAATTACCACATATGCCGTCCGGCGATCGAGCGGATGGTCAGCCGCCGGGCCGGCAATCTGGTGACCCTCTCGTCGATCGCGGGAGTGCACGGAAGTGTCGGCCAGACCAACTACTCCGCGGCCAAGGCCGGGATCATCGGCTTCACGATGGCCATGGCGAAGGAGTACGGCCGGTTCGGCATACGGGCCAACACCGTTGCTCCGGGATTCATCGACACCGAGATGACGGCCGACGTGTCCGACAGGGCGAGGAAGAAGTACCTCGGCCAGATACCGCTGTCGCGGTTCGGCACATCGGACGAGGTGGCGGATCTCGTCTCGTTCCTCGTCTCCACCCGGGCTTCCTACATCACCGGCCAAGTCCTCGGTATAGACGGCGGGTTGGTGATATGACGACCATGGCCGGCCTTCTTACGCACGGCTCGGACGCCCGAAGACGAGGAGGGTGCGAGTGAGTCCAGCAGGCCCACTCGGCCCCGTCACCCGGCGCCGCCCTGTCGACGACCCCGCGGTGCGTCTGTTCCTCTTCCACCACGCGGGTGGTTCCCATCTGCTCTACCGCGGCTGGACACGTCATTTCCCCGAGGACTGGGACATCTGTCTGCTGGACGCGCCCGGCCGGGGGAACGCGCAGGCCCTCCCGCTCATCGGTGACTGCGCCGACCTCGTGGCGTTCTTCGACGAGGCGCTGACGCCCCTGCTGGACCGGCCGTTCGCGTTCTTCGGCCACAGCGTGGGCGCCCGTGTGGCGTACGAGTTCGCGTGCCGTCTCGTGGAGTCGGGACGCGAACCGCCGCTGTGGCTGGGCGTGTCGTCCTTCCGCTCGCCCCAGCGGGGTGTGTCCGGGCCTCCGTTGAGCCGGCGTCTGACGACCGACGCCGAGCTACGGGACTGGCTCTGGGCCACGGGCGGCGTCCCGGAGAAGTTGCTGACGGACGACAGCCTCTGGCAGGCGTTCTCCCCCGTCATGCGCAGCGACCTGGGACTCGCCGACACCTGGGACCGTGACACGCCCGGACCGCCTCTGCCGGTGCCGTTGACGGTCTTCAGGGGGACCGAGGACACGGTGATGGCCGGACACACGTTGGACGGCTGGCCCCGGCTGACGGACAACTTCCTGGGGGCGCACGCCTATCCGGGGGACCACTTCTATCTCAACGACCACCGGGAAGCGCTGATCGAGCGCATCACGGAGACGGTGCTCGCCCTGCCGGCCGCCCGGCCGGAGAGCGGATAACCGCAGCCGCAGACAACCGGACAACCGCAGCCGTGGAAGACCGGAGGCCCCGGACCGGAAGTCCGGGGCCTGTGTCCGCGGGTCTGCCGGGTCAGCTCGGGCTCTGCCCCCGGCGGCGTACGACGACGAGGAGCCCCGCGCCCGCGGCGACCACGGCGCCGGCCGCGCCCAGGACCGGCAGTGTCGCGGAGGAGGAGCCGGTGGCGGCGAGATAGCCGCCGGTCGTGGTCGACCCGCCGCCACCGGTGGACGAGGAGCCTCCGGCCGTACCGTCGGAGCCTCCGGTCGCACCGCTCGACCCACTCGCACCGCCCGAACCGCTCCCACCGGTCGTGTCGCTCGGACCGCCACCCGTCACGTCCAGCGTGATGTCGGCCCTGTCGTTCGTCTTGTCGGGGTCGAACGGCCGCTCATCGGTGCTCAGCGCCACCGAGCCCTTGGCGCCCGGCACCTTCTTGTCGATCCTCAGCTTGAAGGTGTAGGTCTCTCCCCCGCCCTCGTCGACCCACCGCTGACCGGTGCCGCAGGCGTACGCCTTCCCCTTGGGCTGGCAGTACCCGTGGGGCTTGAGGGACGACGTGCCGGCGGGGGGCGTGATCAGTACCTGGACGAGGGGGTCGCCCTCCCTGGTCAGCACCCAGGCCGGCCCCGCGTTGGCGAAACTGACCTTCAGCGTCACCGTGTCGCCGACGGCGCCCTTCAGGGCGGCTCCCGTCACCTCGTAGTCGGCCGTGTTGACGGACGTCACCGGCACATCGACGGCTTCCTTGGTGGCTTCTCCCGCCGGCTGACGCTCCACCAGCTTCACAGGCGGCGCGGTGCCCGGCACCGGAGACGTGGCGTTCTCGTCCGGCACCGGCTCGCCGACCCCGACGGTGACACGCAGATCGTCGTTGAGCGCGCGGTCCAGCACCTTGATCGGCAGGGGCTTCTCGGGCGCGTAGCCCGCACCGGACCCCACCGTCTGGTCGAACCGGCACACCACCTTGGACTTGGCGGTCATCTCGTCGTAGGAGGGGATCTGGTACGTCTGGCAGTTGGAGGGAACTTCCGGGAAGCCCAGGCCCCGGGTGACCGAATAGGAGACCCAGACCTTGTCGGCGGCCCCGGTGCCCTTGTTCACCAAGGTGACCGACTGACCGAGGAGGCCCCCCGGCCGGGCGCCGTCGACGGGGGCGATGTCGCCCAGGACCAGATGGGGTCCGGGCTCGTCGGCGAGGGCGGCGGGAGCCGTGCCCAGCGCGAGGAGACCGAGGGCAGCCAGCGTGGCGACAGCGGTACGAGAGGCGCGACGGTCCTGTGGGGCGATCGGCATGGAGAGAACCTCTGTCCGGGTGTGGGCAAACGTAGGGTGTCCTCCAGGAGAACAGTCCTTCGATCACTCAGACCGTCGTGGACGCCGAACGGTTGTACGGGCTCCCGGAGTTGCCCTGCCGTACGCCTCGGCGACGTCGTAGCCGATCAGGCGACCGCCGGGGCGTCGGGCAGTCGGCCGCAGAGCCAGTTGCCCGGTTCCGCCGGGTCGTCGCTGATCCAGAACTGGCGCCAGAGCCGCGCGAACTCCTCGCGGCCGAGATGCCCGTCGCCGTCGAGGTCGACCATGTCGAAGACACCCGTCATATCGACGGGCCGCCCGTTCCAGGTCTCGACGAGCCTGCGGTGTTCCTCCGGGGATATACGGCCGTCGCCGTTGGCGTCCACGGCGTCGAAGACGGTGTCGGCGGTGGCGGTGACGTCCGCGACCATGCCGGGCAACTTGTCGACGAGCGCCAGCACTTCGCCCAGGTCGACCGCGCCGTCCCCGTTGGCGTCCCCGGTCTCCAGGAGCGCCGCCCACCAGCCCATCAGCAGGGTCTCCACACGCGTGCGCAGCTCGGTCCCCGGGTCCACCCCCGGCAGCCGGTTCCACCGGGCGACGAGCGCCCTGAAGTCCTCCTCGCGCAGATAGCCGTCCCCGTCCACGTCGAACGCGGCGAACATCCCCCTGAGCTTGAGCTCCTGGAACGCACTGGCCATGAGCGACCCCCTAAAGGCGTGACGTTACGCGCCGTAACTACGCGTAACTATAGGCCGAGACACGCCGCAGGTCACATGGGCACATACGTACGAAGCGTCACCCCCGAGCGCCATTCCGAGGCGGGTTGACAAAGCGGAACACCGCTCCGTATGTTGAAACGGAACGATGCTCCGAATTTCTCCCGAACGGATTACGCATCATGAGTGAAACGACGTACACCCCCGACGCCCTCCCGTCTCCCGTTCCCGTCCTCTCCGTCGCCCCGGTCGTACTGCCGGCTCCCGGCCGTCCCGTCGACCTGGAGATACGCGTCTCCGCACCCGTGACCGGGACCGACCTGCCGGTCATCCTCCTCTCGCACGGCCACGGTTACTCGAACAATCTCTCCTCACTGAACGGCTACGCCCCCCTCGCCCACCACTGGGCGGCGCACGGCTTCGTCGTCATCCAGCCCACCCACCTCAGCTCCGCCACGCTGAACCTGCCGGCCGGGACTCCCGGGGCACCTCTCTTCTGGCGGTCGCGGGCCGAGGACATGACGTTCGTCCTCGACCGGCTCGACGCGATCGAGGTCGCCGTCCCCCAGCTCCGAGGGCGTCTGGACCGAAGCAGGGTCGCCGTCGCCGGGCACTCGCTGGGCGGGCACACCGCGAGCCTCCTGCTCGGTGCCAGGCTCACCGACCCGGACGACGGGACCGAGGTGGACCTGGCCGAGCCCCGGATCAAGGCGGGCGTCCTGCTCGCCTCGACGGGCCGAGGCGGAGACGCGCTCACCGAGCCCGTCGCGGAGAACTTCCCCTTCCTCCTGACCACGGACTTCTCCAAGATGACGCCGCCCACCCTGGTGGTCGCCGGCGACAACGACGCCTCCGCCCATCTGACGGTCGTGGGCCCGGACTGGCACACCGATCCGTACGTCCTCTCCCCCGGCCCCAAGTCCCTGCTCACCGTGTTCGGCGCCGAGCACGGACTCGGCGGGGTCTCCGGCTACGACGTCGCCGAGACCACCGACGAGAGCCCCGAGCGGCTGTCCGCGGTCCTGCGGCTGACCTGGGCCTATCTCCGCTCGGCGCTCTACGCGGGCGACTCCGCCTGGGATTCGGCCCGTGCGGAGCTGGCCGCCGGCCCGAACCCGCTCGGACGGGTGGAGTCCAAGGTCCGGTGACCGGGGGCCCTGCTCCTAGACGCGGTCGGCAGCGATCAGGACGTACTGGAACGAGCCGTCCTTGTAGGAGTTGATGAACGCCTCCTCGATCCCGGTGACGAGTGAGGACGTGGCTCGCAGCTCCCAGTAGGGCAGGGTGTCGGGAGTGAGGTCGACGACCGCCTGCGGTACGAGCCGGTTGTCGGCCATGGCCCGCAGATACTCGCGGCGGGAGTGGATGTTGCACTCGAAGTGCGCGTTGATCTGGGACACCCACTTGGAGGGCTGACCGTAACGCGGGTTCCAGCAGCCGGTGATGGTCACGTAGCGGCCGCCGGACCGCAGGACCCGCGAGTGCTCGGCGAAGAGGTCGTCCAGGTCGACGTACATGCTCGACTCGTTGTTCCACGAGGCCGCGGCCTGCCCGGACTCGAAGGGCATGTCCAGCATGTTGCGGACGCGGGCCTGGACGTGGTCCTGGATGCCGAGTTCACGGGCGCGCCGGTTGCCGAAGTCCGCCTGCTTCGCCGAGAGGGTGACGCCCTCCACCGTGCACCCGAACCGCTGGTGGGCCATGACCATCGATCCGCCCCGGCCGCAGCCGGCGTCCACGAGCGTGTCGTCGCGCTCGATCCGGCCGAGGTTGTCCAGAAGAAGATCGGTCTGCGCCGACTCCAGACGGTGCAGTTCGGCGATCAGCCTCTTCTCGTACGCGCTGTCCTCGGGCCGGCCGAGGGCGGCGTGGTCGACCTCACCGATGCCGTAGTGATGGTGGTACAGGCCGTCGACATCGCCGAGCCGCAGGTTCACGGGCCTCGCCTCGTGGTCCCAGTAGCGCGCGATGTCCCCCTGGTAGGGCGTCACCGGGGAGGGGATGAAGACGGAGGCGCCGGTGGAGGGGGCGACGGTCGTGTGGTCAGTGCTGGTCACAGATGAGTCCATTCCTCTTACCAGAAGTCGGGCAGGCTGTAGCGGTAGGTGTTGGTCCGGTGCCAGTGGTGGTTGCCGTCGACCCACACGGCCACCCCGCGCAGAAAGCGCCGCACGGTCGGCACGGGGCAGGCCTCGGCGAGGGCCGCGGCTTCGGCCTCGAAGTCACGCATGAGGTCGTTGTGGACCTCGACCGCCTTCAGATAGGCGTCGCGTTCGGACAGGTCCTCACGTTCGGCGAGCACCACGGGCAGGTTCAGATGACGGCCGGGGGCGGCGAGTTCCTTCGTGTACGAGTAGAGGTCGTTCACGATCGTGGTGGCGTTCCCCGCGAGCGCGATGACCCGCTGCATGGCGGGCTGCGCGTGCAGGTCCGCCGGAAGTTCGTACCCTCCGACGCTGTCGGTGATGGTGGGACAGGGGCGGAAGTTGTTGAACTGACGCATCGCCAGGTACTCCCACACCTCCGGGACGTGGTCCAGCTGCGCCCAGGCTCCCTCGGCGAGATACCCCAGGTGCAGACGGGCCATGTCGTGCCGGAGGCGATCGGCCTGGGATGGGCTGGCCCCCTGGGTGAAGTACTCCATGGCGGACCGGTAGGCGCGGCGGGGCGCGTCCGAGTGGAGGGACGATGCCCACTGCGGTTCGTACTCCTCGGTGGTGTGCAGGGGGTCGAGGGCGGTGTGCGCCAGCAGAAGGCGCCCGCCGAGGCCGATGGGTGAGCCTCCGTGGTCCTCGCAGTAGCAGTCGTCCACCGCGTTCTCGGCGACCATCAGGCGCGTGGCGAGCATCAGATGGTCGATCGTGGGCGCGTCCGGATGGCAGACGACCATGTAGCGGCCGACGGAGAAGCCGTCGAACTGGTCCTCCCAGTCGTCGGGATAGAGGTCGACCTCGTCCAGCGCCCAAGCCTTGATCCTGCGGCTGACCTCCTCCACCCGTACGGGATCGGGCTCCGGCACGGGATGGTGGTAGAGACCCGGGATCGGGTTGCCCTCCACCGTCGCCGCGTCCGGCACAGCTGTGGCGGGCCCAGGTGCCGGCTGCTCGCGGGGGGTGAAGTAGAGGCCGGACGTGCCCAGGCCGCTGGGGCCGCGCAAAATCCGTTCCAGGTCGGCGGTGGGGGTCCGCGCCTCGGCGACGGGCAGGTCGAGGGAGGGCGCCGGGGCGGGTGAGGCGGGCACGGGAGGTGGTTCGCCGACGGCGGCTCCGACGTCGAGGGCCCGCGCCGCCGCGTTGGCGAGGACGTACGCCCCGAGGTGGGTCGCGGCGGCGGGCGGGCTCGACTGCGGTGGGGAGAGCTCAGGGTCGGGCATCCATGGCTCCTTGGTGGGGTGGGAGTGGGTGTGCCGTGTGCGGGCACGCTCGGCCGACCCGGGGCGCATGGCTTGTCGTGACCGCCGGGCAGGACGGGTCGGGATGGATCGGGCCGGGGGCGGGGCGCGGTTACGGGGCAGGGCGTGTACGGGGCACGCGAGCCCGGCAGGTTCCGGGAGAGGGGCTCTGGGGCCCCGCGCGTCCTCGTGGATCAGACCCGGGGGCTTCGAAGCCCGGGGCCCGGTCCGGGCTAGCCGTGCCGGCCGGCGATCTGCACGTTCTCCAGTACGCCGAGCGCGTCCGGCACCAGGACCGCGGCGGAGTAGTAGGTGGAGACGAGGTAGGAGATGATCGACTTCTCGTCGATGCCCATGAACCGTACGGACAGGCCCGGTTCGATCTCGTCGGGCAGTCCTGTCTGGCGCAGTCCGATGACGCCCTGGTTGTCCTCGCCGGTACGCATGACCAGGATCGAGGTGGTCTTCTCCTTCGTGATGGGGATCTTGCCGCAGGGCAGGATCGGGACCCCGCGCCAGGCCGGGACCTGCTGGCCGCCGAGGTCGACATGGTTCGGGTAGAGACCCCGGTGGTTGAGCTCGCGGCCGATCGCGGCGATCGCCTTGGGGTGGGCGAGGAAGACCTTGGAGCCACGGCGGCGGGAGAGCAGCTCGTCGAGGTCGTCCGGGGTGGGCGGGCCCGAGTGGGTCTGGACGCGCTGCTTGAAGTCGGCGTTGTGGAGCAGACCGAACTCCCGGTTGTTGATCAGCTCGTACTCCTGGCGCTCGCGCAACGCCTCGACGGTGAGCCTGAGTTGCTCCTCGGTCTGGTTCATCGGCCCGTTGTAGAGATCCGCGACCCTGGTGTGGACCTTCAGAACCGTCTGGGCGAGGGAGAGTTCGTACTCGCGCGGTTTCAGTTCGTAGTCCACGAACGCGCCGGGCAGCTCGGCCTCGCCGGTGTGGCCGGCCGACATCGCGATCTCGGCCTCGCCGTGACGGTTCTGCCGCTGGAGGGGAAGTGAGCGGAACCGCTGGACGTGCGTCCGGAGGCCGGGGGACGAGGACACCACGGCGGCGAAGTCGGCCCGGTCCAGGGTGAGCAGGGTGCCCGCTGTCTCGGCGGTGGCGGTGTACTCCCACCGGGCGTCCGTGTCCAGCAGCGCGTTCTCACCGAACTGGTCACCGTCGGCAAGGACGGCCACGGCCGTCTCGTCGCCGTACTTGCCGACGGAGGTCTGGCTGACACGGCCGTGGGCGATCAGATGGATCTGCTCGGCGGGCGTACCGCGCTCGACCAGCGTTTCGCCGGCGCGGAAGTCGCGCTGGACGCAGCGGTCGGCGAGGGCGGTCAGCACGTCCATCTCGTCGAAGCCGTGCAGCACGGCCAGTTCGCTCAGTTCGCGGGGGATCACCCGGACGTCGGCACCGTCCTGGACGAACTCCACGCGCCCGTCGCCGACCGTGTAGCTCAGCCGGCGGTTCACCCGGTAGACACCGCCCTTGGTCTCCACCCAGGGGAGCGTCCGCAGCAGCCAGCGGGAGGTGATCTCCTGCATCTGCGGGGCGGACTTGCTCGTGGTGGCGAGGTTGCGGGCAGCCGCGGTGCCCAGGCTGGACTGCCGAGGCGAGTCCAGCTGTGCTTCGGGGCTGGTATCAACAGTCATCGAGCGAACTCTCCTTCGTAAGGGCGGTGGTGGGCACGCGTGGCGTGTGTGGCACCGGGAACGAGGATGAAGCGGGGCAAACGTCTGGGAAACCGTCCAGATACGTGGGAACAGTAATCGCGGCGCACCTGGTGGGCGCCGAGAAGACGTCGGCATTAGCTCGATTCGCTGATCTTCCCGCCAACAAGGTTTGCAGGGACGGCGGTTGGTATCCCGGAAGACGGTCGCACGGTCTCCACGTGTGCACCGGGAAGGACGCCCGGAAGCCGGACCGGGTGGTCGGCCTGGTCCGGCGGGGGCCGCGGGGGCGGGGCGTCAGCGTACGCGGTCGTAGATCAGTGCCATCTCGCCCAGGGCGCCGGTCTCCTGGCGTGTGAGCGTCCACTTCGACGCGGGCAGCCCGTCGTCGAACAGCCGCTGTCCGCCGCCGGCGATCTCGGGGCAGATCATGAGGTACAGCCGGTCGAGCAGGTCCGCCGCGAGCAGTGCCTTGATGACGCTCGCGCTGTTGTTGACGAGGATGTCGCCCCCGCCGGTGGCCTTGAGCTCGGTGACGACGTCCGCCACGGGGGCGTTCACCACTCGGGCGCGCTCCCACGGCGCCCGGGTCAGGGTGCGGGAGAGAACCACCTTCTCCGCGTCCACCAGCCACTTCGCGTATCCGCGGTCACGGGGGTCCGCGTTCTCGTCGTCGGCGACCGACGGCCAGTACCCCAGGAAGCCCTCGGCGTTGAGCCGGCCGAGCACGGCGGTCGTCGCGCCCTCCCAGATCCGGGTGAGATGGTCGCGCGCGACCTCGGTGACGGCGTACGGGACGATCGCGCCGAGATCACCGGGGCCCCCGGGACCGCTGTGGCGTCCGTCGAGGGTGAGGCTGATGTTCGCTCGCACCTTGCGGTCGGTCGAGTTGCTCATGTCAGTCGTTCCTTCGGGTTGTTGTCGCATGTCGTGTCGGTCGCCGGGTCAGTCGCCCGGCCGCCGCGTCGGGCGGCGCCCGACGGTGTCGGCGAGGTTGTCGAGCACCTGGCTCCAGCCGGTCTCGATGCCGGCGATGTACGGCATGGCATCGACGGTCGTTCCGGTGACGCGCAGGCCGAGTCGGAGCCGGGTGCCTTCGGGGGCCGCGGTGAGGTCGAGGTCGTAGTGGCCGGTGAACGAGACCGCTCCCGCGCCGTCCAGCACGGACAGGTCGAACACCAGGTGTTCGGGTTCCCGGGCGGCACGGACCCGGCCCGCGGAGTGGTAACGCCCTTCGGCGTCGCGGTAGTCGAGGACGACGCGCCCGCCCGCCCGGGGCTCAAGGGCGCAGTCGGTGACCGTCATCGACGGCGGGACCCACCAGGAGGCGAGCAGCTCCGCGTCGGTCCAGTGCCGCCAGACGGCATCCGGGGGCGCGGCCAGCACACGCTCGAAGGAGAAGGTGCGCCCGTCCGCCCAGCGTTCCCGGTCGGCGACCGCCGATTCCGCCTCGATGGCGGCGCGATACCGCGCGATGACGTCTCTGTCGCCCGCGTGCGCGTCGGCGGTGCCGGCCAGCTCCCGCAGCCGTAGCGAGAGAGCCGTCAGGGGCGCCGGCTCAAGCGCGTACACGCGGCGTTGTCCGAGGGGGAAGACCGTCACGAGGCCGACGCGGGCGAGCGTCTGGAGGTGCTTGGTGGTCTGCGGCTGCCGCAGTCCGGTCAGTTCGGCCAGTTCACCGACAGACCGTGGCCGCTCGGCGAGGAGCTCGACGACGCGCCACCGCGCGGCGTCTCCAAGTGCTGATGCGATCCCGTCCATGGCGGCAGTATTCAACGAAGAGAATATTCTTGTCAAGGAATATTCTCGGCGGGAGGGGGCCGGGGAAGCCGGGTCTCCGCCACCCCTCGCGCCGCCCCCACGCGCCCCCACGGGCTACCGTCCGAAGAGGTGATCGACGAACTGCCATCTGTCGCAACGGAGAAGCGTTTTGTAGCGTCTGATCTTCCAGGGGAAGGGGGCGCGATGAACGCACAGTTGGAGTGGAGCGGACGGGGTGCCTGCCTGGCCGTCGACCCGGACACCCTGTTCGTGCAGGGCCAGGAGCAGAACAAGGCGAAGTCCGTGTGTCTGGGGTGCCCGGTGCGCACCGAATGCCTGGCTCACGCCCTCGACAACCGGGAGGAGTTCGGCGTCTGGGGCGGCATGACCGAGCGCGAACGGCGGGCGCTGCTACGGCGCAGACCGACCGTCACATCCTGGCGGCGTCTCCTGGAGACGGCGCGGACCGAGCACGACGAGCCGCAGGACGGCGAAGGCGGGGGCGGGGGCACACACCTGCCCGTCATCGGCTTCTAGGGCGGGGCCGAGCGGGCGGGAGGGGCGCTCAGAGGATGAAGACGCTCGCGGCCGTTTCCGTACGGTAGGTCTTGCCCGGGTACACGAGTTCCTCGACCTGTCCCGTGCAGTCCCTCCCGGTGTGGACCTCGGCGATCGCGTCCGTGTGGTTGGCCACCGAGGACGGGAACCAGTCGATCGGGTAGCAGCCCCGCGGATCGACGTGCTCGGAGCCGTTGATGAACAGGGAGCCCTCCGCCGCGTAGGCCGAGCCGGGCACCGCGAGTCCCAGGGTCGCGGCGGTCGCGAGCGCCCCCAGGGCCAGGGCCGCACGTCGTCGTCGCATCATGCCGAGTCCTCTCCTCGCGCGGACCGCTTCCGGCGCCGCCCGCTGAAGTGACCCAGCGTAGGCGTCCGGCGGCTTTCTGTATCCGGGCGCGCGGGGGCAGAGGAAAGCCACGTTCCGGCGGGGGCCGGGGCGCACCTAGCGTGAAGCGCACTGAGCACGCCAGGAACACGGTGCAGGGAGTTGTGATGATCGAGGCCAGAGGTCTCACCAAGCGGTACGGCCCCACGCTGGCCGTCGAGGCGTTGAGTTTCGATGTACGGCCGGGGGCCGTGACCGGCTTTCTCGGCCCCAACGGGTCGGGCAAGTCGACGACGATGCGCATGATCATGGGCCTGGACCGGCCCGACGCCGGAGCCGCCACCATCGGCGGCCGTCCAGTACATCGAGACGAAGTACGCGACGCGACTGCTCGCGGCCGGCTCGGCGGGCGTCGGCTATCTGCTCAAGGACCGGGTGGCGAACGTGGCGGAGTTCACCGACGCGCTGTCCCGGGTGGCGGCGGGCGGCACCGCGCTCGATCCGGAGGTGGTCACCCAGCTGGCCGGGGCGGGCAGCCGGGCCGCCGATCTCGCCCCGCTCACCGAACGGGAGCGCCAGGTGCTGTCCCTGATGGCGGAGGGCCGCACCAACGCGGCGATCGCGCAGTCGCTCACTGTCTCCGCCGGGGCCGTCGAGAAGCATGTGGCCGCCGTCTTCGACAAGCTCGGTCTGCCGCCGTCGCAGGACCTGAACCGGCGGGTGCTCGCGGTCATCCGCTATCTGCGGGTGTGACGGCGGCGCGCGACTGACGGCACGTCAACTTTTCTGCATCCGGCTGTCGTTGGCGGGCGCTTCCTGGCCGTCCCGGAAATCCCGGTCGGACCGTGCCGCGACACGCAGATGTTCGGCGAGCGCGTCGGTGGCCGTACGCGGGGTGCGCGTCTTCGCGCCCCAGGCGAGCAGATGGAGGCGGCGCGCCCAGGGCTCCTGGAGTTCACAGACGTCGAGAAGCTGGTGGGGATCGACGGTGCGACGCGGTACGACGGCGAGCCCGACACCCGCGGCGGCGAGAGCGACGAGGATGTTCAGGCCGGCGACGGTCGTGCGGTAGCGCACCACCGGGGCGTGGGGGCCGAGGTTCTTCTCCATCCAGCGGCGCAGCGAGGAGCCGGCGTCGAGTCCGACGAGGGGGTGTTCGGCGACCTCGCTGTAGGTCAGTGCGGTGCGTCCGGAGAGGATCCCGCCGGCCTGTCCGACCACGACGAGGGAGTCGTCACCGAGGGGTTCCGTGTCGAGGCCGCAGTCTCGGGCCTCCTCGTCGTCGATGACGATGCCCAGGTCCGCCTCGCCGTCGGTCAGCATGCGTACGGTCTGGGGGGTACGGCTCTCGGAGACCCGGACGTCGATGTCCGGGTGCGCGCGGAGGAACGAGACGAGGGCCCCCGGCACGAACCCCTGCATGGCGGAGCCGCCGCCGAGCAGGGTCAGCGGAGCCGAACGGGACCGGGTGTAGCTCGCCACGGCGCTCTCCAGCCGCGCCGTCTGCGCGAGGACGTCGCGTGCGTGGCGGGCCAGTGTCGTGCCGGCCGGGGTGGGGCGTACTCCCCTGCGGCCCCGGATCAGCAGTGCCACACCGGCGGTGTGTTCGAGCGCCCGCACCCTCGCGCTGGCGGACGGCAGACTCAGGTGCACCCGGCGGGCGCCTCCCGTGAGCGACCCCTCCGCCAGGATGTCGAGAAAGAGCCGCAGATCGTCCAGGTCGTAGCGCATCCGTCCCAGCCTAAGGCAGGGGCTAAGGCTGGGTACAGCAATGACGCATTGTGAACCGACGGGTCGCGGGGTGATCCTCGGCGGGTGTCCGAGATCGCTCTCGTCCTTGTCGCCGGTGCCGTCGCCGGCACGCTGAACGCCGTCGGCAGCGGAGGTACGTTCGTCGCGCTGCCCGCCCTCGTCGCCGCCGGTCTGTCGCCGGCGACGGCCAACGCCTCGTCGACCGTCGCCCTGGTACCCGGGGCCCTGGCCGGCGCGTGGGTCCACCGGCGTCAACTGACCACGGTCGGGGGGACATCCACCACCGCGCTCACGTCGGTCAGCCTGGTCGGCGGCGTACTGGGCGCGGGCCCGCTGCTGACGCTGCCGACGGATTCGTTCGGCGCGGCGGTGCCGTGGCTGCTCGCCTTCGCCACGCTGGTCCTCGCTTTCGGGCGCCGGGTCTCCCGGGCGCTGAGCGCGGCGACGGAGCGCCCGGCCGGTGCCGGGATGGGCCCGAGGGCTCTGCTGATCGCGCAGTTCGTCCTCGCCGTGTACGGCGGATACTTCGGCGGCGCCGTAGGCACCATGATGCTGGCGCTCTGGAGCGTCGGGCCGGGTCTGGACACGGCGGCCGGCAATCCGATGCGCATGGCCCAGGTCGGGGCCGTCTGTCTCGGCGCGACCGCGCTGTTCCTCGTCGCGTCGGACGCGCTCGGCACACCTCTGCTCCTCCTCGCGATGCTGCTCGGCGGGGTGGCCGGCGGATTCGCGGGCGCCCATCTCGCGCGCCGTCTTCCGGCGCGGCCGCTGCGCGGCACCGTCCTGACGATCGCCGTGACCATGACCGTCCTCTACTTCCTGCGCGGAACGGGGGGTGGCTGACATGGCGGCAGGTGCCGAGGGCGACGCGGGAGCGCCGTACACCGACGTGGCGCGGGCGAGGCTGGAGATGGCCTTCGCGGCGTACGAACTGGCCGAACTCGCGCGCACGGCCGTCCCGGTCGGCGTGCACGAGCTGGCGCCCGACGGCACCGCCGGTCCGGCGGATTCCGGTGGGGCGGGCTCCGCCCTGGCCGACGCCGCCCAGATTCTGGCCGCCGCCCACCGATTCCACGAAGCCGCCGTCGCGTTCGAACACGTCCGGAAGGGCTCGCGCTCCGCCGGGACGGACACGGCAGCCAAGCCGGAAGAGACGCGTTGGTGGCGGGCCTATCTGGCCGTGGCCCCGTACGAGGCGGCGCACGACCTCGACGACTGGGTGCTGCGCCACAGGGACGGGGACCACGGACTCAGCGGCGCGCCGGTGTCCGGCGGGCTCTTCCACCGGACCGATCCTTCGCCTCCCGGCATCGACGGATGAATCGCCTCGCGGGTCCTCAGGCGGCGGCGTCCTCGTCGGCAAAGGCCGTCGAGCGGCTGACGTCGGCCCAGAGCGCGGCCTCGGCGGCACGTTCCTTGGACGCCTTCTCGGCGATCGCGACGGCGTCCGCGCCCAGCAGGAGCCGCAGCGGGGGCTCGGGGTTGTTGACGATGTCGATCAGGACGCGGGCCGCCCGTGCGGGGTCGCCCGGCTCCTTGCCGGCGTGGTCGCGACGGTAGGCGTGCATCTCGCCGACGGACGACGCGTAGTCGGGGCCGGGCTCCTGGATGGTCATGGACGAGCCTCCCCAGTCGGTCCGGAAGGCGGCGGGCTCGACGATGGTGACCTTGATGCCGAGCGGCACGACCTCGGTGTTCAGGACCTGGGAGAAACCTTCGACGCCGTATTTGGCGGTCTGGTAGGCGCCCATGCCCGGGGTGCCGCCCACGCGTCCGCCGATCGAGGAGAACTGGAGGAAGTGCCCCGCGCGCCGGGTCCGCATGTGGGGCAGCGCGGCGCGGGTGACGTTGACGAGGCCGAAGAGGTTGGTCTCGATCTGCGCCCGGAAGTCCTCCGGGTCCATGTCCTCGATGGACGCGGAGCTCGCCCGGCCGGCGATGTTGGCGACGACGTCGAGCGAGCCGAACGCCTCCAGCGCGGTGGCGACGGCGGCGCGGGCGGCTTCGGGGTCGGTGATGTCGAGAGCGACGGTACGGACGCGGTCGCCGTAGGTGTCGGCGAACTCCGCGAGCTGCTCGGGCCGGCGGGCTGTGGCGACGACGTTGTCGCCGGCTTCCAGCGCCGCCTTCGTGACTGCGTGCCCGAAGCCGCGGGAGCTTCCCGTGATCAGCCAGGTGTGGCGTGCCATGTTGCGCTCCTTGATACCTACGAACCAGTTGGTTGGTACTTCCAGCGTGCCTCCATCCGGTCCGGTTGGCAACCTACTAGTTGGTAGGTAAGCTGGAGCCATGCCCCGTAATCCGGACGCGACACGAGCCCGCATCATGAAGGCGGCCACCGAGGAGTTCGCCACCTACGGGATCGCCGGCGCCCGCATGGACCGGGTCGCGGAGCGGGCCGCGAGCAGCAAGGAGCGGATCTACACCTACTTCGGCAACAAGGAACAGCTCTTCGACGCGGTCTTCAGCAACTACGTCAAGGAGTCCCTCGCCGAGGTCGACTTCGACGCCCACGATCTGCCGGCGTACGCGGGCCGTATGTTCGACCACTTCGCCGACGACCCCGAGCGGCTGCGGCTGTCGACCTGGTACCGCCTGGAGCGCGCGGACGCCACGCACCTCCAGACCCTGATCGAGACCAACGATCTCCGGGTCCACCGCATCGCGGCCGCGCAGGACGACGGATCGGTCCCGTCCCACTTCACCGCCGTCCAGCTGCTGGCGCTCATCCAGGCGCTCTCGACGTCCTGGGCGACGATGAACCCGGAGTTCTCGACCCTCGCCGCGCCCGTCAGCCGGCGCGAACGGCGCCGCACGGTGGTCGAGGCGGTGGCGCGCGTCGTCGGCGTCACCACCGACGCGCCCGACGACGGCGCCCCGGACGACGAGGGCTGAGCGCGAACCGGGGGGTTTGTCCCTCCGGCAGCGCCATCGGGACCGGGATCACGGCGGCCCCGGCGTCCGTGCGCGGTTCCCCGGGTGGTGCGACCACGGTTGTCGGGGGAGCTTGGAAGGTGCGGGTTCTCGCGTCGCGCGACGCGGGCGGGCTCCCGTGACGTGGCCGACGAGACGAACAGGGAAAACTGGTGGTCAACCGTGCCGAACTCCTCCGGACAACCGCAGCCGCGCCCCCGCCGTGTCTCGGTCGACCGCGACGGGCCGGTCCTCGTGGAGGGGCCGGTCGAGGCGGTCGACGGAGCCGGGAACACCTGCGTCTCGAACCGGTTCGTCGTCGCCCTGTGCGCCTGCCGCCGCAGCCGCTCCTACCCGTGGTGCGACACGAGCCACCGCCGCCGGAAACGGCGGGAGGAGCGCCGGGGCCCTGGGGACGGCCGCGGTCCCGGCGGCGAAGCCCGGGAGGAGCAGAAGGAGGGAGGGCCCGGCGGTGACGCCGTACCGTGAGTCACGCGCGCTGAGCCCGCCGCTGCCGGAGGAACGGGGCGCGATCTCCGCCTCCGTACGGAAGGCGCTGGGCGAGGGAACAGCCGTCACGCTCCCGTCGGAGCCCGTGGCCGCCGCCGACCCCTTCGGTGACGATCTGCAACTGGCGCTCTACGTCCTGTACGAGCTGCACTACCAGGGATTCGAGGGGGTCGACGACCGGCGGGAGTGGGACCCCGACCTGCTGCGGCTGCGCCGCCGGCTGGAGGACCGATTCCTCGGCGCCGTACGGGAGGCGGCCCCCGGGGGCGACGACGTGGAAGAGGCGCTGGCGGACCTGCTCGTCGAGCCCCTGGGCGACGACCCGACGAGCATGACGCACTTCCTCCAACGCGAGGGCACCCACGAGCAGTTGCGCGAGTACGCGGCGCTGCGTTCGCCCTACCACCTCAAGGAGGCCGACCCGCACGCCTGGGTTCTCCCCCGGCTGCACGGCAGGGCGAAGGCGGGCATGGTGGCCGTCGAGTTCGACGAGTTCGGAGCCGGCCATCCCGAGTCCATCCACGCACGGCTCTTCGCCGATCTGATGGCGGATCTCCAGCTGGACACCCGCTACGGCCACTACGTGGACGCGACACCCGCCGAGGCCCTGGCCTCCGTCAACCTCATGTCCACGCTGGGACTCCACCGCGCGCTGCGGGGCGCTCTCGTGGGTCATTTCGCGGTGGTGGAGGTGACGTCGTCCCCGGGGTCCCGGCGGTTGGCGCGGGCCATGCGCCGGACCGGCGCGGGCGCCGCCGCCGAGCGCTTCTACGACGAGCATGTGGAGGCCGACGCGGTCCATGAACAGGTCGTCCGGCGCGAGGTAGTCGCCGGGCTGCTGGCCGACGAGCCGCATCTGGAGCCCGATGTCGCGTTCGGCGTACGGGCCACCGTGCTCGTGGAGGACCGGCTGGCGGCCCGTCTGCTCCCCGCGTGGCGCGCCGGCCGGAGCGCCCTGCGGCGCCCGCTGCCATCGTGAGGGGCCCGGGCCCGGGCGCGGGTCGCCGGTCGCGGCGCGCCGCGGGTCGCCGTCATGCCACCGGGTCCCGTTCCCGGAGCCTGCTGAGCAGTTGGTCGCCGATACGGGCGACCTCCGGCCGGTACGGGGTGTCGGAGAGGACGAAGTGGGTGACCCCGAGCCGGCGGTACTCCCGCAGCGCGGCGGCCACGTCGTCCGGGGAGCCGACCAGCCAGGTGGTGCCCGCGCCACCGCCCCCGACCCGCCCGGGCGCGGTGTACAGGCAGGAGTCCAGCACCTCACCGCGCTCCGCGAGGTCGTAGAGCCGCTGCTGGCCGACGGCCCTGCGCCGCCCGCCGTGCATCGTCGTGTCACGGACGCCCGCGAGCCGGGCCACCTTCGCCTCCGCGTCGCGCCAGGCCTCCTCGGTCGTGTCGCGGACCAGCGTCGTGACGCGCAGTCCGAACTCCAGCGGCGCGTGGGTCCGGCCGAGGGACCGGCTCAGCTTCTCCAGCCGGTCGATCCGCTCGGCCACGCCGTCGAGCGGTTCCCCCCAGAAGAGCTGCACGTCGGCCTCGGTGGCCGAGACCGCCTCGGCCGCGGCGGAGGCGCCGCCGAAGTAGAGCGTCGGGGTCCTGCCGTTCTCGGCGCCGTACGGGCGCGGGCTCACGGTGGAGTCCTCCACACCGAAGAACTCGCCCCGGAAGGTGACGTTCTCCTCCGTCCAGAGCCGGCGCACCAGTTGGAGGAACTCCCGTGTGCGGTCGTACCGGCGGGCCGGGTCGCTCTCTCCGTCGCCGTACGCCCCCGCGTTGTCGAGACCGCTGACGATGTTGACCAACAGGCGTCCGCCGCTGAGCCGGTCGAGCGTGGCCGCGGCGCTCGCGAAGTGGGCGGGCTGCCAGTAGCCGGGGCGAATGGCCACCAGCGGTTTGAACGTGGTGGTGAGGGCTGCCAGTGCGGTGGCCACGGTGAAGGTGTCGGGCCGGCCCCATCCCGTACCGATGAGGGCTCCGCCCCAGCCGTGGGCCTCCGCCGCCCGGGCGATCTCGGTGGAGAAGCCGAGGGTGCCCCACCCGTCGGTGGTGTCGTCTCCTCGGTGGCCTGGCTCGACCGTGTTGGGGATGTACCAGAGGTATTCGTCGCTCATGTCAGTACTCCGATTCACTGTCGGGCACGGCGGCATCGGTCGCCCGGCTCGCCGTGCTCGCTCGGTGGTGAATCACGCGCGCCGCCGCTCGCGGGCGGCCGAGGTCCAAGGATCGGCCCGCAGCGAAGCACGGCGCGGTGAGAGAGAAAGGGGGCCGCGAAAAAGGGGATATCGCCGGGCCGATCGGTGTCCTGTTGAGGAAGGGCCCCGGCGGATCGATTACGGGCGCGGCGCTGGACGCGGCCGGCGCCTAGAGGTCAGGCGGCACTAAAGACAGAGCGCACTGGCCGACCGCAGAAGGTCGACGTGAATGCGCGTCACGAGCCTCACACCTGGATGCACGATGCAACGGTAGGTGACGCGAGGGATCCTGGCAATGCGCCGACGCGGCCGGTGAAAGCCCTGTTGTTGCAGGGTTGTTGCCGCGCGTGGTGAGCACACCGAAGGAAAGTCGGTACGCTCCCCGTTGACTTCGGGGCATCGGCAGGAGCTGAACTGCCGTAAACAGGGGATGATCGCCATGACCAGTACACCTTCCGCCAACCTTTTCAAACCGCTCGGGGAAAGCGACCCGGATGTTGTCGGCGGGTATCGCCTCGCCGCCGTGCTCGGTGCCGGCGGAATGGGCAAGGTGTATCTCTCCTACACGCCGGGCGGCAGGCCCATCGCGATCAAGGTGATCCGGCCCGAGTTCAGCGAGGACCCCGAGTTCCGGCTGCGCTTCCAGCGGGAGGTGCAGTCCGCGGAGCGGGTGCAGGGGCTGTACACCGCTCCGGTCATCGACTCCGACACCGAAGGCGCCCAGCCCTGGCTCGCCACCGCGTATGTGCCGGGCCCCTCGCTCTCGCACGCCGTCGCCCAGCACGGCGCACTGCCGCTGCGGAGTGTGCTGCTGCTCTCGGTCGGGGTCGCCGAGGCCCTCCATGTCATCCATGGCGCGGGTATCGTCCACCGCGACCTCAAGCCCGCCAACGTGCTTCTCGCCTCCGACGGCCCCCGAGTGATCGACTTCGGTATCGCCCGCGCCGCCGAGACCACCGCGCTGACCGGTACCGGAGTCAGCGTGGGCACCCCCGCGTTCATGGCGCCCGAACAGGCGGCGGCCGGTACGGTCGGCCCCGCCACCGACGTCTTCGCCCTCGGCCAGATCGCGGCCTTCGCGGCGATCGGTTCACCCGCCTACGGCGAGGGGTCCTCGCACGCGGTGCTCTACCGGATCGTGCACGAGGACCCCGATCTCAGCCGGGTCCCGGCGGAACTGCTGCCGTTGGTGTCCCGCTGTCTGACGCGCGACCCGGACGCCCGGCCGAGCCTGACCGAGATCATCGAGCTGTGCCACGAGATCTCGCCCGAGCCGCTGCGCCAGGGCGAGGACTGGCTCCCGCGCTCGGTCGCGGGATCGATCACCGAGCGGCTGCGGCTGCCCGAGCCGGCGAGGACCCCGCCGCCGCAGCCCACCGTCGCGCCGACACCGACGCAGTTCGCCCCCCAGCATCCGCCGACGCAGTACTCGCCTCAGCCGCCGGCGCCGGGCACCGTGAACCCGTACGCGCCCACCGGGTTCTCGCACGCCGCGCCGACGCGGAGCGCGCCGGGAGCGCCGGGCCCGGTGCCTCCGCCGCCGCACGGGCACCCGACGCGGCCCACATCCGCGCCGGGGTACCAGACGCCCCCGCCCGGCTACCACACCCCGCCGCCCGTCGTGCACGCTCCCTACGTACCGCCGCAGCAGCCCAGGCCGAAGCGGACCGGGCTGATCGTCGCCGCGTCGGTCGTGGGCGCGATCGTCGTCCTCGCGGTCGTCGGGTCCCTGCTGCCGGACGGCTCAAGCGGCGACGACGAGTCGAAGTCGTCCGGCACGAGCACGAGCAGGAGCCCCGAGAGCGGTGATTCGAGCGGCGAGGCCTCGGGCGGCGGACAGAAGAGGGCGGACCCGAAGCCGGTCTCGTACAAGGGCATCGACCTGACGGACGGCTACGAGCTCATGCTCGCCGACAGCCCGCCGCGCCCGGTCGAGAGCGAGGACGCGGCTTACGGCAACGCGGATGTCTACTTCAGCGACGTCGACTTCCTGGACGAGGCCACCATCGGCACCGCCAACGGGAAGTTCGTCCTGCTGAACAACACGCAGAAGGGCTCTCTGGAAACCTGCCGCACGGAGACGCGCTTCACGCAGAAGATCAGCCTCGACCAGCTCAGCCGCGGGTCGGAGATCTGCGTGCTCAGCGACGCGGGCCATATCGCGGTGGCGACCTATCAGGGCAAGTCCGGGGAGAACGACCCGGGCCAGTACGTCACCCTCGACCTGGAGATCTGGCGCAACGCCGAGGACCCCACGGAGAGCTGAGGCGGCGCCTCCTCACGGCAGGTCTGCGCCGGACGGGTGAGCCGGTCCGCGGCGTCGGCTCGGCGTGGTGCGGGCCGCGCCCCCGCACCGTATTGGTGGCCTCTTCGGGCAGGCGACGCGGAGGCGGTGTGACGGGGTGCCGACGACCGAAGCGGTGCGTCCGGGGCGCGCCCAGTGGGGTGCGCTGATCCTGTTCGCCGGGGCGTCCGGCGCGGTCGACGTACTCGCGTTCACCGCGCTGGGACGGGTCTTCGCCGGTGTGATGACCGGAAACCTCGTTCTTCTGGGGCTCTCGCTGACGGGAACGGGCCACGAGGGCGGGCCGGCCATGCCGCTGCTGGCGCTGGGCGGCTATGTGGCGGGGGTCGCGGCCGTGGCGCCGTTCGCCCGGCACCGGCCGGGGGAGCCGGAGACTCGCTGGCCGCGCGCGGTCGTACGGAGTCTCGCCGTCGAGGTGCTGCTCCTGGCCGCCGTCGCCGTCGGCTGGGGGGCGGCCGACGGGGCACCCGCCGAGCCCTGGCCCGATGTCGTGCTCGTCGCCATCGCCGCCGCCATGGGGATCCAGTCCGCCGCGCTGGCCGGGGCGGGCGCGGCGGGCGGGCCCGGCACGTACTTCACCGGCATCCTCACCCAGGTGGTCGCGCACGCCGTCGGACCGCCCGGCGAACGCCGCGCGGACCTCGGCAACCTGGCCCGGCTGATCTCGCTCACCGGCGGCGCCGCCGTGGGCGCGCTGGTCCACTCGGCCTCCGCGCCCTGGGCGATGACCGTCCCGCTGGTCCTGGCGTCGGCCGCACTCGCGTGCGTGGCCGTCCCCCCTCGCCCGCGGCGGCCCACCCCCGCCCCCGCCACACCGTCAGGAGACATGCCATGAAGGCCGTGGTCTACGACGCCACCCGCCGGGTGTCCGTGCAGGACGTCGAGGACGCGGCGCTGGAGGAGCCGACGGACGCCCTCGTACGGATCACGTCGAGCGCCCTGTGCGGCACCGACCTGCACATGTACGACGGCCGGACCGGCGCGGAGCCGGGCCTCGTCCTGGGCCACGAGCCGCTGGGGGTGGTCGAGCGGACCGGCTCCGCCGTCACGGCGGTCGCGCCGGGCGACCGGGTCGTGATGCCCACCCACCTCTTCTGCGGCGTCTGCCCCCAGTGCGCCCGTGGGCTGACCGCCGCGTGCAGCAGGATCAGGCCCGGCGCCTTCGGTGCCGCGTACGGTTACGCGGGCATGGGACCGTACCGCGGCGCGCAGGCCGAACTGCTGCGCGTGCCGTACGCCGACGCGAACTGCGTGCCTCTGCCCGGCGAGCCCGGCGACCGGTACGAGGACGCGTTCGTGCTGCTGGCGGACGCGTTCGTCACGGGCTGGCACGCCACCGAGCTGGCCCGGGTACGACCGGGCGACAGCGTCGCCGTGTTCGGCGCGGGGGCCGTGGGGCTGCTGGCCGCCCACTCGGCCGTCATCCGCGGCGCCGGCCAGGTCTTCGTGGTCGACCACATCGCCGAGCGGCTGGCCGTCGCCGCCGAATTCGGCGCCGTACCGGTGGACTTCACCGCCGGCGACCCCGTCCGGCAGATCCGCGACCACCGGCGCGAGCGGGGGCTGCCGCCGGGCGAGGAGGGAACGGACGGGGTGGACTGCGGCATCGACGCGGTCGGTTTCCAGGCGCGCGACCGGGCGGAGCCGGGGCGGGAGAACCCGCGTCAGGTCATCGAGGACCTCGCACGGCTGGTGAACCCCGCCGGATCGCTCGGTATCGCCGGGGTCTTCGCCGCCGGGGATGTCAACCCGGCGGTGGGCGGTCATCACGACGGATCGCTCCGGGTGCCGTGGGCGACGCTGTTCGACCGGGGCGTCCACGTCGGTTTCGGCCGCACCCACGACCGGCGCTACACGCGCCTGTTGCGCGACCTGGTGCTGGACGGCCGGGCGCGGCCGGAGAAGGTGGTCACGCATCACGGTTCGCTGGCCGACGCGCCGGGTCTGTACGCCTCCTTCGACCGCCGCGCCGACGGCATCGTGAAGGCGGTGCTCCGCCCGTAGGCCGATCCCCTCGCTCCGCGCGGCCTGCGGGAGCGTGGCCGCGGCGGGCGTCGCCGGGAGGTCAGGTGTCGCCGGGTCCGAGCGCGGCGCAGATCCCCCGGAAGGAGCGGTGCCCCGAGGCCACCGCTCCCTCGCCAGGTGTCCTCACGCCTTGACCGCGGACTTCTCCGGTTCGGAACTTCCGTGGGTTTTCTCCAGGCCGCCGGCAGCGGTGCGTACCGCCGGGATGACGGCCGCGATCGCGGCGGAGACCAGCGCGACACCGCAGCCGATCAGCAGGCCCGTACGGAAGCCGCTCTCGGAGGTGATGGTGAAGCCGCCGATGTCGGTCGTCATCTGGGAGAGGACGACGCCGATCACGGCGGCGCCGATCGAGGTGCCGAGCGAGCGCATCAGGGTGTTGAAGCTGTTCGCGGCGGCGGTCTCGGAGAGCGGGACGGAGCTCATGATGAGCGCGGGCATCGAACCGTAGGCCAGTCCCACACCACTGTTGATCACCATGATGGCGAGCATGATCCCCCACGCCGACCCCATCAGCACGAGCGAGAGCCCGTAGCCCGCGGCGATGACGAGGACGCCGCTGAGGAGCGTGAGCTTCGGGCCGTGGGAGTTGGTCAGCTTTCCGCCGAGCGGGGAGACGATCATCATCATCACGCCGCCGGGTGCCATCCACAGACCGGACGCGAGAATCGACTGCCCCAGGCCGTAGCCGGTGGCCTCGGGGAACTGGAGCAGTTGCGGAACCACCAGCATGCTGGAGTACATCGCGAAACCGACGAAGATCGACGCGAGGTTGGTGAGCAGGACCCGGGGACGGGCGGTGGTGCGCAGGTCGACCAACGGGTCGGTCGTGCGCAACTCCCAGGCGCCCCAGCCGACCAGCAACACGACGGCGGCCACGAAGAGACCCAGTGTGGTCCCCGAACTCCAGCCCCAGTCCGCTCCCTTGGAGATCGCGAGCAGCAGACTGACCAGACCCGCGCCGAGGGCGATCGCGCCGGGCGCGTCGAACCGCTGCCCCTTGGCGCTGGCGGGCACGTCCGGGATCAGGGTCCAGATCATCACGGCGATCACCGTGGCCAGTACGGCGGAACCCCAGAAGAGCACCCGCCAGTTGGCGTACTGGGCGACCGCGGCGGCGATCGGCAGCCCGAGGCCGCCGCCGATTCCCATGGAGGCGCTCACCAGCGCGATGGAGGAGCTGAGCCTCTCCGTGGGTACGACATCGCGCAGCAGGGCAATACCGAGCGGCACCATGCCCATTCCCATGCCCTGGAGCCCGCGTCCGACGATCATCGGCAGGACGGACGACGAGAGCGCACACACCACCGAGCCCGCGATCAGCGGCACCGAGCAGACGAGAAGCATGCGGCGCTTGCCGATCAGGTCACCCAGGCGACCGACGACCGGCACGCAGACGGCCGCCACCAGGAGGGTCGTCGTGATCACCCAAGTGGCGTTCGACGCGCTGGTGTTCAGGATCTTCGGCAGGTCGGCGATGAGCGGGGTGACCAGCGTCTGCATGATCGCGGCCGTGGTGCCGGCGAGCGCCAGCGTCGCGACCACACCGCCCGAGCGGGATGCGGGCTGAGGGGCGTCCATGAAAGGGGACTCCTAGGGCTGTCTTACCTGAAAAGAACATGTGCATCATACATACCATGTGCATCGGGCATCTTACGTGCACAATGCATAAACATGAGAAGATGATGTCCGGGCCGTACGGACGTGATGCGACAATGGCCCGGCGAGAGAGGCAGGAGGCGACACAGGCATGGTCGGCGCCACGCACGAGGTCGAGTACGAGCAGATGCTCCTCAGCCGCCACACGTTTCTGCACCAGAAGGGCGGACGCCGCAAGGACGGCGTACTGGAACGCAGCGCCTACATCCTGCTCAGCCGTATTCGCCTCCAGGGGCCGATGTCGATCGGCGAACTCAGCGACGCCTTCGGGCTCGACGCCTCCACCCTGAACCGTCAGACGGCGGCCGCGATGCGCGCGGGGCTCGTGAAGCGCATCCCGGATCCCGAAGGCGGTATGGCCCGTAAGTTCCGCATCACGGACGAGGGCGCACGCGTCCTCGACGAGGAACGGGAGGCCACGGTGCAGGCCCTGGACCGGGTCATGTCCGAGTGGCCGGAAGAGGACATCGCCGCGTTCGCCGCGTATCTGAAGCGCTTCAACACCGACATCGAACGGCTCGCCGGAAGGCCCTGGCCGCGCCTCTGAGCGAGGGCGGGTCCGCGCCGCGCCTCTGCCGGCCGGCCGGGATTCATCCGTATGGAGTAGTCGCGCGAGGGGCGGCGATCGGCGGCTGCCGGGCAGGCCAACGGTGCGCGGATCGGTCCGGCCCGGTGGTTGTCGAGGGATCGGCGCCGCTCGTCGAGGTGCGCGTCACGGGTCGGGGCCGCCAGTCTGGAAGGGAGTACGCCGCATACCGGACCGAGGCGAGCGAGCCGCCCACGCCGACAAGGAGACCCCCCATGGCGACCTGGACCAAGGACGAGCTGAACAGGATCGAGCACGCCGACGAGCTGGAGGTCGCTCCGCTCGGCAGCGACGACACGCCACGCCGCCCGACCACGATCTGGGTGGTCCGCGAGGGCGACGACCTGCACATACGCGCCTTCCGCGGACCCGGCGGCGTCTGGTTCCGCGCGGCCAAGGCGAAGCACGCCGGCCACATCAGCTCCGGCGGTGTGGACAAGGACGTCACGTTCGTGGAGGAGGACGACCCGGCGCTCAACGACCGGATCGACCGGGCCTACCGCAGCAAGTACGGCGGCTACAGCGACAGTTATGTCGACCCGATGGTGGCCGACGGCGCCCGTGCCACGACCCTCAAGCTCGTCCCCCGCTGAACCGGTGGCGGGGGAGTCCGCGGCCGTCCGGACTCCCCCGCCGCGGCCCGGCCCGCTCTCATGACAAGGACCCTCCTATGACCACCCTCGCCATCGTCGGAGCAGGCAGCGGTCTGGGCGGCGCCGTGGCGCGCCGCTTCGGGCGTGAAGGCTTCGATGTCGCCCTCGTCTCCCGTACCAAGGAGCACGTCGACGCCCTCGCCGCCGAGCTCGGCGGCGAGGGCGTGAACGCGCGCGGGTTCGCCGCCGACGTACGCGATCCGGCCGCGCTCTCGGCCGCGCTGGACGCGGCCGCCACGGACCTCGGCGCCGTTGAGGTCCTTCAGTACAGCCCGATCCCGCACAGGGACTTCATGAAGCCGGTCCTGGAGACGACGCCGGCCGACATCGAGGCTCCGCTGGCGTTCTCGGTCATGGGACCGATGACGGCCGTCCGTCAGGTACTGCCCGGGATGCGCACCCTCGGCCGTGGCACGCTGCTGTTCATCAACGGCGGTACGGCCGTCCAGCCGCACCCCGACCGGGCGGGCACCTCCATCGCCTTCGCCGGGGAGAGCGCCTACGCGCGGATGCTCCACGACGCGCTCGCGAGCGAGAACATCCACGCGGCGCAGCTCGTCATCCCCGGCGCGATCACCCCCGGGCATCCGCGCAAGGACCCGGCCGTGCTCGCCGACACGCTCTGGGGGATGTACCGGGAGCGCGGGGAGTTCCGGCACTACGCCGAACCCCTGGAGCCCTGACCCGCCGGCGGGAGCACGGGCGAGCGGTGGCCAAGCGCGTCGACCGTGGGCCATGGGCGTCGGCGCATGATCAGCCGGTGACCACCCCGAGGCCCTGCTTGACCTGGCGCGTCACCTCGTCGGCCAGTATCTCCGGGGTGGCCTTCTCAAGACCGTCCAGGGCCAGCGCCGCGACGGCCGCCGGGGAGATCTTCTGGTCCGCATCGATGTGCGCGGCCATGTCGGTGTCCATGTAGCCCACGTGCAGGGCGGACACCCGGATGCCCCGGGGCTCCAGCTCCTCGCGGATCGAGTTGGTCAGGGCCCACGCCGCCGCCTTGCCCGCGCTGTAGGCGCCGAGGGCGGCCGGGTGGAACCAGGACAGCACCGAGAGAACATTCAGGATCGAGCCACCGCCGTTGCCCTCGATGACGGGCGTGAAGGCACGGGTCACCCGCAGAGTGCCGAAGAAGTGGGTGTCCATCTCCAGCCGGATCCGGTCGGGATCGCCCGCCACGAGGGGTGTGTGGGTGGAGATGCCCGCGTTGTTCACCAGGAGCGTGGCATCGGGGGCGGCAGCCGCCGCGGCGCGGACCGACGCCGGATCGGTGAGGTCCAGACGCAGCGGTACGGCGCCGGGCAGGTCGACCGTCTCGGGGCGGCGGGCCCCCGCGTACACCTTGGCGCCACGTCGCAGCAGCTGTTCGGCGATCTGACGGCCCAGCCCTCGGTTGGCGCCGGTGACAACCGCTACGGCGTTGTTCAGTTCCATGGTCCTGCCCCTTCGTGGAAGGCGAACGGCCTCTTCCGGCCGCCGCCGGCTCACATAGATTACAGTCATAATCTAAAAAGGGAAGGTGTGAGGCGTACGATAGATGTCATCGAACATTTATTCAGGGAGGTGGCCCATGGGCCGCGCATCGAAGGAACAGGCGCAGGAGAACCGCCGCCGGATCGTCGACACCGCCTCCCGTCTCTTCCGCGAACAGGGCACCGACGGTGTCAGCGTCGCCGACCTGATGAAGGCCGCCGGGCTCACCCACGGGGGCTTCTACAAGCACTTCGACTCCAAGGAAGCCCTCGTCGACGAGGCCACCGCCGTCGCGTTCGACGACTTCGCGGAGCAGGGCGCCGCCCCCGCAGGGGCCGGCGACGGTGAGGGCGACGCGAAGACCGCGCGCGGCGCGTTCGTCGACCACTACCTCTCCCCCGCGCACCGGGACGACATGGCCGGGGGCTGCCCGACAGCGGGTCTGGCCGTCGACATGGCGCGCGGCGCGGCGGGCAGCGCGGCCCGCCACACCTACGCCGAAGGGGTCCGCGCGTTCGCGCGGCAGATGGCCGACGACGACGAGGGGGACGACGGTCTCGCCCGTCTCAGCACGATGGTCGGAGCGCTGATCCTGGCCCGCGCGGTCCGCGACGACCCGCTCTCCGACGAACTCCTCGCGGCGGCGCGGGCCGAGGTTTCGGAGTAACGCTCCCCTCCGGGCCGCCCCGGCGACCCGGGGCCGGGGCGGCCCGGAGGCCGGGCCTCAGCGGCGCGGGCCCAGCAGCCGGATCGCGTCGGCCGCCACCGTCCCGTCGGCGTCGTTGGACAGCTCGACCGAGGTGCCGAGGCCGGCCCGGAGCCGGTACGTGCCCAGCGAGACCCATGAGCCGCCACGCGGATCGGCGGCTCCCGCCACCCGCTGGTCGACCCGGACGGCGGCGGTACCGTCCGCGTGGACGACGGAGTACGGGGCGTTGCTCGCGCGGCCCGCACCCGGGGGGTACGACGTCTGGATCTCGTAGGAACCGTCCAGGGGTACCGCCGGACGCCAGCGCACCGTCCGCTCGCCGGAACCGGCGGGCGCCGTACGGTAGTTGCCCGCCCAGAAGCCGGGGTCGGCCGTCGCCGTCGGCCAGCTGCCGCTGACGACCGCGAAGCCCAGCCGGTCGTTGTCCACGACCACCTCGGCGCGGACGTCGGCGGTGCCCGGCGCCTCGACCAGGCTGAGGGAGTCCAGGCCGAGCACGGTCCCGCCGCCCCGGCCGGCGCCCGTCACCACGCATCGCACGGTGTGGCGCCCGGCGCGCAGCCGGGCGGTGCCGATACGGGCGAGGTCGAAGCCGTCGGCGGACTGCGCCGTGGTGTCGATCGCGAAGGCGGGGAGCCTGCTGCCGTTCACGGTGACCGTGGCCAGTGCGCCGTCCGCCGAGCGGTAGTGGCGCAGGAGGAGTTCGTACTCGGCGGAGCGTGCCACCCGGAAGGTGAACTCGACCGCGCCGCCCACCTGTTCGGGGGTGAAGACCAGCCGCTCGCCGCCGCGCGCCAGCGGATCCGCGACCGTCCGCACCGTGCCGCCGGTGACCTTGCGGGCCGTGTCCGCGAGGGCGACCGCGGCCTCCCGGAGGCGGGGGCCGCGGCGCAGGCTGTCGCGGCCACGGGTCAGCCAGTCGAGCGAGAAGCGGCAGACGTTGACCCGGCGCGGCGCGCTCGCCAGGTCGCCGTCGCAGCCGTAGAGCAGCACGATGGTGCCGTCGGAGAGCCGGGCGAGATCCGAGTAGAAGGAACGATTCTCGTTGATGACCCGCCGGTAGCGGTAGGAGATGCCCTCGTCGTAGCTGACCGAGACCGTCATGTTGTACCGGACGGGCGAGTCGGGGCGGCTGAACAGCACCCGGTCCGTCTCCCGGCTGCCGGGACCGCCGGTGTAGCGCAGCAGGCCGGCGTCCACCGCGTTGAACGAACCGGTGCCGCCGTCGAACGCCGGCTGGGACCAGGTCGTACCGTCGTCGGAGCTGACGGAGACGATGCGCTGCCCCTCGCCGCCCGCCGCCGCGCGGCCGTTCACGAGCACGGTGCCGTCGGAGCGCTGCACCATCCGCGCCTCGTTTATGGGGTACTTGACCTGTACGGGGACCTCACCGGTCGCCCTCCAGGTGGCGCCGTGGTCGTCGCTGTAGATCGGCGCGACGCCGTAGTACCGCTCGGCCACGGTGTTGCCGACGATCACCCTGCGGTGCGAGCAGTTGAGCAGCAGACGGCCGGACTTCAGCTGGAGTCCGTGGCCCGGACCGGGGCCGTGCAGCGCCCAGTTGTAGGGGAATCCGTCGAACAGGCCCCCCAGGTTGCGCACGTCGCCCCAGGTTCTGCCGCTGTCCCGGCTGGAGATCACATAGAGGTCGCCGGAGTCGCCCGAGCAGGAGGTGTTCTCCGGCAGCCGGAGCGAGAGCATGTAGAAGAGGAAGACCTCCCGCGTCTGACGGTCCACCACCAGCGCCGGGTTGCCCCAGGAGTCGCCGTTGGCGGAGGTGACCAGCGAGCGGCTCGCCTCCCAGGTCCTGCCGCCGTCGGTGCTGCGGCGCAGCAGCAGATCGCGCGGGCCGGCGTCGCACACCTCGTGGCGGCCCTCGGTCACGGCCAGAATGGTGTCGTCGGGGAGGACGGCGAGCGCGTGGACGTGGTAGTTCACGAGCGGGCCTTCGACGGAGTCCCAGAGGGTCTGCTCGTGGAAGTAGGAGCCGTGCCGCACAGGTGCGGCCGTCCGGCCGGGCGCGGACGACCGGTCGGCGGCGTGTGCGGTGGAGCCGACGGCCGCGGGGCCGAACGCGGCGGTCGCCGAGACGCCGGCGACACCCAGGGCGAAGGATCTGCGGTTCATGGCGGTGCGCTTGGGTCCGGTGTCGGACATGGTGGGCCACCCCTTTCGGGCGGTACGGAGGAGAGAGCCGGCGCGGGGGCATAACGGTCCCGATCGGGATGTACTGGACCGATCAGGGGTGTGCGGGGTCCCGGTCGGGGGCGTGCTGCCCCGGTCGGGAACCTGTGGCGCTGATCAGCGGGGTACGGGCCCGGCCAGCGCGTGCCGGTCCGGTGTGTACCGGTCCGGGCACGCGCGTGGACGGATCAGGCGCGTATGAGATGGGCGTCGAGCGGGGCGAGCAGGTCGAGCAGTGCGCGTCGCTCCTCGTCGGAGCAGGGCGTGAAGGGCGTCGCGACATGCGGCGGGCAGAGCCCTCGTACGGCCAGGACGGTCTTCACCGCCGGCACACCGGGTCGTACGGTGTGCAGCGCCAGCACCTCGTCGATCAGCTGTTGGGCGCGCCGCGCGTCGTCGTCCCGGCCCTCGCGATGGGCCCGAAAGAGCTCGACGGCCACCGCCGGCGCCAGATTCGCCACTCCGGGCACGACACCGTCGGCCCCCAGCCGCAAGCCGTCGAGTGCCTGGCTCTCGGCGCCCTGACTGACCCCGAAGTCGTCGCGGCGCCGGGCGGCGGCGACGGCGTGGGCGAAGAGATCCGGGTCGCCCGAGCTGTCCTTGAGGCCCACGAGGTGCGCGAGGCCGGTCACTTCGTCGAGCAGGGCCGGTGTCAGCGGGTTGCTGTAGCGGGGGGCGTTGTAGGCGACGACGGGGACACCGAGACCGGCCATGGCGGCGTAGTGGGTGACGATCTCGTCGTGCCGGTGGTGGAAGTAGACCGGCGGGCTGAGTACCAGCGCGTCCGGCCCGGCGGGCAGGACGGCCTCCGCCCGTGCCAGCGCCTCGGCGGTGCCGGGCGCCGTGACATTCATCAACACCGGCCCGCCGTCGGTCAGTTCACGCCAGCGCTTGGCCACCCCGGCGGCGAAGTCGCCCAGGAGGGCCGTGGGCAGGAGCGGGCCCTCGCCGTTGCTGCCGAAGAGCATCAGGCTCCGGGCCCCCGCCTCCGCCAACGCGTCGAGCAGGGCGTCGGCGGCCGGCACCGAGGGGTGTCCCGGCCGGTCCATCGGTGTGACCAGCGGGACCATGACACCGGCCAGCAGCGCGCGGCCGTCGGCAGGCCTCGCCCGGTCGTCGGCCCGTCGCGGCCGGCGCCCCCTCATGTCCCGGCGGGACAGCCTCTCCCCGCCGGTCCGCTCCCCGCCGGCCTGTCTCTCCCCGTCGGCGCCTCTGTCCTGACCGCCCATCAGTACCCCTTGACCTCGGGCCAGGCCAGTTCGACCCCGGCGCGCGTGAGTTCCTCCTGGAAGTGGCGCAGTCGCTCGCCGTCCTCGTACACCTGCTCGACGTCCAGCCGGTTGTCGAGGCAGTGCGCCGCGAGGGAGCCGGCCGCCTCGCCGATGTTCCACTCGACGGGGTGCAGCCGGTAGCAGCCGTTGGTGATGTGGGTGGTGCCGATGTTCTTGCAGACCGGCAGCAGATTGCGCAGCCGTACGGGGAGCAGTGCGCCCAGGGGGATCTGGAAGGGGCTGCTGGCGACGTCGATGTAGGTGTCGCCGCCGGTGGACGGGTGCAGATCGATCCGGTACATCCCGATGCCGACGGAGTCCGGGTAACGCACCGCGCCCCGCTCGCCCCTGACGGTGAGGGAGAGGTCCTGCTCGACGATCCGCCGCCGGGAGACGATCCGGCGTGACTCCCGGATGTACGGCGCCTTCGCCAGCCCGTCGGCCGTACCGAACACATCGCCGCGCAGCCGCAGTCCAGGCCAGCCGGTGCCGCCGTCGGGGCGGGGTGCCTCGGTCTGGAGCCAGTAGAGCATGCTCATGCTCAGCTCTCGGGCCCCGGCCAGATGGCGGTCCCGCTCCTTGTCGTCCACCCCGATCAGCGGTCCGGGCAAGTAGTCGATCATGGGCCAGTTGACGATGGTCACATCGCTCGCGGCGAAGCCGGGCCGGTACAGCTTCCGGGAGACGACCCGGCGGAACTCCCACAGTTCCTTGTCGCCCGCGTCCTTGCTCTGGTCGGCGACGACCGGCCCGGAGTCGGCGTTCGGTGTGAAGCCGCGCGGAACGGTCTCCAGCGTCCTCGGATCGGGCGCGCTCAGGCTCAGCAGCCGGTTCGGCCACTGCGGGGGGTGGTACGCGGCCCAGCCGTCGTAGCCCGCCGGCCGGTCGACGGTATGGTCCTCGCCCGCCAGATGGTCGACGGCGAACACCCAGGAGAAGGCCTGCATGTTGGCCGGCTGCGCCTCCTCGGGCGCGCTCGGCTCGCCCGTGTCCCGTCGCGACTCGAAGCCCGTCACATGCTCGGCGCCGGTCAGCGGCAGCAGATCGCCCAGTTCCGTCGCGTCCAGCACGTACGGCGCCGTCACCTCGACGCGCGCCCCGCCGGGTCCTTCGACGACCACGGACCGTACCCGGTCGCCGTCGACGGACGCGGCCACCGGCCGGTGCCCGTACAGGATCCGCAGCCGCCCGGCGGCGACGTAGGGCGCGACCATCGCCTGTAGCACGGCGGCGGCGACCCTCGGCTCGTGGCACAGCGCGCTCACGCGGCCCTCGCCGGGGTTGAGATACCGGCGCCGTCTGGCCTCGTCGGTCAGCGGATACCAGGTGCGGTAGTGGTCACGGATCGCGTCGCGCAGCGCGCGGTACGTGCGGGTGGCGCCGAACTGCTCGATCCAGGCGTGCTCGTCGGGCGGCACGCCCTGGCTGGTGAGCTGGCCGCCGATCCAGTCGGTCTCCTCGGTGAGCAGGACGGACCGTCCCCGGTCGAGGGCGGCCAGCGCGGCGGCCACGCCGCCGAGGCCGCCGCCCACGACGAGGATGTCCGTGGACGCCGATGTCTCCGCGCTCATCCGCCGCTCCCCTCGCGTGCGGCGCCCGCGCGGTCCGCGTCACCGACCCCGCCTGCCCCGACTTCGCCGGCCTCGCCGTCTGCCCCGCCTTCGCCGACCTCGTCGACCTCGTCGATCGGACCGCCGGTCGTCACCGGAGCCTCGCGTTCGGCCGGCCCTCCGTCCTGGCCGAACACGAAGCTCCGGCTCCCTCCCCCTACGTCCACCGGCACGGGCGGGCCGCCGCCCGGCGGTGTGACGAGCAGATCGCCGGTGCCGTCGGCGGTTCCGGTGACGCGGTCGGCGGTCAGCCGGTAGCCCCGTACGACGACTCCGGGCGCCATGTCCAGCAGGACACGTCCGTCGAGAGCGACGGTGAGCCGGTCGGCCGCCCGGACGTCGAGACGGCCCTCGCCGAGAGGCAGATTGCACAGCTCGGCCGGCTCGCCCGGATGGGCGAACCGCCAGCCGTCGGGCCGCGCGTCGGCGAGTTCACCGAAGGCGAGGTACGCCAACAGACCTCCCCAGGCCATCAGTCCGTCCGAACGCTTCTGAAGACCCGTCAAATTCTCCCCGTCGACGGCCGGATAGTTCTCCCTGACGTGGCCGTACTCGCGCCATTCGTCGAGAAACAGCCGCAGCAGTGCCCCCACCACCGGTCGGCTCAGCTCGGTCAGCCCGTAGCGGCGCAGACCGCGGACGGCGAGATACGCCATCGGTGCCCAGATCCGGCCGCGCCAGTAGGTGGCCGCGAAACCGGGGTCGTTCCGGGCCACGCTGGGCAGTGGCCGTACGCCGCCGAGCGCTTCGGGACGCAGCAGTTCGGTGGCCATGGCCCTCGCACGGCCGTCCTCCGGCAACCCGCCGAGCAGGGCGTACAGCATCGTCGGGGAGACATGCGGATCGTGCGTGCCGGTCGCCGTGAGATTGCGGTAGCCGCCGCGGTCGTCGTCCCAGAGCAGCCGGTCGGCGACCTCCTTGGCGGCCCCGGCCTCGGTTCGCAGCCGGCCGACCGTCGCGTGCTCGCCCAGGATGTCGGCGATCTCCGCCAGAGCCTCGGCGTCGGCGATGTGGAGCGCGTTCAGCCCGACGTCGGCCAGGTCCATGGTGTGGGTCGCCGGGTCGTACACCGCCTCGTCGTACATCGGCGAATCGTCCAGGCCCGACTCCCGTTTGGCCCGGTCCAGGGTCGCCGACGCGGGGTCGTCCGCGACCGGGTCGGAGCCCCAGGCGAGCAGCCCGTGCGGTCCCCGGCGGGCCCGGGGCCACCAGTCGTGCCAGGCCAGCAGCGCCGGGAAGGTGTCGTCGAGCAGGGCGGTGTCGCGGGTCTCGGGCGAGAGACCGCCCGCCAGATAGGCCTGGTACACCGTGAGCGCGCCGACCGGCGGCTGGGAACGATCGTCGGTGCGGCCCCTGTCGTCCGAGACCCGGTTCGGGATCATGCCCGCCTCGTCCGCGTAGGTCAGGATCTGGCCGAACACACCGCGCGCGTAGTCCCGGTCGACGGCGGACGCGGCGAGGCCGGTGAAGAAGGTGTCCCAGGCGTGCAGGGCCCAGGTGCCGTAGAAGCCCTTCCGCTCGGCGCTGACGAAGTCCCGTGAGGTCGGGGTGAGGACCTGGCCGATGTCGGGGGCGTGGATGGTGTTCCAGGTGACGGCCCTGGTCAGGGCGTCGGCGGCGGCGCCGAGCCAGCCGCCGGACCGCAGCCGGGTCCGGTCGGCGTCGGCGCGGCGTGCCGCGAGTACGTCGCCGGTCCCCGCCACCGTGCCCGGCGCCTGCTCGGGCGCGATCCGCAGGTCCACGGCGGCACCGTCGCCCCGCGTTCCGAACGCCAGAACCAGCGTGTGCGCCGGACCGTCGAGCCTGCGCGCCGGCGACGAGGTGGTGAGGGTCCAACGGCGGCCGCCGGCAAGGACGGTGCAGGCCGGTGAGGCGGCGTCCGGGTCGGGCTCGACGCCGTCCAGATCCTCGACGGACAGCACGACGGTGCCCGTGCTCTCGGCGCGTGCGTGCAGGACCTCGCCGGGTCCGCCCGCGAAGATCAGCCGTAGCCGGTGGTCCGCCGCCCGTACCGTCACCTCCGCGAAGGAGCCGTCCACCGTGTGGTGCCCCAGCCGGTCGAGCCCGTCGCGCCAGGTGAACCCGTCGAGTACCGGCCCTTCGGGGCCGAGGACGCCGAAGCGCACCCGAGGCCCGGACGGCAGCAGGTTCATTCCGGTGTGCGTCCGGACGTCCCAGGTGTTCCAGCCGGTCGCGGCCGGGGTCACACCGGCCCGCCTCTCTTCCGTACGCCTCTCTTCCGTGCGCCCCTCATCCATAGGACGCCCGCTCGTACGACTCTCGCTCATACGACTGCCGTTCATACGACCGCCTTGTCGTCGGCGGTGCCGTCGCCCGGCACCGAGTCGTCCAGGTCCAGGGCCGCGTCCAGCAGCGCCCGGGTGTACGCGTCACGCGGCGCGGTCAGCACCTCGCCGCTCGGGCCCTCCTCCACGATCACGCCCCGGTGCATCACCGCCACCCGGTCGGCGATCTGGTGCACCACCCCCAGATCGTGCGAGATGAACAGCATCGCGAGCCGGTGCCTGGCACGCAGATCGACGAGCAGGCGCAGGATCTGGGCCTGGACCGACACGTCGAGCGCGGACACCGCCTCGTCGCAGACCAGCAGCCGGGGACGTACCGCCAGCGCTCTGGCGATGCTGACCCGCTGGCACTGACCGCCCGACAGGTCCCCCGCACGGCGTGATGCCACCTCGGGGTCGAGTCCCATGTCGGCGAGGAGCCGGTGCAGCGCCTCGGTCCGGTCGCCCTCGGGCGCGGTGACCGGATGGGTGCTCCAGACCTCGGCGATGATCGAGGCGACGGTCATGCGCGGATTCAGCGACGACCGGGGGTCCTGGAACACCATCTGCACCGCGCGCTGCAACTCGGGCGGTCTGCGCCCGGCCCGGCCGAGGGGCCGGCCGTCGAACATGAGCGTCCCCGCGCCGGGCGCCAGCAGTCCCGCCACGCAGCGGGCGACGGTGGTCTTGCCCGAGCCCGACTCGCCGACGAGGCCGAGTGTCTCCTCGGGCGCGACGGACAGGCTCACGCCGTCCACGGCGAGCCGAGGGGCCCGGCGGCCCCATCCCCGTCCGCCGTAGCCGACGCGCAGATCACGCACGTCGAGAAGGCGGCCGGCTCCTTCGGTGCCGCTCACGACCCCAACACCTCCTCGGCGAAGTGGCAGGCGCTCCAGCGCCCTCGCGCCACCTCCCGTACCTGCGGCACCTCGCCCCGGCACCGCTCGCGCGCCAGTGGGCAGCGCGGATGGAACGCGCATCCGGCCGGCCGGTTCGCGGGGGTCGCCGGGGCACCGGGCAGCGGATCGGCGAGCGCGGTACGCGTCCTGACGGCGGGCACGCTGCGTACCAGGGCGGCGGTGTACGGATGGGCGGGCCGCCGCAGTACGTCGCGGGCGGGACCGCGCTCGGGGACCCGTCCCGCGTACATCACCACGACCTGCTCGGCGACATGGGACACGACCCGTAGATCATGGCTGACCAGCAGCATCGCGAGGCCCTGCGCCGACTGGATGTCGGCGAGCAGCCGCAGGATCCGGGACTGCACCGTGACGTCGAGCGCGGTCGTCGGCTCGTCGGCGAGCAGCAGGGAGGGCTCCCCCGCCAACGCCAGCGCGATCATGGCGCGTTGGCGCAGACCGCCGGAGAGTTCGTGCGGGTACGCGCGCGCCCGCCGCTCCGGCTCCGGCACCCCGGCCCGGTCGAGGAGTTCGACGACCCGGCGGCTCACCTCGGCGCGCGGCAGCCCGTCGCGGCGGAGGATCTCACCGACCTGACGGCCGATCCGCTGCGTCGGGTTGAGCGCGGCGAGCGGGTCCTGGAAGATCATCGCGATCTCCCGGCCGCGTACCGTACGGCGCCGTACGGGATCGGCCGCGATCAGGTCCTCGCCCTGCCAGAGCAGCCGCCCCGCGAGGGTGGCGCCCTCCGGTGGCAGCCCGAGGATCGCCTGGGCGGTCATCGTCTTCCCGCTGCCCGACTCGCCGATCAGCCCGACGGTGGTGGCGCGTGGCACGTCGAAGGACACGCCGTCCACCACCCGCACGCGGGTGCCGCGCGGGCCCGGCAGGTCGACCACCAGGCCGTCGATCCGCAGGGGTGGCCCGTCGCTCGCGCGCGTCTCTTTCGTCACGTTGGTGACGCCGCGTTCGCGAGCGGTTCCGGCGGGGGTCACGAGCCACCGGTCCGTACGGTGGCGAAGTCCGGCAGACCGCTGGCGTCGGGGACGAAGCCCTTCAGACCGCTGTTCCAGGCGTACGCGATGCTCACCGACATCGGGTACATCCCGACGGCGTCGCGCCAGATGATCGCGCTCGCCCGGCCGTAGAGATCGGTGCGCTTCCGCTTGTCGGCCGTCGCGCCCGCCGCCGCCAGCAGAGTGTCCAGCTGCTTGTTGCAGTAGCCGTTCCGGTTGGCCTCGCAGGTGTAGAGGCGGCCCAGGTTGCTGGCCGCGTCGTAGCTCGGGGTCGCCAGCTGCTGGAAGTTGATGTCCCACTTGAGCGCGATCAGATCCTCGGTGAAGGTGGCCTGTTCCTTCTCCAGCGGCTCGGCCAGCACACCGACCTCCCGCAGGTCCGAGACGACGGCCTGGATGAAGGGCCGGAACTCGGCGTTGGCGAACTGGAGCCGGAGCTTCTTCGAGAAGTCGAAGCCCGCGGCGGTGAGAGCCGCCTTCGCGGCGGTCGCGTCGTGGGCGACGGGCGGCTGCGGCACATGGCCGAGGACGACGCTCGTCACGGGCGCGTCGGCCGGCTTGCCGGTCTCGGGGTAGAGCTTGCCGATGATGGTCTCGAAGTCGACCGCCTGCCAGATCGCCCTGCGTACCTTCGCGTCCTTGAGCGCGGGCGTGGACGAGTTGAACCACATCGTGAACTCGGCGCTGCTCGGTACGGTCCGGACCGTCAGGTCCTTCTCGCTCTTCAGCGAGGCCAGTTGGTCGTCCGGGATGCCCCAGAGGATGTCCACCTCGCCGGTGCGCAGCGCCGTCATACGCGCCGACAGCTCGGGGATGTTCCGTACGGTGACCCGGTCGAGCGCGGGCTTCTCGCCCCCGTACTCCCTGTTGGGCACCAGGACCAGCGACTCGCCCGGGGTGAAGCCGTCGACGGTGAACGGGCCCGAGCCGACAGGGTCGTTGAAGAACGCGGTGTCGTCCTCGCCGACGTCCGAGGGGACGACGTAGAAGGTGTTGAGCTTCCCGGGGACCGACGCGTCGGGGGCCGGGCTGCTGAGGACCACTTCGGTGGCGGAGGTCTTCTTCATCGTGGAGCCGGGGAAATTGCCCGCGTTGGGGCCGTTCAGAGTGATCATCCGCCGGAAGGACGCCACCACGTCGTCGGCGTCGAGCGGGGAGCCGTCGGAGAACTTCACGCCGTCGCGCAGCGTGAACGTCCAGGCGGTGACGTCCTTGTTGGGCTTCCAGGAGGTGGCGAGGTCGCCCTTGAGGGTGCCGTCCGGGTCGGGTTTCACGAGTCTGCTGAAGATCTCCTGCCCGGCCAACTGGGTTCCCGTGGAGGCACCTTGGGCGCCGTGCGGGTCCAGGCTCTCGATCGGGTAGGTGCCCGCGGCCGTGATGGCGCCGGAGTCCCCGGAACCGCCTCCGTTGTCGTCGTCGCCGCCCGAGGTCGTCGTACAGGCGGCGAGGAGCGCCGCGGTCGCCGTGGCGGTGGCGGCCAGCCTGATCCGCCGGGCCCGGCCGTACTCACGCGTGGTGGTCATGGTGGTGCTCCTGTCTGCGAACGAGGTCGGAAGGAGTCGGTTGCGGTCGCTCGGGGTCGGTCGGGGACGGTGGGATCTCCGGGTCGCTCCGGGTCGGTCGGGGGCGGTCGGGGGCGGTGAGGCCGCCCGGGATGGGTCCGGTCAGTCCGTGCGGCCACGCCGGTAGCGGGCGGTGAGCTGGTCACCGAGGATCCCGACGTTGATGATCAGGAGGGAGAGGGCGATGCCGGGCAGGGTGGAGATCCACCACTGCGGTTCGAGGAACTCCTTGCCGTTCGCGATGGTCTGCCCCCATGACACGGTCGAGGGAGGCAGCCCGATACCGAGGAAGCTGAGCCCCGCCTCCGCCAGTACCACCAGGGCGAATTCGAGTGTGGCGAGGGCGACGATCGGTCCCGCGGTGAACGGGAGTACATGGCGGACGAGGATGGTGCGGCCCGGCACACCGAGGACCCGTGCCGCGTCGACCCAGGGCCGTTCCCTGATGGAGAGCGCGACGCCGCGGGTGACCCGGGCGAAGGTGATCCAGCCGGTCGCCGACAGCGCGACGACGACCAGCAGGACGCTGCGCTCGAAGGCGCCCGCGATCACGATCGCCAGCAGGATCGCGGGAAACGCCAGCAGGATGTCGAAGACCCGGGCCAGGACGGCGTCGACGCCGCCGCGGAAGTATCCGGCGAAGGCGCCGAGGGCGACCCCGACGAGACAGGAGATCGCGACGGTGGACACGCCGATGAGCACCGACGTCCTGGCGCCGTAGACGATCTGGGCGAGCACGTCGCGGCCGAGACCGTCCGTGCCGAACCAGGCCGTTCCCCCGGTGGAGGTCTCGGAGCCCGGTGACAGCAGCCGGTCCTCCAGGGAGGTGTGCACCGGGTCGTAGTCGATCAGCAGCGGTCCGAGGAGGGCGACCAGCAGATAGAGGCCGACGACGAGGTAGGGGACGCGGGAGAGCGGCCGGAGCCGTCCGCGCGGCCGGGCCGTCAGCGGCTTCTCGGGGGCGGCGGCGATGCCGGCCATCAGACGGCTCCCGTCCGGATACGCGGATCCAGCTGCGCGATGAGCAGGTCGGCCATCAGGTTGAGTACGACGACGATGCCCGCGATCAGCAGGGTGACGCCCTGCACGACGGCGTAGTCGCGGTTGGCGACGGCGTCCACCACGAGCGAGCCGAGACCGGGCCAGGCGAAGACGTTCTCGACGATCACGGCGCCGCCGACCAGGGCCCCGACCTGGACGCCCACCACCGTCACGACGGGGATCAGCGAGTTGCGCAGGGCATGGCCGAGCAGTACCTGACGCTCCGTCAGCCCCTTGGAGCGCGCTGTCTGGACATAGCCCTCGCGCATCGTCTCCACGACGCTCGTCCGGGTCAGCCTCGCGATGATCGCGATGAAGGGGAACGAGAGTGTGACGGCGGGCAGCACCAGATGCTCGGGCGTGCCGACCCCCGAGCTGGGCAGCAGCCGCAGGCCGAGCGAGAAGACCAGCACCAGCATGATGCCGATCCAGAACGTGGGGAACGACTGGAGGGCGATCGCGCAGGCCGAGACCACCCGGTCCAGCGGACCGCCCGGCCGTCCGCCCGCCAGCACGCCGAGCGCCAGTCCCACGACCACCGCGATCGCCGTGGCCGTCAGCGTGAGGTCGATCGTGGCGGGCAGCCGGTCGAGGACCGCGTCCATGGCGGGTCTGCCGAGCCGGTGCGACTCGCCGAAGTCGAGCCGGGAGACATCGCCGAGGTAGCTGACGTACTGGGCGCCGAGCGACCGGTCGAGTCCGAGGGTGGCGCGCAGCTGGTCGATCTGGCTCCGGTCGGCGTCCGGGCCGAGCAGCACCGTCGCGGGGTCGCCGGGCGCGGCCCGGACGATGAGGAAGATCAGCGAGGCGGCGCCCCACATCACGAAGACGCCGATCAGCAGGCGTTGCGCGATCATACGGATCATGGCGTCGGCCTCCCGCCGGGACCGGCGACGGGTTCGGGACCGGCGACGGGTCGGGCGGGGGTCTCGGTGGGGGCCGGGCCGATCGAGTCGCCCGGTACGAACTCGCAGGGCACCGTCAGCTGTCGCGGTCCGGGGGTCTCCTCGTCGAGCAGTCCGATCAGCAGCCGTACGGCCTCACCGGCCATCTGGGCGCGCGGCAGGGAGAACCGCGTCCAGTTCCTCAACTCCGGTGTCCAGGACGGCGGATCACCCAGCAGGGCCAGTGAGCAGTCCTGCGGGAACCGGACCCGTTCGGTGCCGGCCATCGTCGCCAGTGCCTCGGTGAGCCGGTTGTCCTCGGTCGGCTCGACGAGCAGCGCGGTGATCCCGAGCCCGTTGATCCACTCCTCCAGCCGGTCGATCGACAGATCCGCCGGATCGGCCAGGCTCCTGATCAGCGCCTCGTCCACGACGATGCCGGCCTCGGCCAGTCCGCGCCGGTATCCCTCCTCACGGTCCCGGGTCGGCTCGCTGTCCTCCAGCGCGCGCAGATGGAGGATCCGCCGGTGGCCGAGTCGGGCGAGTTCGGCGACGAGGGCTCCGGTCGCCGAGACGTAGTCGGCGGCGACGTACGACAGTTCGCCGTCGTCCACCTCGCGGCGTCCGACGAAGACGAACGGGAAGTCCTCCCGGACCAGCGCCGACAGTTCCTCGCGGCGGACGTTGCGGCCGAGGAGGACGCAGCCGTCGGCGATTTTCAGCCGGTTGGCCCCACCGACGTAGATCGATCGCTCGGCCCCGGACGTACCGGATTCGGTGGGGATTTCGGTGCCGGGACCGGATTCGCCCATGTCGGAACTGAAGAGAATCAGATCGTAGCCCTGGCGCGCCGTCTCCTCCTCCACACCGAGCAGGAACGGGTAGTAGAAATCCCGCCGATCGGTCGGGAAAACGGACTCGAAGGTGTAGAGCCCGAGAAGTCTGTTCCGGCCGCCTTTCAGACTGCGGGCGGCGACATTGGCCGCGTAGCCCAGTTCCTCGGCCGCCGCCAGAACGGCCCTGCGGGTCGATTCCGCGATCTGGGTACTCGCCGCGCCGCCGCTTATCACCAGCGACACCGTTGCCTGGGAGACGCCGGCACGCCGGGCGATGTCCCGTTGGGTGGGCCGTCGACGCCGTTCGGGAGGGGCCATGAGCACTCCCAACTAATACGTATTAGCAAGTGCCGCAAGACGCTACTCGGCCGCCGCGAAACACGTCAAGAGTCGTGAACTCCCTTTGTCCGGCGTGTTTCTTGAGGATGATCCGATCATGCGGAGTGACAGGATTCGCCATCCGTACGCACGGGCGAGCCATGGCACACGGACGCGATATTCAGGAAGATCGGGAAGACGACCGTATTCCGTTGTCACGGCGCATGGGTGAGAAAGGGAATTCGATGACCGTCCACACCATTCCGCAGAACACCGGAAGCGCCCCGCCTCCCGCCACGTCCACCGACGCGAACTCCGCCGACGGTCCCGCCGCCCGCTTCGACCGGGACGGGTACGCCGTGCTGCGGGGCGTCGTGACACCGGAGGAGGTGGCGGAGCTGCGGGCGGAGACCCTGCGGATCTGCCGCGGCGAGCGGGGCGCGGTGGAGGGGGCGGTGCCGCCCGTCGCGGGCGAGAGCGACGACGACACCATCCGCAGATTCCTGTGCGTGCACTATCCGCACAAGCTGTCGGCGCTCATGCTCGACACCATGCGCCATCCCGCCGTCGTCGGGCCGCTGACCGAGGTGATCGGCCCCGACATCAAGTCGATGCAGTCGATGCTTTTCGTCAAGTCGGAGGGCAAGCCGGGCCAGGCGTGGCACCAGGACGAGATGTTCATCCCGACCCGGGACCGGTCGCTGACCGCCGCCTGGCTCGCGCTGGACGACGCCACCGTCGACAACGGCTGCCTCTGGGTCCTGCCCGGTTCGCACCGGCCCGGCGTCATCTACCCCAACCGGGAGCACGACGACGCGCGTTACGACTGCACGGTCGAGTCCTACGACTTCCCGTACGAGGAGTCCGACGCGGTCCCCGTCGAGATCGCCGCCGGATCGGTGCTGCTCTTCAACGGCTATCTGCTGCACAAGTCGCTGCCCAACACCGGCGGGCGGGGCTTCCGGCGGGCCCTGGTCAACCACTACATGAGCGCCTCGTCCCTGCTTCCCTGGGCGCCCCCCGAGGCCGAACAGCCCATGGCCCAGGCCGACTTCAGGGACATCGTGCTCGTGGCGGGCCGGGACCCGTACGCCTACCGGGGCACCACGGACATCCGGGCGCCCAGAGTGCGCCGCGACCGGTCCGGAGGCTGCGACAGGTGAGGCCGTGACGGACAGCTCCTGGCCCACACCCACCCTGCTGGCCCGGCTCGGTCCCGCGGTCGCCGACTATCCGCCCGGCTCGGTCTTCGGGCCCAGGGACGCGGGATCGTACGAGTTCGTCTGGCTGCTGCACGGGAGCGCCCGCTGGGTCTGCGGTGAGCTGACGGTGCCGCTGACGCCCAGCGCGTTGCTGCTCGTACGGCCCGGTATGCGGGACACGTTCCACTGGGACGTCCACCGGCCCACCCGGCACGCGTACACCCACTTCCGCTTCCACACGGACCCGCAGGACCAGGACGCGCGGGGGCCCGACGACAGCGGCTGGCCGATCGTCCGGGACCTGTCGGGGCGGGGCGACCCGATGGCCGCGCTCTGCCAGTACCTCCTCACCCTCGGGGCGACTCGCCCGCCGGCCTGGGAGCGGCACGCCGAGGAGACCCTGCGGCTGCTGCTCCTCACCTTCGTGCACGGTCCCGGGCCCGGGGCCGGCGCGCACACGCTGCCGGAACCGCTGATCGCCATGATGGCGGCGGTCCGCGCGGACTGGTCGGACGGCGTCGCCCGGCCGCTCTCCCTGGAGCGGCTGGCGCGGGCGGCGGGGGTGTCGGAGAGCACGCTCTGCCGTATCTGCCGGCGGCAACTCGGCGTCAGCCCGGTGGAGGGCCTCGAACGGCTCCGGCTGGCGAGGGCCGAGCCGCTGCTGTGGCTGAGCAACCTCTCACTGCGCGCCGTCGCGGTGCAGTGCGGCTTCGCGGACGCGTACCACTTCTCACGCCGGTTCCGGGCCGTCTACGGGATGTCGCCGAGCGCCTTCCGCAAGGTCCCGCCCGAGTCGGCGCCCCCGTCGCCGATCGCGAACGGCGCCCTGTCGGCCCTCCAGGCCCTGGTGCCCGCGTCGCACTCGGCCCAGTGACCGGCCGAAGCACCCGCCCCAGGATTCGATTACCTCCGGGGTAATCGACCTCGTCCCCCTCCCCCGGCAGGATCGGGTCCATCGACGGGAACCCCCGCAGGGCTCCCGCCACCAGCCGCGAGGAGCCCACCATGTCCGACAACTCCCCTGCCACCGGCGCGCGTTCGGTCTCCGACGAGACCCGGAACGTCGTACGGGAGTTCCTCACCGCCCGCGCGGCCGGGGACACCGAACGGCTCGTCTCGATCTTCGCCGACGAGGTGGACTGGCAGCTCGCCGAGAACCCGGCCGTACCGTGGATCCGCCCGCGCTCCACCGGCGCCGAATGCGCGGCCCAGTTCACGGAGTTGATGCGGTACGTCGTACCCGAGGACGCGCGGGCCACGGTCGACGCCCTCCTGGTCGACGGCAGGGACGCCGTCCTGACGGGCCATCTGGCGGGGACGGTACGCGCGACGGGGAAGTCCTTCGAGGGCCCGTTCGCCCTGCGCCTCACGGTCGAGGACGGCCGTATCGTCCGCCACCACCTCTACGAGAACAGCCTGTCGATCGCCGAGGCGTGCACGGTGTGAGCGCGCGCTCCGCCCACGGATCCCACCCGCACAGGCGGGAGTTCGCACCCGTGAGCGAGTGGTGCCGTTGCCGACGACTACGCTGATCGCGTTCTGGAGTCGGCGGGTGGGGAAGGTGGCGGACGGTGCCTCTGCGCGGTGGGGAGGGAGGCGCGATCGGGAGGTACACGCTCGTTGACCGGCTCGGGGCCGGGGGTATGGGGGTCGTCTACCTGGGCCGGTCGGCTTCCGGGCGGCGGGTGGCGGTGAAGGTGGTCCACGCCCAGTTCGCGGAGGACCCCGAGTTCCGTGTGCGGTTCCGGCAGGAGGTCGCGGCGGCGCGGCGGGTCAGCGGCGCCTTCACCGCTCCGGTGGTCGACGCGGATCCCGACGCGGAACAGCCCTGGATGGCCACCCTGTACATCCCCGGGCCGAATCTGGCCGAGCGGGTGGCCGGTCAAGGGCCGCTGTCCGGCGGGGAGTTGAGAGGGCTGGCCCTCGGGCTGGTCGAGGCCGTGCGGGACATCCACCAGGCCGGTCTCGTGCACCGGGATCTCAAGCCGGCGAACGTGCTGATGTCCGAGGACGGTCCACGGGTCATCGACTTCGGGATCTCGCGCGCCGCCGACGGGCAGACCATGACGGCGACCGGGCGTGCCTTCGGCACACCGCCCTTCATGTCGCCCGAGCAGCTGAACGCGGGGCGTGACATCGGTCCCGCGTCGGACATCTTCTCCCTGGCCGCGCTGCTGGTCCACGCCGCCACCGCACGCGGGCCCTTCGACGCGGACAGCCCGTACATGACGGCCTATCAGGTCGTGCACCAACCGCCCGTGCTCGACGGGGTCCCGGAGCCGCTGCGGACGATCCTGGCGCAGTGCCTCGACAAGAGTCCCGGGAACCGGCCGGGTCTGGACGAACTGCTCACCCGCTTCGCGGAGTTGCCGGAAGACGGCACCGAGGCGGGGTGGGCCGGCGCCGTGGCGTCGCCGACGGCACGGATACCCGCCGTCGCCTCGCCGGCCACGGTCGACACGGATGCCGTTCCCGCTCCCGCCGTGGCCGGGGGCGCCGAGGGTGGCCGCGCGCGGCGGCGCCGGCCCGCAGAGCGGCGGCCGGGGCGGCGCGGACTCCTCCTCTCGGTCGGTACGGTGCTGGTCCTCGCCGGGCTGGGTGCCACCGCGGCCGCCTGGAGCGGCTGGGGCGAGCAGGACACCGGCGGGAAGGTGAAGGGGGCCGACGGCCCCGACCCACAGCTGCCCGACGGCTGGGGGCCCTGGCAGACCACGGTCGGACAGAAGTCCGAGGCGACCGGGAACACCGCTTTCCGCGGTGGCTGCGCCGTCGACGGCGAGGCCCTCTACTGCGGCGGCGAAGGCCTGCTGGCGTCCCGGCTCAACTCCTCGACGGGGAAGGCCGCATGGCGGGTTCCCTCCACGTCCGACTCCGCCGTCCCGTTGCTCGTCCGGAAGGGGACCGTCGTCGTCAACGACTTCGTGGGTCCGGACTGGTCGACCGAGGAGCGGCAGTGGGTGACGGGGCTGGCCACCGGCGACGGGAAGGTGCGCTGGACACACTCCGTCGCCATGGACTCGCAGCCGGTGGCGGTCGGGGAGCTGATCGTGACGGTCTCCGTGGACGAACGCAATCTGCTCGCCATGAACGCGTCCGACGGCGAGGAGGCATGGCGCTGGGCGCTGCCGCCCGACCAGTACTGCGGTCCCTGGGTGGCGGACGACGCCGTCCTCGCCTTCTGCCGGCGGAACGCCTCCGACTCCGACAAGGGCACGCTGTGGCGGATCGACCCGGCGGACGGTACGGCGCGTGAGCTGGGCCCGGTCCCGGTGGGAGCGCGTCCCGCCGGTATGGACGGCGAGACGCTGGTGCTGGTGGAGCACGAAGGCGGGGCGACCGGAACAGCGGGCCCGTACACGGGTGTTCGGCGGGTGAACACCGAGAACGGCAGGAGCGAGGGCGTCTCCCTTCCGGACGCGGCGTCGGGTGCGCGGGAGGACCTGGTGCGGGTCGTCGACGGGACGCTGTACGTCGTACGGGCCAACGGCACGGTCACCGCGCTGTCGGCGCGTACCGGCGAGCAGCGCTGGCGGCGTGGGACGGAGATGGAGGGCCCCTCGGTACCGGTGCTGTCGGAGAAGTACGGCGCGCTGTACTTCGTCGACCGGCACGGCCGTCTGCTGGCGCTGCGGGCGGACGACGGCAAGAAGCTGTGGCAGGCACCGGCCCGCGACGGCGCCGGTGACCGGTCCGCCCTCGGAGGCCCGCCGTCACCGGTGGTCCTGGTGGACGACGCGCTGACGGGCCTGGTCGGCCGCGTGGCGTTCTCGGTCGACCCGTCCGACCCTGCCGCACAGCCGTAGGACGTATTCGCGAGGGCCCCGGCGTCGCTCCCGCGGCGAGGGCATCGGGGCCCCTCATCGCTGGACGGTGAGGGGCCGCACGGCATCGGGGCGCCCGGGATCCGGAGTAGGCGACGGAGACATGGATGCTGGGCCGCCGCACCACAACCCGGCCGGAGCTGGACCGGATCCGAACCCGGGTCCCTCATCGGTCGATCGCGATCGACGCGGACCTGGAGATCGAGGTCGCCTGGCGTACGTCGTGGAGGTCCCACGCCCTCAAGCCGTTCCGGTGGCCACCGCGCCGCCTCAGACATGAAAAGGCACCGAGGTGATTACGATCTTGCGCAGGGGACGCAGCGCCCGGCGCAGACGCGGGGCGGTCCGGCCGTGCAGGGCGCTGTAGCGCCGACGGCGCATGACGACCTCCGGGAGAATCACGGTGAGCGTGAGGTCGGGCCGCTCGTGGTGGAGCGCCTCGATGTAGTTGACCAGGGGTGCGATGACGGCCCGGTACGGGGAGACGAGCTCCTGGAGGGGCAGATGGTCGCCCCACAACCGCCAGTGGTCCCGGAAGGTTTCGGCCTCCCGGACGCCGGTGCTGACGTGCACGACGAGGACGGGCTGCTCCAGCGAGGCCGCGTAGGCGAGGGCGCGCATACCGGCGCGGTCCAGGGTCTCGATCGGTACGAGGGAGAGATGCCGGATCTCCTCGGGCACCTCTTCCGTCTCCTCCGTCTCCCCCGGCTCCCGGAAAGCCTGCGGGTCCCGGACCTCGCGCCCGTCCTGTCCGTCCGGCGAGCGGGCCGGGCCGCTCAGGTCGGGCAGGTCCGGCGAGCCCTCGACACCCTCGGCCGGTGCCGGTACGCGGGGCGCGATGGTGCGGCGCGGGAGTTCGATCGCGTGCCGTTGGAGCCGTAGCGCCGCCGCGACCCTGTCGTAGTGCCCCCGGATGCGCGTCGTGACGAAGAGGAACAGCGCGACCGCCACGAGCGCGACCCAGGCGCCCTCGGTGAACTTGGTGATGCCCGCCGTGACGAGGACGACCGCGGAGAGCAGACAGCCGACTGCGTTGAACACCAGGCTCTTGCGCCAGTCACGGTCCCTCAGACGCCACCAGTGGACCACCATCCCCGCCTGCGACAGGGTGAACGCCAGGAAGACGCCGACCGCGTACAGGGGGATGAGGGAGGCGGTACGGCCGCCGAACGCCACGTACACCAGCCCCGCCGCGACCGACAGCAGGATGATGCCGTTGCTGAAGGCGAGGCGGTCGCCCATCCGCGCGAAGAGGCGGGGCGCGTGGTCGTCGCGGGCCAGCAGGGACAGCACGCGCGGGAAGTCGTTGTAGGCGGTGTTGGCCGCGAGGAGCAGTACGGCGGCGGTGGCGACCTGCGTGTAGACGTACATCGGGCCGGAGCCGTAACTGCTGTGGGCGAGTTGGGACAGCACCGTCTCGTCGGAGCGCGGCAGGATGCCGTCGAAGTGGACGAGGGCCACGATGCCCGAGAAGAGAACGACGAGGATGCCGATCATCATCGTCAGGGTCGTACGGGCGTTGCGCCACTCGACGGGCTTGAACGCGGGGACCGCGTTCGAGATCGCCTCGATGCCGGTCATCGCGGTGGCGCCGGACGCGAAGGCCCGCATGACGAGGAGGATGCCGAGCCCTTCGGTGGCGCTCACGGGCGGGTCCGGCAGCGGATCGAAGCTCCGGCCGCCGGCGTCGGCGAGGCCGACGGAGATCAGCGCCACCATCGCGATCACGAAGGCGTAGGTGGGCGCGGCGAAGATGGCGCCGGCCTGCCGGATCCCGCGCAGGTTGCAGGCGAGAAGGACGGCGATGGCGGCGACACCGATCAGTACGGAGGAGGAGGCCAGTGACGGCAGGGCGGAGGTGATCGCGGCGACACCGGCGGCGATGGACACCGCGACGGTCAGGATGTAGTCGGTCATCAGCCCCGCGGCGGCGACGAGTCCCGGGACACGCCCCAGGTTGTCGCTGGCGACGATGTACGAGCCGCCGCCGTGCGGATAGGCGCGGATGGTCTGCCGGTACGAGACGCCGATGGCCAGCATCAGGAAGACGATGGTGGCCGCGATGGGGATCGAGTAGCCGATTCCGGCCGTGCCGGCGAGGACGAGGACGGCGAGCATCGCCTCGGGGCCGTACGCGACGGAGGAGAGCGCGTCGGCGGAGAGCACCGGCAGGGCGACCAGCTTGCGCATGCGCTCGCGGGCGATGGCCGTGCTGGCGAGCGCGGGGCCCAGCAGCAGACGTCGCAGACGGTAGAGCGACTCGGACCCGCCGACGATGCGCGGAGGTCCTTCGTCCGCGGTGTCCGGGGGAGGGAGCCGGGACGGCGGAGTGCCCAGCGCCGTGGGACCGAACGGGGAGACCGGGACGAACCGGCCGAAGCGGGCGGGAGTGATCTGGGCCGGTGCGGGGAGAGCGCCCAGGTCCGGGTCCACCGGCAGTGCGCGCCGCCATACGTCGCGGCCGGCGGAGACCCGTTGCCATTCACGCCCCACGCCGCGCAGCACGTCCAACTGCTGCGCGTCGAGTGCCCGGAGGGGGGCGCTGCCCGGTACCGCCGCACTCCGCGTGCTCTTTGCGTTCGAGGTATTACCGTGAGTGCCCGACATGCGGCAAGTGTCGCGGAACGCACCACGTCCGGGCGGGAGTGACGCCGCGAGGTTCCGGGGCGTCAGTGCCGACGCGTGGTGCGGTGGCGGGTCCGGGCCGGGCCCTCAGCTACCGGTCACGCCCGGGGCCGATGCCGGAGCCGTCGCGCTCAGGGCTTGCCGCGGTGGATCCAGTGGGCCCGGCGCTGATGCCGGAGAGCCGGCGGCGTCGGGGTCCGCGACCGGTCCGTCGGCTGTACGGGCTGCGCGGGCGCCTCCTGGGCGGGCGTGCGCTCGGCGGGGCGCTGGAGGGTGTCGAGGGCGTAGTTCGTGGTGGCGATGCAGTTCACGAGCTGCTCCTCGGTGAACTCCTCCGACCCCGGCACATGCGGGACGAACCCGATCAGAGCGCCCTCGTTGACGATCTCCGCGTCAAGTCCCGCCGCCCCGTCCATGTCCCAGAGCGCCTCGATCTTGTCGTCGAGGACGACCCGGATGCCGAACTCGTAAACACCGGCGTGCACCAGATGCGCCATGACACCGCGATCACGGAGCTCGGCGGTCATGCGCTCGGCGCGATCCGCGTCCATACGGAGCACCTCTTCACCTACGACGTTCCTGGGCCCGGTGGACCCACTGGGGGTCCTGGAGCCCTCGTCCTTTCAACGTTACCGCTCCCCGCGGCGGTACGCCGAGCCCGCGCGCGCCCTCCGCGCCGCCTCCGCGACCGCCCGTTCCCACCCGGCGTACGCCCGTATCGACGCCGGGGGCGGTCCGATCAGGGGGCCCTGTGATCAGTGGGCCCAGGGATGGGTCCTGAGGCCCTGCGCCTGGGCCCCGATCGCTCCTTACTCTCCAGCCCCAACAAGTGAACCTGTCACGGCTTGAACGAGGAGCTCGGATGAACGGCAATGAACACCGTCACGGAGCGCGCGGGCACGCCGAGGCGGGCCAGGGCGGTGTCGAGTACGTGGCGATGATCGGCGTCGTCGCCGCCGTCGTCGCGGGAATCGTCGCGCTGACCGTCCCCACCGACACGGCCGTGGGGCTTCAGGACGCGGTGTGCCGGATCGTCAACGCGGGCGACGGCGACCAGGGCTGTGACTCCGGAGGCGGCGGCACGGGCGACGACGGAGGTGGCGGCGGGGACGGGGATATACCCGAGGGTCCGCCGGGCGACCCCTTCCAGCCCGCGAAATGCCTGCTCTCCCAGGATCAGACCAAGACGACGGTCGTCGTCCAGATCCTCTTCATCAAGATCAGCGGCTCGGAGCAGGTCAAGCTCCAGCAGTGGTCGGACGGCACCGTCACCCTGGAACGGATCACCGAGTCCGGAGGCGGCGTCACCGGCAGCATCTCCGCCGGCATCCCCGGTCTGAAGGACTGGGGCGGCAGCGCGTCGCTCAGCGGCAGTTACATGAGGGGCAGCGGCAGCGGCGGCCAGTGGCTGTTCAACGGCAACAAGACCGGCGACCCGCAGAAGGACCTGGAACTCAACCTTGAGGACGCCAAGCAGTTCACCGAGTATCTGAAGGCGCAGGACGAGTGCAACTCGCGCCCGGCGGGGCCGCGCTCCTCCGAACTGGGCATGATCTGCGGCTATCACGCGAACAAGAAGAAGCCCGACCTGCCGCCGGAGAAGGCGCCGGACGTCGACATCACCAAGACCAGCACGGAGGCGGCGGGCAGCGTCAGCTTCGGCAAGTCCTTCACGAAGGGCAAGGGCGGCAAGGACAAGGACGGCAAGCCGACCGACCTCGGCAACATATCCGGTGAGTTCGGATCCGGCACCATGACCGAGGACGTCGTGGTGATGCGCGCCAACACCGGCCCGGACGCGGGCAAGATCACCTTCATCTACACCTTCAGCGTCGACGCCAAGGGCGGCGAGATCGCCCAGGGCAAGGCCACCCGGATGCAGCAGGTCGCCGTGACGTACGACGCGGCCACCTACGACCAGGAGGAGAAGGACGGCAAGGAGCACCGCCCGGAGAAGCTGGTCATCACCACCAGCCAGGAGAACGGCGAAGGGGCGGGCGTACAGGCCGGAGCCGGCACCAACGTCCCCGGCACACCCGTCACCATCGATGTCGGCGGCGGTGGCGGCACCATCAACTCCAAGATCCACACCGAGTCGGCGGAGCTGGTCCTCGACAACGACGGCGACAGCAAGCTGGTGGAGGACTGGCTGCGGGGCCGCGGTGACTTCCCCGCCAGCGACGCCCTGCCGACCCCCTCGGAGGCGGCGGAGGCACCGGACAGCGACGCGGGACCGCTGGAGCGCCTCCTGCACGACAAGGCCAAGCTGAGCAGGCTCGACTACAACGCCAACACCGACTGGTGGAACGCCTCGCTCGGCATCGGGTTCGGAATCTCCGCCGGTCAGGTGACACTCGGCTTCAAGCTCTTCGGCATCGACATCACGCACGAGGAGAAGAACCAGACGATCACCGGCGACCCCACGTACGCCACCGGACCGAAGAACGGCGGCGCCCGGCCGTGGGTGGAGTGGAAGAACTGCACGCAGACGAAGCCCATCGCCTAGGGCCCCTCCGCTGGCACCGGCTCTAGGGCCGGTACCAGCGCCTGCGGCGCAGGTAGGTGGTCAGAAAGACGGCGATGAACACCACGGGGAACGACCCCCCGAAGCCCAGCGCGAGCAGGTTCTCGGAGACGTCGTCGAAGACATCGGTGGAGAGTCCCAGCCCCAGGAACACGCCGCCCAGAACGGGAAAGGCGCCCAGGGACACGGTGCAGGCGAGCTGACCCGGCGTCAGACCGTACTGGAGGTCGACGATCTCCTTCGTCACCCTGCCCGCGATCCTCGCCTCGACCTCGGGCACGGGCTCCCAGTCCTCGCCCCGCCACCGCAGCCACATCTCCCGCAGCGCCCCCACCTCCTCATGGAGCGCCCGGGTCGACCCCAGCGTCTTCTCGTCGACGCGGGGAAGGGCGAGGCGGCGCCCGTCCCGGAGGTAGAGGTGGACGACCTGCTGGGGCAGGTTGGGCTCGGCGTTCGGGATCTTCTCGATCCGGAAGCCCTGGATGTCGGCCCAGGCGATCTCCCTGTTCCTGAACGCCCCGTGGACCACGATGTGTTCGTGGTCCACGACGGTCCCGTACTTCGGGAGCGTCTTGATCAGCCGCACCACGGGGACGGCCAGAAGTACGACGACGAGTACGCCGGTCCAGGCGGGGGCCTCCCAGGCGTACAGGAACACGAACGCCACGCCCGCCGTCACCAGTCCGGCCGGTACGAGGACGAACGCCGCCAACGTGCCGCTGCTGTGCCTGCTGTACTCCCGCGCGTGCGGGCTGTCGGTCGTCATCGGTCCACTCCCCCGTACGCGATCACCTCACGGACCGCTCCCACCGTCGCCCCCGGGCCCGCCCGCCGGCCGGCAACCCGACGGGGCGGCTGTCCAGCATAGGGCGGAGGGGGCCCCGGCCTCCGTGCCGCCTGCGTCCAAGTCGGCGGCCGATGGGTAATGCTGACGGTCTGACAGCCGGAGAGCCGGACAGCCCGACGGGCTCAGGGGCTCAGGGTCCGACGGAACGAGGCGAGGAGCGGTGTGGTGCGGGAGACGGACGTGATCGTCGTCGGCGCGGGCGCGGCCGGTCTCTCCCTCGCGTACCGGCTCTGCGCCCCTCCCCCCGGCCACCCCGTTCCCGACGTGACACTGATCGACGCGCCCGCCGGGCCGCTGAGACCGCCGGAGCGGACCTGGTGCTTCTGGGAGTCCTCCCCCGGCGACTTCGACGGCGCGCTGACCGCCGCGTGGGAGTCGCTGCGGGTACGTGGGCGGGACGGCGCCCCGACCGTCGGGCGGCCCGCTCCGTTCCGCTACAAGATGCTGCGGTCCGGCTCCTTCGAGTCCCTGCTGGCCGAGCGGCTTGAGGGGCCCGGTTCGCCGCGCCGCGTCGTGGCCCGCGTCGACGGGGTCAGGGATCTGGCGTCCGGCCCCGGCGCCGAGGTGACGGGGGTCGCCGCCGACGGAAGCGCGCTGGCGCTCCGGGGCCGCTGGGTGTTCGACTCGCGTCCGCCGCACGCCCTGCCGCCCGCGCGGACGACGCTGCTCCAGCATTTCCGCGGCTGGTTCGTCCGGACCGACCGGCCGGTGTTCGATCCGGCCACCGCCGATCTGATGGACTTCCGGACCCCGCAGCCGGCTCATGGACTGTCCTTCGGATACGTCCTGCCGACGAGCGAGTACGAGGCGCTGGTGGAGTACACCGAGTTCTCCCGCGCGGTGCTGGACGACGCCGGCTACGCCCGGGCGCTCAGGCACTACACCGAGCGGGTCCTCGGTCTCGGCCGCTTCGAGGTGACCGCGTCCGAGCAGGGCGTCATCCCGATGACCGACGGTCGCTTCCCGCGCCGCGCGGGCCGTTCGGTGTTTCGTGTCGGAACCGCGGGCGGCGCCACCCGCCCGTCGACCGGCTACACCTTCGCCGCCGTGCAGCGGCAGGCGCGGGCCGTCGCCGCCGCGTACCACGCCGGGCGGGTCCCCGAGCCGCCGCCCGCCTATCCGGCGCGGGCCAGGGCGATGGACGCCGTTCTGCTACGAGGGCTGGACAGCGGCCGGGTGGACGGCGCCGAATTCTTCGAGGGCCTGTTCCGGCGCGTGCCGATGGAGCGGCTGCTGCGCTTCCTGGACGGCGACACCCGGCCGTACGAGGACTTCACGATCGGCCTGCGCACCCCGGTCGGTCCGATGCTGCGTACCGTCGCCGAGCTGCCGTGGCTCCTGAGACGGCGGCCCGCGCGCCTGTAAGACGTCGTTGCGAGACGCCCCTGCAAGACGGACAGGGCCGGGGCCGAGACCGAAGAGACCCGCCGAACAGATGCGACCGAAGGGAAAGAGCCGTCAGATGACGCTCCTGCACGACGCGGAACTCTCCGCCGCGTTCGACCACGCCGCACTCGCCTACGACCGGCTGGTCGCCGTCAATCCCGGCTACCACGCCCATCTCAGACGCTCCGCCCGGCGCCTGCGGCTGCCCCGTGGCGGCGCCGGGCTCCGGCTGCTCGACCTGGGCTGCGGGACCGGCGCGTCGACCGCCGCGCTGCTGGCCGCCGCCCCGCGCGCCGAGATCGTCGCGGTCGACGCGTCGGCCGGGATGCTGGAGCGGGCCGCCGCCAAAGAGTGGCCCGCCGGGGTCTCGTTCGTGCACGCGCCCGTGGAGCGGCTGGCGGGGGCGGGCGTCACGGGACCGTTCGACGCGGTCTTCGCCGCGTACCTCTTCCGGAACGTCACCGACCCGGACCGTACGCTCGCCCTCGTGCGGTCCCTGCTCGCGCCCCGCGGCCGGATCGGGGTGCACGAGTACGCGCTCGGCGGGCGCGCCGTGGACCGCGCCGTCTGGACCGCCGTGTGCAAGGGCGTCGTCCTCCCGGCCGGGCGGCTCGCCGGTGACGGGGACCTCTACCGTCATCTGTGGCGCAGCGTCGTCGAGTTCGACAGCGCGTCGGCCTTCGGCGACCGGCTGCGCCGCGCCGGCTTCGCGGATGTGCGGGTGCTGCCGATGCCGGGCTGGCAGACGGGCATCGCGCACACCTTCGTGGGCCGCCGGGACGCGCGGTGACGGGCCGGCACCTGACGGGTCGGGGCGACCGGGGGGTCCCCCGCCGGGGCAGGGACCGGCGCGCCCGGGTGGTGCGCCCGGCGCCGGGGCGGGACCGGTTCGGCGGCGACGCACCGGACGTCGCGGTCGTCGGCGGCGGTATCGCGGGCCTCGCCGCCGCGACCGCGCTCGCGGAGCGCGGGACGCGCGTGACGCTGTACGAGCGCGAGCCGCGCCTCGGTGGACGGCTGACGGGTTGGCCGGTGACGCTGACCGACGGCTCGGCGGCCACCATGAGCCGGGGCTTCCATGCGTTCTTCCGCCAGTACTACAACCTCCGGGGCCTGCTCCGGCGGGCCGATCCGGGCCTCCGCGCGCTGAGGGCCCTGCCGGACTACCCGCTGCTGCACGCCGGCGGCGCGTACGACAGCTTCGCGCGGGTGCCACGCACCCCGCCGCTGAGCGCCCTGGGATTCGTCGCCCTCAGCCCCACGTTCGGATGGCGGGACCTCGGCCGGATGGATCCGACGGCCGCGCTGCCGCTTCTCGACGTGCGGGTGCCCGAGGTGTACGAGGAGTTGGACAAGGTCAGCGCGGAGGACTTCCTGTCCCGGATCGGCTTCCCGGAGGCGGCGCGGCATCTGGCGTTCGAGGTCTTCTCCCGCAGCTTCTTCTGCGATCCGGCCGAACTGTCCGCCGCCGAGCTGGTGTTGATGTTCCACATCTACTTCATGGGATCGAGCGAGGGCCTGCTCTTCGACGTGCCGAACGACCCCTTCCCCGCCGCCTTGTGGGAACCGCTGGGCTCGTATCTCGCCGGGCACGGCGTCGAGTCGCGTACGGGGAGTGCGGTGGAGGAGGTGGCACCGGCGGCCGACGGTGGAGTGACGGTGACGGCGGACGGGCGGCCACGGCGGTACGACGCCGTGGTCCTCGCGCTGGACAGCGGCGGGCTGCGCCAGGTGGTCGCCGATTCGCCCCGGTTGTGCGACGCGCGGTGGCGGGCGCGGATCGGGCGGCTGCGCGACGCCCCGCCGTTCCTGGTGTCCCGGCTCTGGCTGGACCGGCCGGTGGCCGCGGACCGGCCCGGATTCCTCGGTACCAGTGGGTTCGGCGGGCTCGACAACGTGAGTGTGCTGGACCGCTGGGAGGGCGAGGCGGCGAGATGGGCGGCCCGGACCGGTGGGTCGGTGGTCGAACTGCACGCGTACGCCGTCGCTCCCGGCGCGGACCGGGACCTCCAACAGAAGCTGCTGGTCGAGCAGTTGCACCGGGTGTATCCGGAGACACGGGACGCGGGGACCGTCGACGCGCGGCACGAGTGGCGGTCGGACTGTCCGCTGTTCCCGGTGGGCGGTTACGGCGACCGCCCCACCGTACGCACGCCGGACCCGGACGTCGTGGTGGCGGGGGATCTCGTCCGTACGGACCTGCCGGTCGCGCTCATGGAACGCGCCGCGACCACGGGCTTCCTGGCGGCCAACGCGCTGCTGGAGCGGTGGGGCGTACGCGGTCAGACGCTGTGGACCGTACCGGACAGGGGGCGTTCGGCGGGCCTGCGCGCGCTCGTCAGGCTGGCCCGGCGCTGACCCGCGGGGGCCCGGACGGGGCCTGCGGGGAGGGTCACCCGCCGTACCGCGCGCATTCGCTGTTGTCCCCGCCGCTGCGGCAGCCCACCGGTCCGGACGGTGCGGGGACGGGCCGGTTCCGCTCGTCCTCGTGGGACTGGAGGGCGGCTCCGGCGAAGAACCCGAAAGCGATGAGCGCGGCCATCACGCCCTGGCTCACCGCGGTCACGGTCGCCCGCGCCCGGGACGCGACGACGGCGGCCACGAATGCCACCAGACCGACTCCGCCGAGGGCGGGCAGATAACGCCAGAGGGACACCGGCTCGATGTCCGTGGCCGGGTCCAGGTCGAAGTGGTCGAAGAACGGCCACAGAAGGACGATCACGGCCACGGCGATCAGTTCGAGGAAGACCAGTGCGCAGGAGGCTCCCACGTCGGGGCCCCGCTCCGTACGCCGCTTCACCGGGGTGTCGAAGGCCGGGGGCGCGACGGGCAGCTCGCTCATGTCGAACACACTGCCGGGTGGGGCCGCGCGGCCGCATGAGTACGGATACCCAGAAGGCGTCCCGCCGACGGACCCCGCTGGTCCGCCCGCCTGTTCGGGTGACGGTGGGTCGTACGATCTGCCCATGACCGAGGCCGGGAAGCACTGGACCGTACGGCATTTCTCGCAGGCGAACCCGGCGGGCCCGGGCTGCGACAGCGTTCCGGCCCTGCTGCGACGGCTGGCCGACAGCATCGAGGCGCTGGGCCCGGTGGAGATACAGGACGTCGTGATCTCCTCGGAGACGACCGAGCACGGCCTCTGGCGCTCGGGGACGGTCTACTTCCATCTCCCGGAGGACGGCTAAGCGCAGGCTCCGGGCCGTGTCCGGCGGAACGCCCGGGCCGGGCCCGGAACGCCCGGGTCCCTGCGTCGTCGGACTCGTCCGCGTACACCCCGAGCGAGCCCCAGCCTCCGCCTTGCGACGCACCGCACCGCGAGGCCCCGGGCTGATCCGCGAGGATCCGCCGGACAGCCCCTAGCCGGGAAAGCGGCCCGTGCTGCGCAGGTGCCAGCGGCGTTCCGCGTACGCGAGATCGTCGCGCCACAGGCGTCCCGCCACCGCGCGCATCAGTGGGCGCAGCGCGGGGGCGGCGGCGCGGGCGGCGCCGAAGCCCGGTCGGTCGGAGGCGGCGACGACCGCCTCCACGACGGCGGTTCGCGGCCGGCCGCGGTCGTCGTGGCCGAGGGGCGTGGCATGGGTCTCCACGACGGAGCCCTGCCCCTCGCCCTCCGTGATGCGCATGACGACCGTGCGCGGCTCCGGCGCGGTGAAGACGGCGCGCACCGGCACCACCGCCCGTCCCGCCACCTTGAAGGAGACGTCGACGGCGAAGCCGTCACCCGCGTCGTCGCCTACCTCGTCCCGTTCGTCGCCCCCGTCCCCCGGAGTCGACAGGACCGTCAGATCCACGAAGGAGTACGGGTGCAGCCAGGCGCCGTGCCAGGGGTCGAGCCGGTTGGCCACCACGTCCTCGGGCTCGCACACGCCGAAGCCGGTGTAGACGGCGGCGACCGATCCGGCCACCTCGGGCCGGGGCGGGACGACGGGGCGGTCCAACGGGCTCTCACCGCCGGCCCGGTCGAGCCGTACCCAGGCCAACACCCCGTCGTCGTGGGCCGGGTAGGGCTCCCACCCCGCGAACGGCCCGCCGTCCAGGGCGAGTCCGTGCCAGTGGCAGATGAGCGTGCCGCAGTGCACCCGGCTGTCCTTGAGGGGCGCGCCGAGGTGGGGGCATGCGCCGGGGCCGGCCACCAGTTCTCCCGACCCGTCGCGCCACACGACCAGTTCGACGCCCGCGACGGTCCGCCCGAGCGGGCGGCCGGGGCGTACGTCCCGGGAGGCGCCGATCACATACCAATTGCCGGACGGCCGGGCGAGCGCGCGCCGCAGCGCGGCGGCGATGAGGCCGGGCCGGGCCTCGCGCCAACTGGGCCGCTGGTGCTCCCAGTTGACGGCGCGCCGACGCAGTCGCAGCGGAAACCGCCCCCGCCGTCCGCCGCGCATGGGTTGAGCGCTCACGCCACCTCCTCGCGCACGGCGCCCGGACGCGGCCGTGCCGGTCGTACGCCGGTGGGCGCCACCGGCGGGCCGGACACCCGCGCGACGGCTCTCGTCCGGGCCGCCGCCACCCGTACCAGCCCGTCGACGGCCACGGCCGCCCGCCGCCTGCGCGGCACGACGGAGCGGCGGTGCAGTACGGCGTACCCGTCATCGGCGACCGCGTCCAGGATCGCCCCGTACAGGACGAACGCGGCACGGATGCACGGCCGGGACAGCGGGTCGAGCATGCCGAGTCCCGGCGCCGCCTGGCGGTAGACACCACGGGTCAGGGCGACGGCGGCCCGCATCGAGGCGGTGATCCGCCGGTCGCGGGCGCCGGTGGTACGGCTCCACTCCAGCAGGTCGCGGTCGACGTCGTCCGCGGCAAGCAGGTCGGCGGGCAGATAGATCCGGCCGCGGTCGAGGTCCTCACCGACGTCGCGTACGAAGTTGGTCAGCTGGAAGGCGACGCCGAGTGCGGCGGCGTGCGGGGCGGCCTCCTCGCGGGGGACGACGGTGCCGAGCACGGGCATCATCTGGAGACCGATCACGGCGGCCGAGCCGTACATGTAGCCGTAGAGGTCGTCGTAGGTGGCGTAGTCGGTGACCGTGAGGTCGCTGCGCATGGAGGCCATGAAGGCGGTGAACAGCCGGTGGTCGATTCCGTAGCTCGCCGCGGTGTGGGCGAGCGCCGCGACCACCGGTTCGCGGCTGCGGCCCGAGCGCAGCCCGTCCGCCAACCGGGCCTGGAGTACGTCCAGTTGGCCGGCCCGCTCGGCAGCGGTCGTGGCGGGGTGTTCGAGGTCGTCGACGATGTCGTCGGCCCAGCGGGCGAAGCCGTAGAGGGCGTGCACGGCGGGGCGGCGTTCGACGGGCAGGAGTCGGGTGGCGAGGAAGTAGGTCTTGCCGTGGCGGGCGTTGAGCCGGCGGCAGCGGGCGTAGGCGTCGCGCAGGCGGGGGTCGGCGATGCCGGCGGCGTCGAGTTCGCGTGCGGTCATACGGACCGGCCTTTCGGTACGCGGACGGGTCCCCGGCCACCGGGGCCGTTCCCGGTGACGCGGGCGGCGGCGAGCTTGCCGGAGATCAGGACGGTGGGGACGCCGACTCCCGGGGTGGTGCCGCAGCCGGCGAGAACGGCGTTGGTGGTGCCGCGGACCAGGTTGCGCGGGCGGAAGGGGCCGGTCTGCCCGAAGGTGTGGGCGGCGGAGAACGGAGTGCCCGCCGCGTGTCCGTCCGCGGCCCAGTCGGCCGGTGTGACCAGGCACTCCTCCTCGATGGCGGCGCCGAGTCCGTCCAGGCCCCGGCGTTCGAGCTCGGCGAGGAGGCCGGCGCGGTAGCGGGGGCCGAGGTCCGCCCACTCCCGGACGCCGGGTCCTACAAGGGTGTTGGGGCAGGGCGCCAGGATGTAGTGGAGGTGGCGGCCCGGTGGGGCGAGGGAGGGGTCGGTGGCCGTGGGGCGGGTGATGAGCAGTGAGGGGTCGCTCATGAGTCTCCCGGTGTGGGTGAGTTCCCTGAATGTGCCCTTCCAGGCCTCTCCGAAGGAGAGGGTGTGGTGGCCGAGCCCGGGCCAGGTGCGGTCGGTGCCCGCGTGCAGCACCACCGCGGACGGTGAGAACCGCAGGGGGACCGTGCGGCGGGGCCGTCTGCCGAGCAGGCGGTAGGTGACGGGCAGGTCGGGGGTGAGGACGACCGCGTCGCAGGGGATGCGTACCTGGTCGGCGCCCCGGCCGGTGATGACGGCGGTGACTCGTTCGCCCGATCCCTTGTGGGATCCCGCTCCGGCTCCGGCGCCCGACCGCTCCAGCCGCGTGACGTCGTGTCCGTAACGGAAGTCGGCGCCCGCGTCGGCCGCCGCCCGCGCCATGGCCCGGGGCAGGGCGTGCATGCCGCCACGCGGGAAGTAGACCCCGGCCACGGTGTCCATGTAGGCGATGACGGCGTACGCGGCCAGTGCCTTGGCGGGCGGGACTCCCGCGTACAGGGCCTGGAAGGAGAAGACGCGGCGCAGTCGTTCGTCCGAGAGGAACGAGCCGACGCGGGCGTCGAGCCGGCCGAAGCCGCCGAGGGCCGCGAGACGGACGAGGTCGGGGTGGAGCAGACTCAGCGGCGAGTCGAAGTTGGCGTCGATGAAGCGCCGCATCTGTACCGCGTACAGCTTCTCCAGCCAGCGGCGCAGCCGCCGGTACCCGTCGGCCTCCCGGGCACCTGCGAAGCGCTCGACCTCGGCCTCCATCGCCTCGCCACCGGTGTGGACGTCGAGCTCGCCGCCGTCGGCGAACCGCGCGCGGTAGGCGGGGTGCAGGGGGACGAGGTCGAGCCGGTCGGCGAGGCTGTCGCCGACGGCGGCGAAGGCCTCGTCGACGAGGTCGGGCATGGTGAGGACGGTGGGGCCGGTATCGATCCGGTAGCCACCGCGTTCGAGACACCCGGCCCGGCCGCCGGGCCCGCTGCCGCGCTCCACGACGGTGACGGCGCGCCCGGCGCCGAGCAGATGAAGCGCCGCGCCGAGCCCGGCCAGCCCGGCGCCGACCACGACGACGTGGTCGGTGGGTCCGTCGAGGCTCTTCATGGGCGGCTCCCCCGGTGGACGGCGGCGATCGGCGCGCGGGGGCGGACGAGTTCTTCTGCGGAGGGGCGTGCCCCGGTGCCGCTGCCGCGCATCGCGTCTCCTCTCCCTCGCGTCGGATCCTCGCGTCGGACGGCTGTGTTCACCGTTCAACCGGTGCTGTCCGGCGTGCTCGTGGCGCCTCACTCCATCACGGGCACCCGCCGCGCGTCCGTCAGCCGCGTCACCCGTACACCTCTTCGGGTGACGGGCCACGGGCGAGCGTCCCCCGGCCGGGTGTCGTCCCTGCGGGGGAAGCGTGCGCCGATGCCCCACCGGTGCCGTGTCCCGGCGCGCCGTCGCGCGGGCCGGTCACCCCGTGGGCCTATAGATACCCCTGACGGCCCGACGGACGGAACCCCGGGCACAAGTGAGTCTCATGCAGCGGAAGGACCTCCATGACCGTCTCGGTCGTCCTGTTCACCAGCGACCTGCGTCTGCACGACAACCCCACGCTGCGCGCCGCGCTCGCGGCCGCCGACGAGGTGGTGCCGCTCTTCGTCGTCGACGAGGCCATCGCGTCGGCCGGGTTCGCCACGCCCAACAGGCGGGCGTTCCTCGCCGACTGTCTGGCCGATCTCGACGCGGGTCTCCGGGAGCGCGGCGGCCGGCTCGTCGTACGCGGCGGCGACGTGGTGGAGCGGACCCGGGAGGTCGCCGCCGAGGCGGGCGCGGACGAGGTGCGGACGGCCGGGGGCGTCAGCGCCTACGCCCAACGGCGCGAGGAACGGCTGCGGCGCGCGCTGGAGTCCGACGGCCGCCGCCTGCGTGTCCACGACGCGACGCTCACCGCGCTCCCGCCGGGGGCTGTCACTCCGGGAGGCTCCGATCACTTCGCGGTCTTCACCCCGTACTTCCGCCGCTGGTCGCGGGAGCGCCCGCGCGACGTGCTCGCGGCGCCCCGGACGGTGCGGGTGCCCGCCGGGATCGGCTCCGACCGGGTCCCGGCGCGCGCGGACGTCCGGGGGGTGTCGGAAGGACTCGCCGAGGGCGGCGAGACGGCGGGCCGGAAGCGGTTCGCGGCTTGGAGCCGCTCCGGTCTCGCCTCGTACGAGGACGGCCAGAACGATCTCGCCGGTGACCTGACCTCCCGGCTCTCGCCGCACCTGCACTTCGGCACGCTCTCCCCCACCGAACTCGTCGCGCGGGCGCGCCGGAAGGGCGGCGCCGGCGCCGAGGCGTTCGTACGTCAGCTGTGCTGGCGGGACTTCCACCACCAGGTGCTCGCGGCCCGGCCGGACGCCTCCGTGGCCGACTACCGCGCCAGAGACGACCGTTGGCGCTCGGAGGAGTCCGCCGGCGCGGAGATCGAGGCGTGGAAGGCGGGCCGTACGGGCTATCCCGTGGTGGACGCCGCGATGCGTCAGCTGCGCCACGAGGGATGGATGCACAACCGGGGGCGGCTGCTGACCGCCAGCTTCCTCACCAAGACGCTGTACGTGGACTGGCGGGTCGGCGCGCGCCACTTCCTTGAGCTGCTGGTGGACGGTGACATCGCCAACAACCAGCTCAACTGGCAGTGGATGGCGGGCACCGGCACGGACTCGCGCCCCAACCGGGTGCTCAACCCCGTGATCCAGGGCAGGCGTTACGACCCGGAGGGACGCTACGTACGCCGCTGGGTACCGGAGTTGAGGGGGCTCGCGGGCGCGGCCGTCCACGAGCCGTGGCGGCTCCCGGCGCGTGAACGGGCCGCGTACGACTACCCGGACCCGCTCGTGGAACTGGCCGAGGGACGCGACCGGTTCCTGCGGGCGCGCGGCAAGGACTGAGCCGGCCGCGCCCTCCCCCTAGGGAGCGACCGGGACCGGGCGGGCGGACGGTGACAGATACACGCGGCAGTCGCTCAGACCCGGCAGGTCCGGGATCGGTTCGACGCGCCAGCCGCGTGCGTACGCCGGTGGTGCGGCCCCTCCCGCCACCACGAACGCCACCGGCCGCTCACGCGCCAGGGCCACGAGTCGGGCGGGGGTGATGCTCCCGTCGTGGCCGCCGGTCTGCCGTGACGCGCACCCGGCGCGGAAGGCGACCCTGATCGCCTCGGTACCACTGATCACACACGGCGGTGTCACACCCTCCCGGGCCAGCACGGCCGCCGCGCCGCTCAACTTGACCCGGTCGGCGCGGCTGCGTTCGGCCCGGTCGGCGACCACGGAGCCTTGGACCCACAGATGCGCGACCGCGGCCGTCACGAGCAGCGCCACGACGAGTCGGCGGGGCCGCGCCGTACGGACGAGCCAGACCAGGAACAGGGCGGTGGGCAGGGCGAACAGCGCGTACACGGGGAGCAGGAAGCGCGGCGCGGCGTACCCGATCAGCAGCAGGTACTGCACGGCCATCGACAGACCGACCAGTGTCGGCACCAGCACGAGCGGCAGCCGTCGCAGCCGCCCGGCGACCAGCAGCCCGCCGAGGGTGAGCAGCGGCAGCGCGAACCACCAGATCGCGGTGGCCGGCCGTCGCCACCGGATGTCGCAGGGGCGGCAGAGCAACCGCCCGTCGAGCGAGCGCATGTGGTCGCCGAAGACGAGGTGCCAGCCCAGGTGCCCCTGGATCTCGCTGGCGCGCGCGAGCCGGGTGAAGAGCCCGCCGTAACTGACGTACGCCTCGATGACCCACTCCGCGCAGCCGATCACCCCGCCTGCGGCGAGCGCACTCAACAGGGCCCAGCGGCGCCACCGTGGGACGGCGAGGGCGACGAGTGCGAGGGGCGCGCTGAGCCAGAAGGCGTCGGTGGGGCGCATGAGCGCGACGAAGGCCACGGCGACGCCGAGACCGACGAGGGCCGTGCGGTCGGTCCGGTCGAGCGCGGCCCTGACGAAGAAGCCGACGGCGCAGAGGCAGCCGAGGGCGACCCAGAGGTTCGGCATGACCTGCGGCCCGTAGAAGAGCGTGATCCAGAGCCCGGCGAACAGGGCGCCGGCGAGGGCGAGTACGGGGGCGGGAAGCAGCCGTCGCCATACGCCGAGGGCGAGGAGGAGACCCGCGCCCGAGAGCAACGCCAGATAGACGCGGAGCACTTCGACGGAGGAGGTGAGCGAGGTCACCGGGGCGATGAGGAAGGTGATGCCCCGCGCGCGGGGGGCGCTGAAGAACGCGGTGTCGGAGGGGGCGCGGCTGACTTGGCTGGTGTACACGGTCTCGTCCCAGCCGAGCCCGGATCCCGGTACGAGGACGACGAGTTGAACAATCGTGTACACGCTCGCGACGACCGCCAGCCACAGGAGACCGCCGTCGGCCGTCCAGTCCCGGCGGGCCGGGCGGCTCGTCTCTCGCAGGCCGGTCGCGACGGCCTTGGTCTGTGTCATGGCCCAAAGCTGCCTGGCCTGGCCCTACCGGGCCGACGGGACACGCCACGAGACGAATATTAAGAAATCGCATCTAAAGCATACGATTCACTCGATGGGGGCGTATCCATATGTCCCCGGCTCGCCCGACGACGAGACCGGCCGGCCGGACCGGGCCGACACGGCTTCGCTCCGGGTGGGAAACATCCCTTTCATCCAGTGAGGACGCCGTGACCGTGACGCAGCGCACCACGCGAGGGTTCTCGGTCGGATATCTCGGCGCGGCCGTCGTCTTCGCCATCGGCATGCTGGGTACGACGCTGCCGACACCGTTGTACGGGCTCTACCGCGAGGAGCTCCACTTCTCCGAGTTCATGGTGACGGTGGTCTTCGCCGTCTACGCCTTCGGAGTCATCGCGGTCCTGCTGCTGCTCGGCGACTTCTCCGACCGGATCGGCCGCCGGCCCGTCCTGTTCATCGGGCTCGGGCTCTCCGTCGCCAGCGCCGTGTGCTTCCTGTCGGAGGGCGGGCTGCCGCTGCTGTTCGCGGGGCGTCTGCTGTCGGGCTTCGCGGCCGGGCTGTTCAGCGGCGCGGCCACCGCCACCGTGATGGACCTGGCCCCGGCGGGCCGGGAGGCGCGCGCGGGGCTGGCCGCCACGGCGGCGAACATGGGCGGTCTGGGCTGCGGCCCGCTGCTCGCGGGGCTGCTCGCGGAGTACGCGCCCCTGCCGCTGCGGCTGCCGTTCGCGGCGGCCCTGGGGCTGGCGCTCGTGGGGATGGTGCTGACGTGGTTCCTGCCGGAGCCGGTCGAGCACCGGACCCGGCGGCCGGGGCTGCGTCCGCGGGGGCTGAGGGTACCGCCGCAGGTGCGTGGAATCTTCGCGCCGGCGGCACTGGCCGCGTTCGCCGGCTTCGCCCTGCTCGGCCTCTGTACGGCGGTGTCCCCGACGTTCGTCGGAACGACCCTGGGCGAGCCCAATCTGGCAGTGGCGGGCGCCGTCGTGTTCTCCGTCTTCCTGGCCTCCACCGTCGGACAGTCCCAGATGGGCCGGGTGGGCGCGCCCAGGGCGCTGCCGGGCGGCAGCCTGGTGCTGGTGGCGGGGCTCGTACTCGTGGGCGTCTCGCTGTTCGTGGAGTCGCTGGCACTGCTGGTGGTCGGTGTGATCTGCGGCGGGCTGGGTCAGGGGCTGGCGTTCCGCGCCGCCATCACGTTGATCGGCGCGGCGGCGCCGCAGGAGTCGCGCGGCGGCACGATCTCGGCGTTCTTCGTCGTCGCGTACATCGGCATCTCCCTGCCGGTGATCGGGATCGGCGCGCTGACGCTGGTGCTGAACCTGCGCGTCGTGGGCCTGGTCTTCACCGGGTGTGTGGCGGTGCTGGCGGCCTGTGTCGGGCTGTACGAGCTCCGCGAACTTCGGGGTCGGCGGAGCTCGGCCACGGCGTCGGACGGCTGAGGGAGAAGGCCGCCGCACAGGGCGGCGGTCTACCGTACGCGCGCCGCTCCGACGTAGAAGCCGCTCTCCTCGTTCGCCGGCGCGGGGGTGTCCTTGTACCACTCGGGGGCCCGCACCAGACCGGGATCCACCAGGTCGAGTCCCTCGAAGAACCGCTCGACCTCGGCCCGTGTCCGGGGCCGCAGATTGATGCCGCCGGACCGGTAGGTGCCGGTGATCTTCTTGGCCTGCTCGGGGTCCAGGAAGTCCGCGGTGCCGTGCGAGATGATCAGAAGGCTGCCCGACGGCAGGGCGTCGACGAGGGTCCGGGTGATGCCGTACGGATCGTCCTCGTCCCCGATGAAGTGCAGCACCGCGACGAGGGACAGGGCGACCGGCCGGTCGAAGTCCAGGGAAAGGCGGGCGTGTTCGAGGATCTCCAGCGGCCGGCGCAGGTCGGTGTGGACGTACTTGGTGGTTCCTTGGGGCGTGCTCACCAGCAGGGCCTCGGCGTGCCGGAGAACGATCGGGTCGTTGTCCGCGTACACGATCCGTGCGGCCGGGACGGTCTTCTGCACGATCTGGTGCAGGTTCGGCTCGGTCGGTATCCCGGTGCCGATGTCGAGGAACTGCTCGACACCGCTCCTGGCGGCCCATGCCACCGCGCGCTGCATGAACTCCCGGTTGATCTGCGCCCCGCGCTGCGCACCCTTGGCCAGTTTCTCCGCCAGCTCCCGGTCGACCGGGTAGTTGTCCTTGCCGCCCAGGAAGTAGTCGTACACGCGGGCGGGGTGGGGTTTGCTGGTGTCGATCTGGGGCTTGGGGGTGCCTGATGTCATGCGCGGGATTATGTCACCGGTGGGAGACCTCCGACGACCGGGCGACTCCCGCCCACGGTGAGCCCAACTCACCTGAAGGGCAGGCATGTTCGGGGTCGTGGGCGATCAGCTGACGGACAGTCGGTAGACCTGTCGCGAGCCGCCCTCCGGGCCGGGGTCGGTCGCCTCGGCGGGGCTGAAGCCCAGCCGCTCGTAGAAGATCCGGGCGCCGCTGACGACGGCTCCGGGATGGTCGGCGCCGAAGGTGACCACCTCGACGGTGCCGGGGCCCGTGACGAACCGCTTCATCGCGTCGGCCATCAACGCACCGCCGACGCCCCGCCCGCGCGCCCGCTCGGAGACGACGAGCCAGTGGACGTGGAAGGCAGGCGCGTCCGCGCCGAACAACAGCCCGCCGAGCGGCGCCGGCTCCCCGGGTCCCTCCGGGTCGACCGCGACAAGGGCCTTCCCGGCGCGGATGTGCTCGACGACCGCCGCGGTGAAGCCGGGATCGTCGACCATGGGGCCGAACCAGTGCTCGACCTGGGCGGCCAGCCCGAGGAAGCCGGACAGGTCTTCGGCTCGCGCGAGTCTTACGATCATCGGACCATTCTGGCATCCGAGAGCCCGGGCGAGGCGCGACGCCGTCTTCGTCGACGCACGGTGATGAGCGCGTTCGTCCCACCCTCGCGGGCGGGGCGTGAAACCGTACGGGAGTGAGCACCTTCCTACCGCTTCCCGCGACCGCCACCTGGGCGCACGAGCACGCGCGCCGGGGCTTCGAGGTCGTGTACTTCCGACCCTCGGGCGACGGGCATCACCTCGTCGGGTGCACCACGGCCGTCGAGGACGGCCGGACCTGGACGGTGGACTACGACATCACGCTGGACGCCGACTGGGTGACCCGCCGGGCCGTCGTCACCGGGCGGTCCGACGAAGGGACCCGCTCGACCGTGCTCCAGGCCGACGGCATGGGCCACTGGCAGGTGGACGGAGCGGCGGCACCGTATCTCGACGGGTGTCTGGACGTCGATCTGGAGTCCTCGGCGATGACCAACACCCTTCCCGTGCACCGTTTCCGACTGGCCGTCGGGGAGGCGGCAGAGGCCCCGGCCGCGTACGTACGCGCGCTCGGCCTCGCCGTCGACCGGCTGGAGCAGGACTACCGGCGCGTCGACGACGAGGGGGCTCGGCAGTGCTACGACTACTCGGCCGCCGCCTTCGACTTCCGCTGCCGGCTGGTCTACGACGAGGCCGGTCTCGTGCTCTCGTACCCGGGGATCGCGACCCGCGCCGCGTAGCTCCGCACCGCGCCGCGCGTCATCGGAGCGGGAACTCCACGCCGTGCTCGCTCTCCGGCCGCGTACCGAAGACGCGCCGCTCGCCCTCCTCGATCCGCAGGTCGTTGATGCTGGCCTCGCGGCGGCGCATCAGCCCGTTCTCGTCGAACTCCCACAGCTCGTTCCCGTAGCTGCGCCACCACTGGCCGCCGCTGTCGCGGCACTCGTACTGGAACCGCACCGCGATGCGGTCGCCCTCGAAGGCCCAGAGGTTCTTGCGCAGCGCGTAGTCGAGCTCGCGCGACCACTTGTCGGTCAGGAACTCGACGATCGCGGGGCGGCCGGTGACGAACGTGTCGCGGTTGCGCCAGACGGAGTCGACGGTGTACGCGCCCGCGACACGCTCCGGGTCCCGGGTGTTCCAGGCGTCCTCGGCGGCCTGCACCTTCTTCAGTGCGGCGGCGCGGTCGAAAGGCGGTACGGGCGGGCGGACGGTCATGGGCCATCTCCTGAGAACGGTCATTCTCTGACTCGCTGGTAGTCTAGAAAACGATCGTTCTCTACGTCAACGCGCCGCGCCCCAGTGAGGTTTCGTGTCCCCCGTCCCCAACTCAGACGATCCGCTCCGGGAGGTCCGGGAGCGGTTGCTCGACGCCGCCGAGCGGGTGTTCTACGCGCACGGTATCCAGGCTGTCGGCATGGACCGCCTCCGTACGGTGTCCGGCGTCCCGCTCAAGCGCATCTACCAGCTCTACTCCCGCAAGGACGAGGTGGTCCGCGCGTTCCTGCGGCGGCGCCACGACCGGATGATGGGCACGCTCGCGGGGTACGTCGCCGGCGCGGACGGCCCGGAGCAGCGGGTGTACGCGCTGTTCGACTGGCTGTACGACTGGTTCGGCGAGCCGGACTTCCGGGGCTGCGCGTGGATGAACGCCTACGGCGAACTGGGGCCGGCCAACGCCGCCGTCACGGCGGAGGTGCACCGGCACAAGGACGCGTTCCGGGAGTTGGTGACCGGCACGGTGCGCGAGGCGGGGTATCCGGCCGTCGTGGCGGACGCCGTCTATCTCCTGGTGGAGGGCGCGGTCGTCGCCGCGCAGTTGCGGAAGGACACCGGGCCCGCCCAGGAGGCCCGGCGGGGCGCGGAGATCCTGCTGCGGGCGGCACCGGGCCCGCCCGGGAGGACCATGGCCGGATCCGGTCCGGACGCGCGCCGGGAGGCGGCCGATACCGGCCACCTCCCGGGGAGTTGAGAGCCGTCAGTAGAGGGAAAGGCCGTACCTGGCCAGCAGGTCCACGACCGGCTGGTAGTAGGTGACGCCGCCCGAGGAGCAGTTTCCGCTGCTGGCGATGATGATGCCCAGGGCGGTGGTTCCGGAGAACGCGGGGGCGCCCACCTCGCCGCGGTCGGAGCAGATGTTGGAGCTGAACAGTCCGTTGATCGTGCCTTCGGGGTAGTGCACCGAGACGTTCACGGCCGTGACCGTTCCACAGCGGACTCCGGTCACGGGGCCCGCGTGGCAGAGGGACTGGCCGATCACCGGGCGCGCGGCACGGGTGATGTCCTGCGCGCCGCCGGGGCCGAGTGTGACCTCTCCGGGGTAGACCACCGACGTATTCGTGTAGCGGATGACCGCGTTGTCCGGGGACGGGAAGCCCGCTCCGGCGGTGACGCCGACGAGGACGCTCCTGGCGGCGTCGGCGTACCAGTTGGTGGCGCCCGCCACGCAGCGGCCGTCCATCAGACCGTAGTGGGTGCTGCCGCTCCGGGCGTTGAACCCCACGGTGCAGCGGGTGCCGATGCCGCTGTAGAGAGTGGAACCGCCGCGGATCTCGACCGCCCTGCCGTCGGCGGGAGTTGGGGCGGTGGCGGCCGGAGCGGCCGACTCCTGCGCGTACGCCGTCGATCCGGTGGCGGTGAACCAGCCCAGCAGCAGGGTCAGTGCCGCCACGGCCGAAGCGGCTGAGCGGAACAGTCTGCGCGAAGGTCTCTCGGTGCGGTACGGACTCATGTGCCCTCCCCGTTATCCCGGTCATGACATGTCATGGGCCTGCCATTGTGGTGTCGCGGGGAGGGTCGCGTCAGTCCTAAAGAGGCCATTCGGCCGCGATCAGGCCGCCGATTCCAGGTCGAGGAGTACGGACTTGGCAGCGGGCCCGCCCGCGTAACCGCCGAGCGTTCCGTCGGCCCGCAGCACACGGTGGCAGGGGACGACGACGGGGAGCGGGTTGGTCGCGCAGGCCGTACCGACGGCGCGGACCGCCTTCGGATTGCCGACGAGCCGGGCGACCTCTCCGTAGCTCAGCGTCCGGCCGTAGGAGATCTCCGGGAGGTGACGCTGCACCAGCTGCCGGAATCCGTGGGAGAGCGAGAGGTCCAGGGGCAGATCGAACGTCCTGCGCTCCCCGCTGAAGTACTGGTCGAGTTCACGGGCCGCGCCGTCGAGCCGCTTGGGGGCGCGCAGCACCCGGGGGCTCAGCGTGGCCGCGAGGCCCTCCAGGACCTTGTCGTGGTCCTGGTTGGTGAAGGCCACGCGGACGAGGCCCTTCTCCGTGGCGGCGAGCAGGAGGGGGCCGACGGGGCTGTCGACGACGGTGTACGCGACGTCCAGCAGGCCGTCGCGCGTGGCCGCGTCCTCCAGCCTGGTGTGCAGCCGGGCGAGGGTCTCGGCGTCGGCGGTGTCGTCGGCGCGGTCGAGGAGGGTGTGGAGGTCCTGGGCGGCGGTGGGGTCCTTCATGGTCGTGCTCCTTTCAGGACGGGATCCGGGGCGGGGTCGGGGTCGGGGTCCGGCTCAGGTTCGGGCGTTGGTTTCGGCCCAGGGTCCGGATCGGGGTCCGCGAGTCTGGTTCTCAGTGCCTTGATGCCGTCCGACGCGGCGCGGCGCGCCGCCTCGGGGGTGCCGCCGACGATCTCGGCGACCTCGCGATAGGGCAGTCCGGCGACGTGGTGGTACGCCACCGCCTGCCGCTGTTTCTCGGGGAGCGCCTTGACGGCCCCCCAGAGATCGCGGTCGCTCTCGCCGGGCAGTCCGAGCGCCGAGGGCCGCTCGGGCAGCTCCGCGACGGGGACGGCGCGGCGCTGTCCCGCGCGGGTGATGTCGATGGCCTTGCGGTGGGCGATGGTCACCAGCCACGCCTCCACGTTGGCATCGTCCGGCAGGTCCGGGTAGGCGCGCATCGCCGCGAGGAACGTCTCCGACCAGGCGTCGTCGGCGTCGTGGACACCGACCACCGCCCGGCACACGCGCAGGACGGTGGCCGCGTGCTCCTCGACCACCCGCTCGAAAGGCTTCTTCATGTCCATCATTCTGTAGACGTCCGAGCCGTGTACGGCCCCACGCGGGGACACGCGTGGACACGCGTGGACCCTGGCTCAGAAGAGCCTGGCCTCCTTCACCGCGTCCGGCTCCTCGATCTCCAGGAGCCGCTGCTTGCGCTTGAGGCCGCCGGCGAAGCCGGTGAGCTTCCCGTTGCTGCCGACCACGCGGTGGCAGGCCACGATGATGGAGATCGGGTTGTGGCCGACCGCCTGGCCGACGGACTGCGCGAGTGCCTTGTTCCCCAGCCGCTCGGCCAGTTCGCCGTAGGTCGTCGTCGCGCCGAACGGGATCTCCCGGAGCATCGCCCAGACCCGCTCCTGGAAGGCGTCCCCGTTCGTCCGCGTCGGCAGGTCGAACTCGGTGCGCCCACCGTCGAGATACTCACCGAGCTGGGTCGCGGCCCGGGTGAGCAGGGCGTCGTCCTGGACCTCGACGCGACGGCCGAGGCTCTCCTCGGACGGCAGGTACCAGTGGTGCGGGAAGTACAGGCCGGTGATCGCGTCACCCGACGCCACGACGGTGAGACCGCCGAGGGATGTCTCGACGACCGCGTGACGGGTCTCCGTACGCGGCTCCGTTCCGGTGTCGTACATGGCCCGGCCTCCCTCTCGTGCGACATCCTCTTTCACTGGGTAGACGCGCGGGCCCGGCGGAATGTGAGGTCGCCGCTTCGCGGTGGTCCGTCCGGAAATTCCCGGCTGCGCTCCGTTGCCAAACTTTCGACTCTTCGTGGACATTGAGCGTTGGAACGCCGCGAAAGAAGGTTTCCGGAAGGTCGACGGGCACCCTTTTCACGCCTCTGAACTGGCGAGACTTCTCCATGAAGGTCAACAGGCGGGTTGGCGGGACCATATTCACGCTCCGTAGCCATAAGGCCGGAACCGGACATCCATCGAAAAAGTTATTGTGATCTGGCGCACAGCTTCCGGGGCGCCCGGACCCCGAACGTTCCACGCGCGTGTCATGTCGATATCAACGACATGATCCACGGATGACGCAGATGAAAAACGCCCCCCGATCTCCGGTCCGCCCGAATCCGCCGGACGCCAAAGACGTACATACGTTCGACAAATCGGCACGACCACTCTCTGTGATCGGTTGACTCTGGGGAAGCGCGGCCACTTAACTGCGAATCCCCACAACTGCCCCCCGCACCTGGAGAGTTCATGCGGACTCCGGGACCTGCTTGGTCCAACGATTTTTCCCTGCCGCATTCGGTCATCGTGCTCAATCCGCTCCAACGACCGTCCCCACGCCTGACCGCCTCCGCTGCCGCCGCCGGCGCGGTCGGTGTGCTGGAACTGCCCACCGGTGACCCCCGGGAAGTGGCCGATCTGCTCGACCGCACCTGCCGCTGGTCGTCCGCGCCCTTCGGTGTCCGGATACCCGCGGGCTGTACCGCGACCGACGGTGAGCTGCCCGAACTCGTGGACACGGTGCTGCTCGCCGACCCGTCGCGGTCGCCCGCCGAGTTCGCCGGCCGCCGCGTCCTGGTCGAAGTCACCTGCCTCGCCGAGGCGTTGGGCGCGGCCGAGGCCGGCGCCGCCGGGCTGATCGTGCGCGGCTCGGAGAGCGGTGGACGCGCGGGCGAGCTGAGCACGTTCGTCCTGCTCCAGCAGGTGCTCGCCGAACCCTCCCTGTCCCTGCCCGCCTGGGCCTGCGGCGGTATCGGCCCCCACGCCGCCGCCGCGGCCGTCGCGGGAGGCGCGGCGGGTGTCGTGCTCGACACCCAGCTCGCCCTGTTCGACGAGGCGGGGCTGCCGACCGAGCTCACCGGGGTGCTGGCCGGGCTCGACGGGTCGGAGACGGTGCTGCACCACGGGGTACGGGTGCTCCGCCGCCGTGGCCCCGGCGCCCCCGAACTCCCCTCCGGGCAGGACGAGTTCACCACCAGGATCGGTTCGGACGATCTCCGTGCCCAGTTCGTCCCGCTCGGCCAGGACGCCTTCCTGGCCGCCTCGTTCGCCGAGCGGTGGAGCACCGTCGCCGAGGCCGTCCGCGGCGTCGGGGCCGCGATGGCCGCCGCGTTCGCCGACGACGCGCCCGCCTCCGCACTGGCCGCCGGTTCGGCCGGCGCCCGGGCGCTCGGCACCCGGCTGCCCGTCGCCCAGGGGCCGATGACACGCGTGAGCGACGAGCCCGCGTTCGCCGCGGCGGTGGCCGCCGAAGGAGGCCTGCCGTTCCTCGCGCTCGCCCTCGCGAACGCCGACCGGACCCGCTCGATGCTCGAACGCACCCGCGACGCTCTCGGCGACGCCAAATGGGGTGTGGGCGTGCTCGGCTTCGCCGACGAGGACATCAAGGCCGCCCAGCTCGAAGTCGTACGGGAGTTGCGGCCCACGCACGCGATCATCGCGGGCGGCAGGCCGGCCCAGGCCGCCGCGCTGGAGGCGGAGGGCATCACGACCTTCCTGCATGTGCCCTCGCCGGGACTGCTGCGCCAGTTCCTGGCGGCGGGCGCGCGCCGGTTCATCTTCGAGGGCGCAGAGTGCGGTGGCCACGTCGGGCCGCGCAACAGCTTCCCGCTCTGGGAGGCCCAGACCGAGGTGCTGCTCGACTTCCTCGCCGAGGCCCGTGCCACGGGCGACGAGGCGGGCGACCGGGCCGCGGCCGAGCTGACCGTCCTCTTCGCCGGTGGCATCCACGACGAGCGGTCGGCCGCGATGGCCGCCGCGCTGGCCGCCCCGCTGACCCGCGCGGGCGTCGCGTTCGGCGTACTGATGGGCACCGCCTATCTGTTCACGGAGGAGGCGGTCGGGGGCGGCGCCATCCAGCCGCTCTTCCAGCGCCGGATCCTTGACGCGGAGCGGACCGATCTGCTGGAGACGGCGCCGGGCCACGCCACCCGCTGTGCGCGCAGCGCCATCGGCGCGGACTTCGCCGCCCTGAAGGACGAGCTGCGCGAGCGGGGCGTACCCGACCGCGAGATCTGGGAGCGGCTCGAACGGTTCAACGTCGGCCGGCTGCGGCTCGCCAGCAAGGGCATCGAGCGCGTCGGCGACGAACTGCTCGCCGTGGACGAGACCCGCCAGGCCGACGAGGGCATGTTCATGGCCGGTGAGGTCGTGGTGCTCCGGGAGGCCGTGACCACCGTCGCCGCCCTGCACGACGCGGTGAGCGAGGGCGCCGTCGGCTGGCTGCGCGCCAGGGCGAGCGAGGTGCGCGACCCGCTGGGCATCGGCGCGGCGCCGGAGCGGCCGGCCCCCGAGCCGCTGCGGGTCGCCGTGGTCGGGATGGCCGGGATGTTCCCGGGCGCGCCCGACCTGGCGGACTTCTGGGCCAACGTCCTCGCGGGCAAGGACTGTGTCACCGAGGTCCCCGCCCAGCGCTGGGACCAGGAGCGCTACTACGCCCCCGACGGCGACGGCGAACACACCCCCTCGCGCTGGGGCGGCTTCCTGCCCGAGATCCCGTTCGACCCGCTGCGCTACGGCATCCCTCCGGCTTCGCTCGCCGCCGTGGAACCCGTGCAGCTGCTCGCGCTGGAGGCGGCGCGCCGCGCCCTCGCCGACGCGGGGTACGACGCAAAGGGCACCGACCACGCCCGCACGTCGGTGGTGTTCGGCGCCGAGGCGGGCAGCGACCTGTCGAACGCGACGACGCTGCGTACGGTCCTGCCCGGCTACATCGGCACGATCCCGCCCGCGCTCGACGAGCAGTTGCCCCGGCTCACCGAGGACTCGTTCCCGGGGATGCTGGCCAACGTCATCGCCGGCCGGGTCGCCAACCGGCTCGACCTCGGCGGCGCCAACTACACCGTCGACGCGGCGTGCGCCTCCTCGCTCACCGCCGTGGACGTCGCGTGCAAGGAACTGGTCGCGGGCACCAGCGACATGGTGCTGTGCGGCGGGGCCGACCTGCACAACGGCATCAACGACTATCTGCTGTTCTCCTCCGTCCACGCGCTCTCCCCCACCGGCCGCTCGGCCACCTTCGACGCCGCCGCCGACGGCATCGCCCTCGGCGAGGGCGTGGCCTGTGTGGTCCTCAAGCGCCTCGCGGACGCGGAGCGGGACGGCGACCGGGTGTACGCGGTGATCGACGGAGTGGGCAGCGCCAGTGACGGGCGCGCGCTCGGTCTGACCGCGCCCCGCCCGGAGGGACAGCACGCCGCCCTGACCCGGGCCTACCGCAACGCCGGTGTGTCGCCGGCCGAGGTGGGACTCGTGGAGGCGCACGGCACCGGGACCGTGGTCGGGGACCGTACCGAACTCGCCACGCTCACCGAGGTGTTCACCGACGCCGGTGCGGAGGTGGCCAGTTGCGCGGTCGGCTCCGTCAAGTCGCAGATTGGGCACACCAAGTGCGCGGCGGGCCTGGCCGGTCTGATCAAGGTCACGCTGGCGCTGTACCACGGGGTGAAGCCGCCGACCCTGCATCTGAAGGAGCCCAACTCGGCCTGGCGGGAGGAGAGCAGCCCGTTCGTCTTCCACACGGCGGCAACGCCGTGGGCGGTGGAGCCGGCGCAGCGGGTCGCGGGAGTGAGCGCCTTCGGATTCGGCGGCACCAACTTCCACGTTGTTCTACGCGCGTACACGCAGGCGCCACCCGCGCACTCCCTCGACACCTGGCCCGCCGAGCTCTTCACCTTCCGGGGCCAGGACGCCGAGGCGGCCAGGCGGTCGGTACGGGCCCTTGAGGACCTCTTGCGCGAGGGGGGCAGGTGGAAGCTGCGCGACTACGCGCGTAGCGCCGCACGCCGCGCCGACCGGGCGGCGGTCCGCGGTGAGCGGGTGCGGATCGCCGTGGTGGTGGAGAGCCTCGCCGAACTGCCCGAGCTGCTGCGGCGCGCCGCCGAGGGCGAGCACGCGCCCGAGGCGGGGATCCACACCGCCGACGGGGCCGCCGGCACCGACGGCAAACTGGCGTTCCTCTTCCCGGGACAGGGCAGCCAGCGCCCGGGCATGCTCGCCGAACTCTTCGTCGCCTTCCCCGAGTTGCAGCGGTATCTCCAGCTCGGCGCGCGCTGGGCCGACTTCCTCCATCCGCCGGCCGCCTTCGGCGAACAGGGCAGGGCCGGGCAGTTGGCCCGTATCACCGACACGGCCGTCGCACAGCCCGCGCTCGGCATCGTCGAGCTCGCCGCGGCCGATCTGCTCCTCTCCGTCGGCGTGCGCCCGGACATGGCGGGGGGCCACAGCTACGGCGAACTGGTCGCGCTCGGGGTGGCCGGGTCGCTCTCCCCGCAGGACGTCATCACCGCCAGCGCGGAGCGCGCGCAGGCGATCCTGGCCCGTACGGAGGAGGGCGGCGACCCGGGCACGATGGCCGCCGTCACCGCGTCGCCCGAGCAGGTGGAGGAGGTTCTGCGGCTGGCCGGCCTCGACGGGGAGGTCGTCGCCGCGAACCGCAACTCCCCCGAGCAGACGGTGATTTCGGGCCCGACCGAGCAGGTCGGGGCGGCGGTCGCGCGTCTGCGGGACGCGGGTCACTCCGTCAAACCGCTCCAGGTGGCCTGCGCCTTCCACAGTCCGCTGCTGGCCGGGGCGGGTGAGGACTTCGCGGATCGGCTCGACGGACTGGCCGTGTACCCGCCCGCGTTCGACGTGTGGGCCAACCGCACGGCCGAGCCGTATCCGACGGATCCCGTCGGCATACGGGAGGGTCTCGCCGCCCAGATCGGCTCGCCGGTCAGGTTCGCGGAGCAGATCGAGTCCATGTACGCCGCCGGTGCCCGCGTCTTCGCCGAGGTCGGGCCCGGCCGTGTGCTCAGCCGGCTGGTCTCGGCCGTTCTCGGGGACCGGCCCCACCGGACGATTCCACTCGACGGCGGCCGGGCCGGCGCGCTGCGCGGCTTCCTCACCGCCCTGGCCCAGCTCGCCGTCGACGGGGCCGATGTCCGCACCGGGCGGCTGTTCCAGGGCCGGGACGCCGTCGACCCGGAGACCGCGGACGCCGGGCGGAGCCCCGGCTGGACCGTGGACGGCCAGCTCGTCCGGCTCGCCGACGGAACCATTCCCCCCCACGCCCTGCGCCCCGCTCGACCCGTTACGGAGCTGATCGTGCAGAACCAGTCCCCCCACTCCCCCCACAGCGCACCGGACGCGCTCGTCGCCGAATTCCTGCGCACCAGCCGCGATCTGGTCGCGGCCCAGCGCGACGTCCTGATGACCTATCTCGGCGGCCCGGGGGCGGTGGCCGCGGGTCAGGCGCCGGCCCCCGTCGCCTGGCAGCCGGCCGCCGTCGCCGCACCGACCGCACCGTCGGTCCTCACACTGCCCGCCGCCGTGTCCCCCACCGCGGCGGCGGGCTCCCCCGCTCCGGCGCCCGCCCGGACCGAGCCCGCGGCCGTCGCGGAGGCCGGGGCCGCCCCCTCCCCGACGGATCCGGAGTCGGTGCTCAGCGCCGTTCTGGCCGTCGTCGCGGACCGCACCGGCTACCCGGTCGAGATGATCGAGCCAGAGCTCGATCTGGAGGCCGACCTGAGTGTCGACTCGATCAAGCGCGCCGAGATAGCCGGCGAACTCGCCGTACGCCTCGGCCTGCCCCTGGACGCGAGCGGCGAGCTGGACGGTCTGAGCACGGCGCGCACCGCCGCCGGGATCACCGGCCTCCTCGTCGAACGGCTCACGGGCCCCGGGGAGTCGGACGCGCCTGACACCGGCGCCGCCGGGGGTACCGGGACCGCCCGGACGGCGGAGACCGGTGCCGAGTCCCCGGCGGAGGCGGAGATCCTGGCTCCGCAGCGCCTGGAGTTCATCGAGGAGGTGCTCCCCGATGTGACCGGTACCGTCGCCGCCGGCGCCGCCGTACTGCTGCTCGGCGGCGGCGAGTTGGCGCCGGTCCTGGCCGAGCGGCTGCGCGCCGCCGGCGCGTCGCCCACGCTCGTACCGGCGGGCGAGCCGCCGATGGGCACCGCGGACGCCGTCGTCTTCCTCGACACGCTGGACGCGGACCGCCCGCCGCTCCCCGAGGCCCTGCCCCTGTTCCAGGCGGCACTCGCGGGCGCGCCCGGCACGGTCGTCGCCGTCGAGCGCAGGACCGAGGGCACGGCCAGCGGTCTGCGCGGCTTCTTCCGCAGCGTCGCGCGCGAGTACCCCGACATGAAGGCGACCCTCGTCGAGGTCGCGCCGGACGCGGCCACCGACACTGTGGCGGACGCTCTCGCCACCGAACTCGCCTCCACCGAACGGGAGTCGGTGGTCCTCCACCACGGCGGGAAGCGGCACGCGCTGCGGCTGACCCCGACCGGTCTCGGCGCGCTCGGCGCCACCGGGGCCGGACCCGCGGGCGAGGGACAGGCGGAGGCGGAGGCGGCCGGTCTCGACCATGAGTCGGTCGTCCTGCTGGTCGGCGGCGCGCGCGGCATCACCGCGCGCTTCGCCCGGACGATCGCGTCGGCGAGCCGGTGCCGTATCGAACTCATGGGCAGGACACCGGTTCCTGCCGCGACGGAGGACCCGGCCACCGTCGGTGCGACCGACCGCGAGGGGCTGCGGGCCGCCTTCCTGGCCACCGGGCTGACCTCGCCCGGTGAGGTGGAGCGGCTGGTCTCGGCGGTGCTCGCCGAGCGGGAGGTACGGGCCACGGTCGAGGCGCTGCGGGCGCTCGGCAGCGAGGTGCGCTACCACTGTGTGGACGTGCTGGACACGGAGGCCGTCCGGGCGACCGTGAAGGACATCTACTCCGAGCACGGCAGGCTCGACGGCCTCGTGTACGCGGCGGGGGTCATCGAGGACAAGCTGCTGGCCGAGAAGTCGGCGGACTCCTTCGGCCGGGTGTTCTCCACCAAGGTCGACGGCGCCCGCGCGGTGCTCGACGCGGTGGACGTGCTGCCGCGCGGCCCCCGGTTCGCCGTGCTGTTCGGCAGCATCGCCGCCGCGCTGGGCAACCGCGGCCAGTCGGACTACGCGGCCGCCAACGACGCGCTGGAGGAGCTGGGCCGCCGCTGGTCGACCGACGAGCGACGGGGGCTGACCGTGCACTGGGGTCCCTGGGCCGCCGCCGAGACCAACGGCGGCATGGTCACCCCGGCGCTGATGCGCTCGTACGCCGCCCGGGGGATCAAGCTCATCGACCCCGAGGAGGGGCCGCTGAGCCTGCTGCGTGAGCTGGCCTGGGGCGCGCCCCGGGTGCACGCGGCCGTCTATACCGCGTCGGGCTGGTGACCTCGGTGGACTCCGGCACGCCGGTCGCCGTCGTCGGCATGGCCGTGTATTTCCCGGGCGCCGACACGCTGGAGAGCTACTGGCGGAACATCGTGGGCGGCGTCGACTCGATCACCCAGGTGCCCGCGGGCCGCTGGGACGAGGAGTTCTACGCGCCCGGCGGGCCCCCGCGCAGCGACCGGGTGTACTGCCGGCGGGGCGGCTTCGTCGACACGGGCGCCGAGTTCGACGTGACGCGGTTCGGCATCATGCCGACCTCGGTGGCGGGTACGGAGCCGGACCAGCTGATCGCGCTGGAGGTGGCGCACCGGTCGATCACCGACGCCGGTGGTGAGCCGGTGCTGCCCGACGACCGGCAGCGGGCCGGGATCGTGCTCGGCAGGGGCGGCTATCTGACCCCGGGTCTGGTCAGGCTGGACCAACGGGTGCGTACGGCGAACCAGTTGGTGCGCACGCTGCGCGAGCTGGCGCCCGAGCTGGGAGAGGACCGGCTGGAGGAGGTCCGCTCCGCGTTCGCCGGTCAACTCGGTCCCGAGCAGCCGGAGTCGGCGATCGGTCTGGTGCCGAACCTGGCCGCGTCCAGGGTCGCCAACCGGCTGGACCTGCGTGGTCCCGCGTACACCGTGGACGCCGCGTGCGCCTCGTCGCTGGTGGCGGTCGACCACGCCGTACGCGAACTGGCGAGCGGGCGCTGCGACGTGATGCTCGCCGGCGGGGTGCACCACTGCCACGACATCACGCTGTGGAGTGTGTTCAGCCAGCTCGGCGCGCTGTCGCCGAGTGAGCGGATCCGTCCGCTGCACCGTGACGCGGACGGTGTGCTCATCGGTGAGGGCACCGGCATCGTGGTGCTGAAGCGGCTGGCGGACGCGGAGCGCGACGGCGACCGGGTGTACGCGGTGGTCTCCGGCACCGGTGTGGCCAGCGACGGGCGCTCGGCCAGTCTCTTCAACCCCGATCCGGGCGGGCAGGTCCGTGCCGTACGGCAGGCGTGGGACGCGGCGGGTCTCGACCCGCGCGCGGCCGACGCGATCGGTCTGCTGGAGGCGCACGGTACGGCGACCCCGGCCGGTGACCGTGCCGAACTGACCACGCTCGCCGAGGTGTTCGGCCCGGCCGTCGGGTCGCGCGCGGCGATCGGGTCGGTGAAGTCGATGATCGGCCATACGATGCCGGCGGCCGGTATCGCGGGGCTGATCAAGGCGGCGCTCGCGCTCCACCACGGGGTGCTGCCGCCCACGCTGCACTGCGAGGAGCCGCATCCGGCCCTGGAGGCGACCCGGTTCACCCCGCTCGCGCGGGCCCTGCCGTGGGAGAGCCCCGCGACGGGCACGCCGAGGCGGGCGGGTGTCAACGCCTTCGGGTTCGGTGGCATCAACGCGCATGTCGTGCTGGAGCAGGCGACACCGGGCTCGGTCCCGACGGGGCGTACGGCGCGAGGGACGGCGAAGGCGAGGGCGACCGTCACGGAGCCGGAACGGGTGCTCCGGCTCGCCGCACCCGATCGGGCGGCGCTCGCCGCGCTGCTGGACGCCGACGACCGCGCGGTGCTGGCCGCCGGTCTCGACGAGCGCGCGCCCGCCGGCGGTTCGGTGCGGCTGGGCATCGTCGACCCGACGGCGCGCCGGCTGAAGCTGGCCCGCAAGGCGGTCGCGAAGGGCACGGCCTGGCGGGGGCGCAGCGATGTGTGGTTCAGCCCCCGTCCGCTTCTCGGACCGGGCGGTGGCAGGACCGTGTTCGTCTTCCCCGGTCTGGAGGCCGAGTTCGACGCGCGGGCGGACTCGCTGGCCGAGCGGTTCGGGCTGACCTGGTCGCCGGGCCAGGACGCCAGGGTCGGCGACGTGGGCCGGCACGGCGCGGCCGTCTTCCAGCTCGGACGGCTGCTCGACACGGCGCTGCGCAGGCTGTCCGTGGTGCCGGACGCGGTCGCCGGGCACAGCGTCGGCGAGTGGACGGCCATGGCCTGCGGCGGGATTCACGCCGCCGCCGAGGTCGACAGTTTTCTCGCCGGCTTCGACCCGGACGCGCTGCGGGTGCCCGGCGCGGCCTTCGCCGTGCTGGGGATGCCCGCAGACCGGGTGCTCGCCGAACTGGCGGGCCGCGTCGATGTCGTGCTGTCCCACGACAACGCGCCGAACCAGTCGATGATCTGCGGCCCGGAGGAGGCCGTCGGCGAACTCGTCCACCGTTTCCGATTGGAGGGCGTGATCGGGCAGGTACTGCCGTTCCGCTCCGGCTTCCACACGCCGATGCTCGCCCCGTACCTCGATCCGATCAGACGCGCCGCCGAGACGTACACACTGCACACCCAGTCGACGCCGGTCTGGTCGGCGACGACCGCCGCGCGCTATCCCCAGGACCCGGCGGCGGTACGGGAGTTGTTCGTCCGGCATCTGCTCGAACCGGTGCGTTTCCGGCAGCTGATCACCGCGATGCACGACGCGGGGCACCGCGCGTTCGTCCAGCTCGGCGCCGGTCAGCTCGGTTCGCTCGTCGACGACACCCTGGCGGGCAGGGACCGGCTGGTCGTGTCGGCGCACTCGTCGGCGCGGGACAGCCTGGCGCAGCTGCGCCGGGTCGTCACCGCGCTGTGGGTGGAGGGCGGGGCACCGGACGCCGGCCCCTTGCTGGGACCGGCGTCCGTCACGGCCGTCTCCGTCCCTCCGTCGGATGCCGGACGCGCGCGGCGCGGCGTACGGCTCGATCTCGGCGGCGCGCTGGTGTCCCTGCCCGAACAGGCGCGGAAGCTCCTGGCCGACAGCATCGGTCAGCCTCCGGCCGGGCTGCCCGTCGGCGGGGGCAACGCTCTCGACCGGCTGGCCGCGCTCGGGCGGAGCGGGGCCGGGTTCCCGGTCGCCGCCGAGCTGTCGGCGCTGATCAACGACACGGCGGCCGTCGCGGACGAGCTGATCGGGGCGCGGGCCGCGCAGCGGGCGCCGGTGCCGGTGGCGGCGCAGGCGGCCCGGCCGGTCCCGCCGCCGGAGCCTTCCGTTCCCGCCGTTCCCGCCGCGCTGCGTGTCGATGTCGCGGAGATGCCGTACCTCCTCGACCACTGCTTCTTCCGGCAGCGCCCCGGCTGGCCCGACGACGCGGACCGCTGGCCGATCGTCCCGGCCACCACCGTCATCGGCCATCTCATGGAGATCGCCGAGCGATCCGTGCCCGGCACCCGGGCGGTCGCGGTCCACGACGTACGCCTGCTGAAGTGGATCGAGGCGATCCCCGCCGTCGATGTGCCGGTGGAGGTACGGCAGTTGGGGCCCGACCGGGTCGAGGTGAGCCTCACCGGCTACTCGCGCGCGGTGGTGGAACTCGCCGCCGCCCATCCCGCGCCCCCGGCTCCGTGGCCGGTCGACACCGCCGCCGAACGGGTCCCCGGGCTGCGGGCCGAGCAGCTCTACGACGAGCGGTGGATGTTCCACGGTCCGCGGTTCCAGGGCGTCGGCGAGCTGACGGCCATCGGCGACCGCTGGGTACGCGGGGTCCTGACCAACCCCGGGGCGCCGGGCGCCCTGCTGGACAACGTCGGCCAGTTGCTCGGGTACTGGATCATGGCGACGCTCACCGAGCGGACCACCGTGTTCCCGGTCCGTATGGAGCGCATCCGCTTCCACGGTCCGCATCCGCCGCCGGGCGAGCGGCTGACCTGTCTGATCCGTATCACCGAGGTCACCGACCTCGCACTCACGGCCGACATGCAGCTGATCGGCCGGGACGGCCGCGTGTGGGCGGAGTTCACCGGCTGGCAGGACCGGCGCTTCGACACCGACCCCAACATCCGTACGGTGGACCGCTTCCCGGGCCGGAACACCCTGTCGACCGCGCGCCCCGGGGGCTGGTCGATCGTCCATGAACGCTGGCCCGATCTCGCGACCCGCGAGCTGATCATGCGCAACATGCTCGGCTCCACCGAGCGGGCGCGTTACGACGAACTGCCGCCGGTGCGCAGGCGCCAGTGGCTGCTGGGACGGATCGCGGCCAAGGACGCGGTGCGCCGGCTGCTCTGGCGGGAGGGCGCGGGGGAGATCTATCCGGCCGAGATCGCCGTACGCAACGACGAGTCGGGGCGTCCGCTGGTCGAGGGGGTGCACGGGCGCACGGTGAACGGGCTGACGGTCTCGGTGGCGCACCGCCGCGAGACGGGGGTGGCGGTCGCGGCGCGCGGGAGCTGCGGCATCGACATCGAGGAGGTCACCGACCGGCCTCGTGCCACGGTCGAGACCGCCTGCGACCGGGCCGAACTCGCCCTGCTCGACGCGCTGGTGGCGCGGTCGCCGGGCAGCGGGGCGCTCTGGTTCACCCGCTTCTGGACCGCCAAGGAAGCCGTCGCGAAGGCGCGCGGCACGGGGCTGCGTGGCCGTCCGGCGGAGTACCGCGTGGTGGCCGCCGACGAGAACCGTGTCCGCGTGGTGACGGGGGGACGGCGCTACGAGGTGCGCCTGGAAGAGACAGCCGCTCCGCCGGGGCTGCCGGAGCGGCAGTACGTCGTCGCCTGGACGACGACCGAGAACGACGACGAGAAAGATCAGACAGGAGATTCGGAATGACCACCGAAATCGAGGCGACCGTGGCGGCGGCCGTGGAGCGGGACATCATCGCGATGCTGCGGACCATGCTGGAGGAGGACGGTCCGGACGACGCCGAGATCACCCGGGAGACCACCTTCCACGACGATCTCGAACTGGAGAGCATCGATCTGGTGACGCTGGCCGGTTCGCTGCGCGAGCACTACGGCGACCGGGTCAATCTCGCGCTGTTCATCGCCGATCTCGAACTCCACGAGATCATCGCGCTCACGGTCGGTGAGCTGGTCGACTATGTCGCCGCCTCCCTGCGCACCGCCGGGCAGGTCTGATCCGATGGCGAAGATACGCACCGGGGAGATCACGACCCATGTCCAGCGGCTGCCCGCGGCGAACCCGCCGACCGACGGGGGCGAACCGCCGGTCGTGGTGTTCGTGCACGGCCTGCTCACGGACAGCCTGGCCAGCTACTACTTCACGCTCGGCCCGGCGTTCGCCGCCGCGGGCATCGACGTGATCATGTACGACCTGCGGGGTCACGGCCGCAGTGACCGCCCGGCCACGGGGTACCGGCTCGAATCGTTCGTCGGGGATCTCGTCGGTGTGCTCGACGCGCTCGGCGAGACCCGCCGGGTCCATGTGGTCGGCAACTCCTTCGGGGGCACGATCGCCACCGCGTTCGCCGCCTGGCACCCCGACCGGGTCGCCACCGTCACCATGATCGAGTCCGAGCCTCCGGTGGCGGAGTGGACCCGGCACATGGCCGACGGGCTCGCGGACGCCAAGAACCAGCTCGCCCGCGAGGAGGTCATCGGCTGGATCTCGGCGACCCACGGCGCGCACACCGCCCGGCTCTCCCGGGGGGCGAGCCGCATCCTGGCGACGACCACCCTGGCGGAGGACGTCCCGGCCGGCCGGGTGATCGACGACAGCCTGGACGCGCTCGACGGCTGCCCGCTGTTCGCGATCTTCGGCGACGAGTCGGGGCTGAGCGCCCAAGTGCCCGGTCTTGAGGCCAAGTTGGTCTCGTGCCGCACCGTGGTCCTCGCGGAGCAGGGCCACTCGGTGCTGGTCGAGCGCACCGAGGAGACACAGGACCTGATCCTGCGCTGGGTGTGGGAGCACAACTTGGCCGAGGCGGTGCGGTGACTCGGTTTCTGCTCGTCGTCCCCCCACTGGTCGGTCACACCAATCCGCTGGCCGCCGTCGCCGACGAACTCCTCGGCCGGGGCCATGAGGTGGCGTGGGCCGGCTACGGCGACCAGATCCGGGGGCTCGCGGGCCCCAGGGCCCATGTGTTCGAGTGCGCCATGCCCGACGAGGGGCTGAGCCGACCGCCCGGCCTCGCCGGGCCGGCCGCCTTCCAGCATCTGTGGGAGCGGTTCTTCGTCCCGCTCGCCGATCTGATGGCGCCGGGCGTCGACGCGGCGGTCGAGGCGTTCCGTCCCGACGCCGTCTTCACCGATCAGCACGCCGTCGCGGGCGCGCTGGTCGCGGAGCGGCGCGGGGTCGTCCATGTCACGTCCGCGAGTACGTCGGCCGAACTCGTCGACCCGCTCGCGGAGTTGCCGAAGGTGGGCGCCTGGCTGGCGGAGCTGCTCGGCGCCCTGCGGTCGCGGATCGGTGATCCGTCCGCCGAGGGCGATCCACGCTTCTCACCGCACGGCGTGATCGCGTTCACGGGGCGGGAGCTGGTGGGCGACCGGCCGCTGCCGGGCGGGAACGTCCATCTGGTCGGCCCGGCGCTGGCGCCGCGCGCCGGGGGTGCGGACTTTCCGTGGGAGCGTCTGGATCCGGGCCGCCGCCTCGTTCTCGTCTCGCTGGGCACGGCCAACGCGGACGCCGGAGGCCGCTTCCTCACCGAGGCGGTGGCCGCGCTCGACGCGCTGGGCGACCGGGTGCAGGGGGTCGTGGTCGATCCGGGCCGGACCCTCGGAGCCGTACCGCCCGATGTGATCGTGCGCCCGCATGTGCCCCAACTCGACCTGCTGGTACGGGCCGACGCCGTCGTCTGCCACGCCGGCCACAACACCGTGTGCGAGTCGCTGTGGCACGGACTGCCGCTGGTGCTCGCGCCGATCCGCGACGATCAGCCCATCGTCGCGGGGCAGGTGGTCGACGCCGGCGCGGGTGTGCGGGTCCGTTTCCGACGCGTGGACGCCGCCCGGCTCGGCGCGGCGATCGCGACCGTGCTGGACGACTCGGGCGGCCACCGCGCCGCCGCCGAGTCCATCGGCCGGTCGCTCCGCGCGGCGGGCGGCCGGTCCGCCGCGGCCGACCATCTCGAACGGATCGCGGCGCGGCATGCCCCCGTCCCCGCGTCCGGCTGACTTCCGCCCCGCCGGCCTCTCCCCGACCGCTACCCCGGGACCCCCCATGACTTCGGCTTACGCTCTCCCCGACTCGCCCGCCGAGCCACCGCCCGGCACGGCTGTTGACGACCCGTCAGGTACTGCTCCGCTGCGCGTCCTGCTCGGTTACGCCCGGCCCCACCGTCTCGTCCTGTCCGCCTCGCTGCTGCTCCTCCTGGCGGCGAGCGGGGCCGGTCTCGTACAGCCGCTGGTGGCGCGGCATGTGCTGGACGGGCTCGGCGACGGCACCGGGGTCATGGGACCCGTACTGCTCCTGGCGTCCCTGGTCGTCCTCGGGGCGGTGCTCACCGGACTCCAGTCGTGGTGGCAGCAGCGCACGTCGGAACGGGTGGTACGGCAGATCCGGCGGGACCTGGTGTTCCGGCTGATCCGGCTGCGGGTACCGGAGCTCGACCGCCGGGCGCCCGGGGATCTGATCTCCCGCGTCACGTCCGACAGCACCCTCGTGCAGAACGCGGCGACCGAGGGCCTGGTGATGGTCGCCAACGGTGTGCTCAGCATCCTGGGGGCCGTTGTCCTGATGGGGCTGGTGCATCTGGGACTGCTCGGGGTGACCGTGGCGGTGCTGCTCGGGGTGACGCTGGTGATGGTGCTCATCCTGCCCCGCATCCGGGAGGCGGTCGCCCGCTCGCAGGAGTCGATCGGCTCCGTCGGCGCGGCGCTCGACCGGGCGCTGGGCGCGGCCAGGACGGTGAAGGCCAACGGCGCCGAGGGCCGGGAGACCGCCCGCGCCGACGAGGCTGTCGACGGGGCCTACCGCGCGGGCCTGGTCGGCGCGCGGTACGTGGCGATGGTGAAGGTGCTGTCCGGCGTCTCCATCCAGGCCGCGTTCCTCGCCGTGCTCGGGGTGGGCGGCGCGCTGGTCGCCTCGGGAAGCCTCGATGCGTCGGCGCTGATCGCCTTCCTGTTGTACGTGTTCTACCTGGCGAGCCCGATCGGCTCGCTGGTCGCGGGGCTGGGGATGCTTCAGCAGGGGCTCGGCGCCGTGGGCCGTATCGAGCAGGTCGGACGGATGCCCATCGAGGAGGACGTCGACGGACCCGAGATGGGCGGCGGTGCGGGCCGCGGTCGTTGGGACGGGAAGGACGCGCCGCCGGTCGAGTTCCGGGACGTCCACTTCTCCTACCCGGACCGGTCGCCCGCGCTGCGGGGAGTCTCCTTCACGGTGCGCGGCGGCACCCAGAGCGCGCTGGTCGGGCTCTCGGGTGCGGGAAAGACGACCATGTTCGCCCTGCTCCAGCGGTTCTACGAGCCGGTGGCCGGCCGGATCCTGATCGGCGGTGCGGACATCGCCACCCTGCCCCGCGCCGAGGTGCGGCGCCGGATCGCCTACGTCGAGCAGGAGTCGCCCGTCATGGCGGGCACGATCGAGGACAACCTCACCTACGCGGCATCGGACGTGACGGACGAGCGGATCGCGGAGGTCCTGCGGCTGACCCGGCTCGACTCGCTGATCGAGCGGCTGCCCGCCGGTCTGCGGACCGAGGTCGGCAGCCGGGGCGTGGCGCTGTCGGGCGGTGAGCGGCAGCGGCTCGCCATCGCGCGCGCTCTGCTCCGCGGTCCCGAGGTGCTGCTGCTCGACGAGGCGACGGCGCAGCTCGACGCGAACAACGAGCGGGCGCTGCGCGAGGCGGTCGAGCAGGCGGCGCGCCGCTGCACCGTCCTGCTGATCGCGCACCGGCTCTCCACGGTGACGGGCGCGGACCAGATCGTGGTGCTGGAGCACGGCCGGGTACGCGGCACGGGGACGCACCGGGAGCTGGTCGAGTCCGACGTGCTGTACCGCGAACTGGCCGCCTCCCAGATGCTGGTCGGCGACGAGGGCACGGACGCGGGCATCAGGGGCGTCACGAGTGGCGCCGGTGTCGGCGGACCGGCCGGGGAGCCGGTGCCGGTGAACCCATGAGAAAGCGGTGAGGGCATTCCGCTCGTTCGCGAAATGCCCTCACCCGTTCTCGGCCGTTCGGTGTTTCAGTCCTTCAGTTTTCCCGACCCAGGTGATCCGGTCAGCCCGTAATGGAATTCAGGGCGGCCAGATATCCGTCCCTGTGGCCTTCCACATTCGGGTGGTAGGACTCGTTGATCTTGTCCCACTCCAGGCTCGTGACCCATTCCGTGCCACCCGAGCAGATGGCGTGCGGGTCAAATGCGGGACGCGGGTCGAGGAAGGTGAATCCGGCCTCGGCGGCACGGCTCGCCATGATGTCGTTCAGGACGTCGGCCGCGGAATTCATGGCCGAGCGCTCGGCGTCGCTCAGACCGAAGATCCCGCAGGAACCGCCGATCTTGTAGAGCCGCGGGTAGCCCACGACGACGACCTCGGCCGACGGCGCGGCGGCCCGCACCGCGCCGTAGGTCTGGGCGAGTGCCGGGGACAGCGCACCGGTGGCGGCCTGCTTCGCGAGCTCGACGCCGTTGATACAGTCCTGGTCGTCGATGGTGAGGATGCAGTTGGTCAGGACGTCGACGAAACCGACGTCGTTGCCTCCGACCTGCACCGTCACCAGGGTGGTGTCCGCGGTCAGCTGCGGTATCTGGGTGCTGACGACATCGGCCGTGGTGGCGCCGGAGCACGAGGCCTCGACGAAACCGACGGACGGATGCTGGGCGGCCCAGAGCCGGGGGTAGGTCAGTGGACCGCGCCGGCACGGGTCGTCCGGGTTGTCGTAGGTACGCGTACCGGGGGCGACCGCGTAGGAGTCGCCGATGGCCACGTACTTACCGTCCGCCTGCGGTGCCGCGTTCGCTGTGGGGGCGACGGTTGCGGCGACGACCATTGCCAGAAGTGCGGCGACGAGTGGTCTTTTTGAGCGCACGAAAATTTCTCCGATGAGTGGGGTCATGGACTCCTATATAAATAGCATCACTTGGTGCCCCGCGGTACTGCGGGCCATAAAATATCTGATGGCAATTCAGAGGTACCCGTACTTCCGTTGCCGGTCAGGGCTGGAGGCTGCTCACCACGTTCGCGGTGGAGTCGATGCCGTCCTGGATGGTCGGGGCCATACTGGTGCCCGCGAGGAAGAATCCCAGCAGTACGCAGATGATCGCGTGCCCCAGCTTGAGTCCGCTGTTGCGGACGAAGAGCACGGTGAGTACCAGCAGTAGTAGGACCAGTGAGATCGAAATGGCCATCGCCAACCTCCTCCGCCGCGCCGGAATTGCGGCATTCGGCCGTCAGTCTGGCGGAGCGGAGGGGCCCTTCGAGCAACTGGCGTGTAGGCCGTACGGGTTGACTACCGGTTGACTTCCGCGCCGGCTAGCGGTCGTTCTTGGCGAGGAAGCTCTCCAGGCCCGCGAGGTCGTCCGTGTTGATGTGGTCGACGCCCGCGTCGAGGAGTTCGGTCCAGACGGCGTCGCGGGCGGGCCCGGGCACCTCGGGAGTGGCCCAGAACCGGACCCGCTGGCCCCGGCGGTGGGCGGTGCGGACGATGCGGTGCAGCTCGGCGCGTTCGGCGGCGGGGAAGGCGCCGACTCCGAGCCAGGTGAAGCTCGTTGTCCAGTTGCTGCTGATGAGCGGGATGAACGAGGCACGCGCCGGGCCGCCGAGGTCTTCGAGCCGGCCGTCGTAGAAGGCGTGGCGGGTGCGCTGCGCCTCCATCGGGACACGGGCGGCGCGGTCGCCGGAGATGACCGGGGTGACGGCACCGGGCCGTACCCCTCCGTGGGAGTAGGTGCTCAGCATGGAGCGGTAGGCGCGCAGTTGGTCGTGCAGCTCCAGATAGGCGGCGGCGCCGTCCGTCTTGATGTCGATGAGCAGCTGCACCGGGCGGCGGTAACCCCGGTACACGGCGCCGCCGTTGGCCCTGACACGGTCGCGGAGCGGGTCGAGGTAGAGCGAGCGGAGTGTACGGGTGGGGTCGAGCGTGGCGGGCTCGTGGGCGACGAGCAGTTCGCCGTCGACCAGGAAGACATCGGCCTCGACGCTGGTGAAGCCGTGCGACAGGGCGTCGTGGAGGGGGCGCTCGTGCAGATAGTCGTTGTGCGCGTGGGCGCGGCGCAGCGGCTGGGGGCCGCGGTGCTCGGTCGCCTGCGCGTAGTAAGAGGGTACGGCGACTGCTCCGGCGAACGCGGCCGCGATGGTGGTCACCGCTCTGCGCCGGGTCGTGAGGGCCATGATGCCTCCGAGATCTGTGGGGCGGGGACGAGGCCCTCTCCGGTCGGCCGTCGCGTGGCCCGGAAGATCGACCGGACAGGTCCTGGGGTGGGTCTTCCGGATCTCGGTCCGGCCTGATCCGGAAGGAACGCCGTAGCCGAGTATCCGCCGCCACCTGCCTCAAGAGGGGGGATCTTACGAAGAGTTCCGCCACCCGACGGCTGTGATTCAGACGCTCTCGGTGATCTCCGGCCAGCGCACCGTACGGTCGCACCAGCGCTCCAGCAGCACCCGGTCGTGTCCGACGGCCAGCAGTCCGGCTCCCTCGGCGCGCCGGTACTCCTCGACCACCGTGACCAGCGCGGCCGTGGTCGAGGCGTCGAGCATCGCGGTCATCTCGTCGCAGACCAGCCAGCGCGGGTCCAGTACCAGCGCGCGGGCGACACAGGCGCGTTGGAGCTGACCGTCGCTGACCTCATGGGGTCGGCGGCCGAGCAGGTCGTCGGTGAGACCGACGGTCCGGGCCAAGTCGCCCACCCTGTCCGCCACTTCGTCCCGGCGTCCGTTGGCGCGCAGCGGCTCGGCGATCAGGTCGCCGAGCCGGAGCCTGGGGTCGGCCGACAGCCGTGGCTGCTGGAAGACCACACCGATCGCGGTGCGTTGCGCCTTGGGGGCGCGGTGGCGCCAGCCGGTGGCGGGTTCGCCGTCGATGGTGACGGTCCCCGCGTCGGGGCGGTGCAGCAGGGCGGCGACGCGGGCGAGGGTGGACTTGCCGCAGCCGCTGGGGCCGAGGAGGCCCACCGACTCGCCGGGGGCGACGGTGACGGACGCGCCCTTGACGACCGGGGTGCCGCGTCCGTATCCGGCGGTAATGCCGAGGAGTTCAAGCATCGACGCGCTCCTCGGCGTGATGGCAGGCGACGGACGAGCCGTCCGCCGGTGTGAGGGCGGGCAGGGTGGCGCAGAGGTCGGTGACGCGCGGGCAGCGGTCGGCGAAGGCGCAGCCGTCGGGGAGATCGCCCAGCTCGGGCGGCATTCCGGGTATGGCGGTGAAGCCGCGCTCGGGCAGGGCGTCGAGGAGACCGCGCGCGTAGGGGTGACGTGGTCCGGCCGGGCCGAAGAAGCCTTCCGCGGGGCCGAGTTCGACGATGCGGCCCGCGTACATGACGGCGACCCGGTCGGCGATCCGCTCGGCCGCCGCCAGATCGTGGGTGATCATGAGCAGGGCGCGGCCGTCGTCGGTGTGGCGTCGCAGTTCGTCGGCCGTGCGGTCGACCAGTTCGCGGTCGAGTCCGGTGGTCGGTTCGTCGGCGAGGAGCAGCGGGGCGTCGCCGATCAGCGCGAGGGCGGTGGCGGCGCGCTGGGCGAGGCCGCCGGAGAGTTCGTGCGGATACCGGTCGAGATGGTCGGCGGGGTAGGCCGCGCGTTCGGCCGCCGCCTCGACGGCCCGGGGAAGGGCCGGCCCCCGGACGCCCGTCACCTCCCGCAGCACTTCGGCCAGTTGGGAGCGCACGGTGCGTACGGGAGTGAGGTGGGCGGCCGGGCTCTGCGGTACGAGACCGACGCGCCGGCCCCGTACGGTACGGGCCAGGGTGCGTTCGTCGGCGGTGAGCAGGTCGACGGCCCCGGCCGGCCCGGCTCCCCTCAGCACGGCGGAGCCCGTGGTCCGCGCGTTGGCGGGCAGCAGCCCGAGCAGCGCCGACGCCAGTACCGACTTCCCGCAGCCGCTCTCGCCGACGAGCGCGAGGCACTCCCCCGCCGCCAGGTCGAAGGTGGCGTCGGTGACGGCCGCGATGTGCCGTCCGCCCCGCATCCGGAAGCGGACGCCGAGGCCCCGCACCGAGAGGACGGGAGCCGCGGGCGACTCCGTCGCCGGGGCGCTCGAAGGCTCGGGGGTGGTCACAGCATCAGCTCCGATCGGCGGCGCGGATTGATCCGTTCCCGCCACACGCCGGCGAGCCCGGCGATGGCCAGGGTCGGGACGATCAGGAACAGACCGGGGAAGAGCGTCGGCCACCAGTCGCCCGCGAGCAGCGAACCCCTTGCCGTCTGGACCAGATTGCCGAGGCTTGCCTGGTGGCTGGGCAGGCCGAGGCCGAGGAAGGAGAGCGCGGACTCGTGCCACATGGCGTGCGGCACCATCAGTACGGCGGCGAGCCCCGCCTGTGGCAGGACGCCCGGCAGCAGATGGCGCACCGTGATCCGCCATCGCGAGGAGCCTCCGGAGACGGCCGCGTCCACGTAGGGGCGCGAGCGCAGCGACAGGACCTCCGAGCGCACGATGCGTGCGGTGGAGAGCCAGTGCGTCAGCGCGACGGAGACGACCACCGGCCAGACACCGGGCCGGAACATGGCGACGATGAAGATGCCGAGGAGCAGGTGCGGCACCGAGGAGAAGGTGTCGACGAGCCGCATCACGACACGGTCGGTCCAGCCGCCGAGGGCCGCCGCCGCGGCGCCCACGGCCGTGCCGATGACGGTGGCCACGAGGGCGGCGACCAGTCCGACCAGGAGCGAGACGCGGAGCCCGTACACACAGCGCAGGAGCAGATCGCGGCCCACGTCGTCGGTGCCGAACGGGTGGGCGAGGGACGGCGGTCGGAGCTTGAGCGCGAGATCGACCGCCTGCTGGTCGAGCTGGGCGACGGGCGGGACGATCAGCACCGCCAGTGCCACGGCGGAGACGACGACGGCCGAGGTGACGGCGCGGACCGTGCGGGTCGAGCGGCGGCTGCGCCCGTGGGAGCGCCAGAGCGGGGCGGGCGGGGCGGGTGTGGTGTCAGCCATCGAAGCCCACCCTCGGGTCGGCGAGTCCGTACAGCAGGTCGGAGAGCAGGTTGCCGAGGAGTACGGCCGCCGTGGCGAGCACGGTGAGCGCCGCCAGCAGCGGGAAGTCCACGGAGGTCGCCGCCTCGACGGTGGCCGCCGCGATCCCCGGCCAGCTGAAGACCGTCTCGATCAGGAGCGCGCCGGTGATGAGTTCGGGGACGCGGGAGCCGATGAGCGTGAGCATGGGCAGCATCCCGGAACGCCAGGCGTGCCCGAGCAGCACGGTGCGCTCGCTCAGTCCCCTGGCGCGGGCCCCGCGTACGGGGTCCTCGGCCAGCGCGTCGGCGACCCCCTGCCGTACGTAGAGGTAGAACCACGGCATCTGCGAGATGCCGAGCACGGCCGCGGGCAGCACGAGATGGGAGGTGACCTGGCCGAAGGTGACGGTGTCGCTGCCCGGATCGGTGAGTCCACCGGCCGGCAGTACGTCGAGCCGCAGCGCGAAGAACCAGATGGCGAGCAGCCCGAGCCAGAAGACCGGCGCGGCTTCCAGGGTGTACGCGGCGGTGCTGACGCCCCGGTCGAGCAGTCCCCCGGGGCGGCGGGCCCCGGCCACTCCCAGCGCCGTGCCGAGCAGGATCGCGACAGCGAAGGCGGTGGTGGCCAGGAGCACGGACCAGCCGAGGCGTTCGGTGATCACGTCGGCCACGGGGCGGCGCATGACGCTGGAGTCGCCGAGGTCGCCCGCGGCGGCCGACGTCAGCCACTCCCACCAGCGCGGGACGAGTGCCCGCTCCACTCCGAGGTTGGCGCGCAGCTGGTCGAGGGTCTCCTGGGAGGCGGTGAGACCGGCGGTGCCGGCGTACGCCTTGACCGGGTCGAACGGGGAGGCCGCGGCGACGGCGAAGACGCCGAAGGTGACGACCAGCAGGACGGGGGCGGCGAACAGCAGCCGCCGTCCCGTCATCCGGGCCATCGCCCCCCAGGGGAGACGTCGGTTCACGGGGTACGGGCCCACTTCTCGATGTTCCACCAGGGGCCGGAGGCCAGTCCGTGGTCGTGCGGTTCGACCTGGGTGGTGAGCGTGCCCCAGGTGTCGTCGACGACGTAGAGGTGGTCGATATGGGTGAGGAAGGTGTAGCCGGGGTTCTTCATCAGTTCACGCTGGACGGTGTCGTACGCGGCCTTGCGCGCGGCCTTCCGTCCGCTCTGGCGCCCGGTGTCCAGGGCCTTGTCGACGGCCGGGTTGTCGTACCGGGCCATGTTGTTGAAGCCGTCGCCCGCGAGGTCCGAGTGGAGAAGGCCGAACTGGTCGAAGTCCGGGTCGCCGGGGGCTCCGCCGCCCGCCAGGACGGCGTCCACCTTCATGCGCGGTTCGATGACCTCCCACGTACCGGCCTGGGTCCTGATGTCGATGCCGGCCTTCTTGGCGTCGGAGGCGTAGGCGAGGGCGTGGTCCTGGCGGAGCTTGTCGCCCGTCAGATACCAGAGCGGGAAGCTCGCGCGTACGCCGTCCTTCGTACGGATGCCGTCGGGGCCCGGCTTCCAGCCCGCCTCGTCGAGCACGCGCCCGGCGGCCGCGAGGTCGTGCCGACGCTCGGTGCCCTTGGTGAACCACTCGCTGTCGGTGGGGACGGGGCCGTAGGCGGCCTTGCCCGCGCCGTCGAGGATCTTGTCGACCATCGTGTCGCGGTCGACGGCGAGATCGAGCGCGCGGCGTACGGCGGTGTCGCCCGTGACCTTGTTGTGGGTCGGCAGGGTGACGGTGCGGTAGTCGTACGTGGTGGCGGCGTAGGTCCGTCTGCCCTTGTCGTTCTCGAAACCCTCGGCGAGGTTGGGCGGCAGGATCGCGCCGTCGAGGTCACCGGCGCGCAACCGGGTGGCGCGGACGTCGTCGTCCTTGATGACGGCCATGGTGAACCTCTTCACCGCGGGCTCGCCGCCCCAGTACTCCGGATTGGCCCTGAAGCTGATCTTCTCGCCCTTGGACCAGTTGGTGAGGAGGTAGGGACCCGTGCCGACGGGCTTGCTGGTGAACGGTCCGGAGTTGACGTCCTGGCTGCCCGCCACATGCTCCGGCACGATGGGGAGCACGGTCCGCTGGGCGAAGGGCGCGTAGGGGTACTTGAGGGTGAAGACGACCGTGTTCCGGCCCTTGGCGGTGACGTCCTTGATGGCGGCCAGCTCGGTCTTGGACGGGTTGTTGGTCCCGGCGTCGAGGATGGTGCGGTAGGTGAAGACGACGTCCGCCGCGCCGAAGGGCTTGCCGTCGCTGAACTTCACGTCGTCGCGCAGCCGGTAGGTGTACGTCATGCCGTCGGCGGCGACCTCGGGGAGCGCGGAGGCGAGCGCGGGCCTCAGATTCATCGAGCCGTCGACGGTGAGAAGTCCGTCGAAGAGCTTGGAGTTGCCGTCCTTGCCGTAGCCGAGCAGCGGGCTGAGGCTCTCCGGCTCGTAGGCGATCCCGACGACGGCGGACTCCTGGTCCCCGCCCTCGCCCGAGCCGCTGTCCGGGTTCGAGCACGCCACGGCGGTGCAGGCCAGCGAACCTGCCAGCACCGCCGCGACCGTGCCACGTATGGAACGGGCGGTCATGGATTCCACACCCCTACTGAAGATCAACCGTTATTGCGAACGACTCGCAATTAAACAGTACGCAAAGGGGTGCCTGTCCAGATGCCCACGCGGTGTACCGGTCGGACCGGCGGCCGGGGCTACCTCGTCGCGGCGCCGGGCGCCGGCAGACCGGTGAGCTCCGCGAGCCTCTCGCGGTGCGACCCGGCCGAACCCAGCGCGATCTCGGCCGACTTGGCGCGCTTGAGGTACAGATGCGCGGGGTGCTCCCAGGTCATGCCGATGCCGCCGTGGAGCTGGACGCACTCCTCGGCCGCGTGAACGGCGACCCGGCCGCAGTAGGCCTGGGCGACGGCCACGGCGAGCGGTGCGTCGGGACTGCCGGTCGCCAGCGCGTCGGCGGCGTTGCGGGCGGCGGCGCGGGCCGAGACGATCTCCAGCCAGAGATGGGCCATCCGGTGCTTGAGTGACTGGAAGGAGCCGACGGGGCGGTTGAACTGGTGCCGTTCGCGGGTGTGCCGCACGGTCTCCTCCAAGCACCATTCGGCGAGGCCGAGTTGCTCGGACGCGAGCAGCCCCGCGCCGGCGAGCAGTCCGTGCCGTACGGCGGACTCGGCCGTGGCCGCGTCGGCGAGCCGGGTCCCGGCGGCGAGCGCGGCGGAGTCCACGGTGACGGTCGAGAGGGGGCGGGTGAGGTCGAGCGGGGTCCGCGCCTCGATCGTCACTCCGGGCGCCGCCGTCCCGACCGCGTACAGCCCGTCAGGGCCGAGGACCAGCAGGATGTCGGCGGCAGCCGCGTCGGCGACCGCGGGGATCGGGGCTCCGGAGTCGGCGAGCGGGAGCGGCACGTCCGGTCCGGTGGAGAGCGGGACGGCGAGTACGGCGACCGTACGGCCTTCGGCCAGTGCGCCGAGCAGCTTCGCGGCGGCCCCGTCCCCGTCCCCGTCCCCTTCAGCGGTGTCGCAGACGAGCAGCGTCTGGGTCGCGATCACCGAACTGGTCAGGAACGGCGCGGGCGTGACCGCCCGGCCCAGCTCCTCCAGGACCACCGCCGCCTCGCGGTGGCCCGCTCCCTGACCGCCGAGCGCCTCCGGTACGAGCAGCCCCGCCGCGCCGATCCCGGTGGCGAGCGACGTCCAGAGAGCGGTGTCGTACGGGTTTCCCGACTCGGCGCGTACGAGCGCCGCCGGGACATCTCCGCGGCCGGTGAGCAGTGACCGTACGGCGGCGCGCAGGTCGTCCTCCGCCTCGGAGTACAGCAGATCGGGCGCGTCCGTGTCGCTCATCGGGTGAGGTCCTTCCATGCGACGTCCTTGTCGTCGCGCGGCTCGGCGGGCAGACCGAGGACGCGTTCGGCGACGATGTTGAGCAGTACCTCGCTCGTACCGCCCTCGATGGAGTTGCCCTTCGAGCGCAGATAGCGGTAGCCGGCCTCGCGGCCGGTGAAGTCGACGAGTTCGGGGCGGCGCATCGTCCAGTCGTCGTACAACAGGCCCTCGTCGCCGAGCAGTTCGACTTCGAGGCCGCTGATCTCCTGGTTGAGCCGGGCGAAGGAGAGCTTGAGGCCCGAGCCCTCGGGACCCGGCCGGCCCACGGCGAGCTGCTGGCGCAGCCGTTCGCCGGTCAGCCGGGCCACCTCGGCGTCCACCCAGAGGGTGAGAAGCCGCTGGTGCAGTCCGTGGGTGCGCAGTTCGGGGCGGTCGCGCCAGGTCCGGGCGACCTGGCCGATCATGCCGCCCTCGCGCGGGAGGCGGGCGCCGCCGATCGAGACGCGTTCGTTCATCAGGGTGGTCCGGGCGACCCGCCAGCCGTCACCGACGGCGCCGAGCCGGTGGGCGTCGGGGATGCGGACGTCGGTGAGGAAGACCTCGTTGAACTCGGCCTCGCCGGTTATCTGGCGCAGCGGCCGGACGTCGACACCGGGATCGGTCATGTCACACAGGAAGTAGGTGATGCCCCGGTGCTTGGGCAGGGTGGGGTCGGTGCGGGCGATGAGGATGGCCCAGCGCGCGAGATGGGCGCTGGACGTCCACACCTTCTGGCCGTTGACGATCCAGTCGCCCGCGTTCTCGTCGTCGCCGTCGCCCTCCCGGACGGCGCGGGTCCCGAGCGCGGCGAGGTCCGACCCGGCGCCCGGCTCGCTGAAGAGCTGGCACCAGACTTCCTCACCGACCCACAGGGGCCGCAGGAACCGGCGCTTCTGCTCGTCGGTGCCGAACCCGAGGATGGTGGGCGCCGCCATGCCCAGGCCGATACCGATACGGCGCGGGTCGTTGTCGGGGGCGCCCGCGGCGGCCAGTTCGGCGTCGACGACCGACTGGAGGGAGCGCGGGGCGTCGAGTCCGCCGAGACCGGCCGGGAAGTGCACCCAGGCGAGTCCGGCGTCGAAGCGGGCCTTCAGGAAGTCGGTGGGGTCCGTGTCGGCCGGCGGATGGGCGGCGAGCAACTCCCCCGTACGGCGCCGGAGTTCGGCCGCGTCCAGCGCGTTCATATGGTGCTCGCCCCCGACGCGTGGGAGGGGAGGACGACCAGGCGCCCGGTGGTGGTGCCGTCGGCGACGCGCTGGACGGCGGACGCGGCGTCCGCCATCGGGACACGCTCGCTGATGAGCGGCTTGACGACGCCCTTGGCGGCGAGTTCCGTCAGCTCCTGGTGGCAGCGGAGGATCGCGGCGGGGTCCTTCCGGTTGTACAGGCCCCAGTGCAGTCCGACGATCGAGTAGTTCTTCACCAGGGCGTGGTTGAGCGCGGGGCTCGGGATCGCCCCGCCGGCGAAGCCGATGACAAGGATGCGCCCCTCGAAGGCGACGCATTTGGCGGACTTGGCGTACGCGTCGCCGCCGACCGGGTCGTAGACGACGTCCGCGCCGCGCCCGCCGGTGAGTTCCTTCACGCTGGCGACGATGTCGTCGGTGCGCCGGTCGATGACCTGGTCACAGCCCAACTCCCGTGCCACACGGACCTTTTCGGCGCCGCCGACCACCCCGATGACGGTGGCGCCCGCGGCCTTGCCGAGCTGGACGGCCGCGCTGCCGACACCTCCGGCGGCGGCGTGCACGAGCAGTGTCTCGCCGGCCTGGAGGCGCGCCCTGCGGTGCAGCCCGAACCAGCCGGTCTGGTAGCCGATGTGCAGGGCCGCCGCCTCGGCGTCGTCGAGGGTGTCGGGCGCGGGGAGGAGCGACGCCGTGTCGGCGACGACGTACTCGGCGAGTCCGCCGTGCGGCAGGGCGGGGGTCGCGATGACCCGCCGCCCGTCCTCGGTCTCGGCGCAGACCTCGACACCGGGGGTGAAGGGCAGCGGCGGGCGGACCTGGTACTGGCCCCGGCAGAGCAGGGCGTCGGGGAAGTTGATGTCGGCGGCCAGGACCTTCAGCAGCGACTGCCCGTCCCCCGGCACCGGCCGGTCCACCTCGTCCAGCCGCATCACCTCGCCCGGCTCGCCGTTCCGGTGGACTCGCCATGCCTGCATTCGGGGGCCTCCACAGATGAGGGTAGGTACACGCTCATCCGCATACTAAGCGGTCGCTTGCCCCCTGTGAACAGCCCGGCACGGGGCAGGTCCACCCTGGCCGGTGAGCCCGGAGAGCCCGGTGAGCCCGGTGACCCCGGTCGGCCCCGTCACCCCGGTCGGCGTGTTCAGCCCGCTTCGCCCGCGCCGCCGATCTCGCCCGCCCCGCCCGCCGCGCGCATCCGGCGCGGGGTGGCGTCGACGGGGTGCCGCGCGACGGCCACCACCGCCATGTCGTCGTCCCGCTCCCCGTCCGTCCACCGGCCGATCGAGTCGAACAGCTCACCGATCAGCCGCTCCGGGTCCCGGTCCGACGGCGGTCGCAGGTCCTCGCAGGGGTCGTAGAAGGAACCCTCGGCGTTCCGTGCCTCCGTCACGCCGTCGGTGACGCAGAGCAGGGTCGCGCCGAGGGGGAAGTCGTAGGAGTGGATCCCGCCGCCGGTGCCGGGCGCGAGGTCCCGCATCCCCAGGGGCGGCGACGCCTCACCGGTGTCGAGCGGGTGCAGCACGCCGTTCCGGAGCAGATACGGAGGGGGATGGCCGCAGTTCAGCAGCCGTACAGGCGTGCCGCGCCTGCTGATCTCGACCAGGAGAGCGGTGGCGAACGACTCGGCCGCCTCCGCCGTGAAGGGGTCGGAGTGCACCCCGACGGACCGGGCCACGGCGCGGTCGAGCCGTTCGGCCAGCCCGGTCAGGTCGGCCTCGGACTCCGCGCGCTCACGGAACGCGCCGACGATGACGGAGACGGCGGAGACCGCGCCCAGGCCCTTGCCGCGCACGTCGGCGATGAGCAGCCGGAGGCCGAACGGGGTCTCCTCCACGGCGTAGAGATCGCCCCCGATCCGGGCCTCGGCGTAGGCCGCCTCGTACCGGCAGGCGACGGTCATGGGCCCGACGATCTTGGGAAGTGGCGGCAGAAGGGCCCGTTGGAGTTTCTCGGCGGCGGATCTGACCAGCGAGAACCTCTCGCTCTGGCTGTCCAGCATGCGGCGCAGGGCGAGCGCGAACCCGGCGGCGATCAGCACTTCGAAGACCTGGAGGAAGTCCGCCACCACGCCGTGGGTGTTGGCCACCGCGGAGACCAGGCTGATGGTGATACCCATGGCCACGACGAGCACGGTGCGGCGGAGCGTGCTCGTGACGGCCGCCGCCATGCCGGCCACACCGATGAGCGCGGCACCGCTGACGACCGTGGGGGTGAGCAGTTCGAGGACGACGGCCCCGGCCAGCAGGACCGGGGACAGCCACTGGTAGCGCCGGATACGTGGATATCCCTGGTCCACGACACCGGTCTCCATGAGACCGGTCCTTCTCCGCCGAGCCCGTCTCTCCATTCCGCCACCACATCACAGAACGAACACGCTCATCGCGCTATGAAACTAGACAAACCCCTTCTTAGGGTATCTCGACCGCGGGGGGCCGCGTCAGCGGGCGAAGACCTCGAAGGACACCGCAGGCCGGCCGCCGAAGCGCGCCGCCGCGCGCTCCGCGTTCTCCGTGAGGAACCTACGGCAGTAGGTCTCCGGGTCCTCGTCCGTCAGTACCTCGATATAGCTGCGGTGTTCGAGCAGCGACCGCACGGAGCGTTCGAGACCGGGCGCCGCGTCGACCGCGTGCGTCGGGGTGGCGGACCCCGCGACGGCCACCCAGCGCACGCCGTCCCAGGGCTCCAGCCCCCGCTCGGCCAGTTCGGGGAAGATCCACCGGTTTCCCGCGTCGCCGGCCGCGTCGAGCGTGGCGCGGCCGACGGCGCGGTGGTCCGGGGTGTTCCAGGCGACGCCGCCCCAGGTGTCGCGGTGGTTGAGGGTGATGACCAGCTCGGGGCGGTAGCGGCGGATCGCCGCCGCGATGTCGCGGCGCAGCGCGACACCCTCCTCGATCACACCGTCCCGGTGGTCCAGGAAGACCACCTCGGACACACCGACGACGGCGGCGCTCGCCCGCTGCTCCCGCTCGCGCAGCGGGGCGGCCTCGACGGGGTCGATCGTGTCGATTCCGGCCTCGCCCCGGCTGGCGAGCAGATAGGTGATCTCGCGCCCCTCGTCGGTCCAGGCGGCGACGGCCGCCGAGCAGCCGTACTCCAGGTCGTCGGGGTGCGCGACCACGGCGAGGGCGCGCCGCCAGTCGGCTGGCATGGGGGCGAGTTGTCCGGTCGGTTCGCTCATGCCCGCAGATTACGACCTGGGGAGCCGGCCGGCGGCCCGGTCGGGGGAGCCGTCAGAGCTCTCCGCGCGCCAGTCCGACGAGCCGGTCGAGCACCCGTGGGCCCGACACCCGGACCCCGTCGTGCTCGTACTCGTCGGTGACCCAGGTACGGAGCCCTCGGACGGCGCGCGCGGTCTCCAGGGAATGGCCGGTGTCGACGTACATGTCGTCGTGGTAGACGGCCGCGGCGACGGGGACCTCGTTGGCGGCCAGCCGGGCGCGGTCGTACAGGGCGGGCCAGTCCGTGCGCGCGGCCAGCAGTTCAGCGGTCTCGCGCAGGGGGCGCAGCGCCGGGTCGGTGGTGAAGTGCCAGGGGTGGATGGTCTCGCCGGTGAAAAGCAGCGGGCTGTCCCCGGCGAGGGCCCGCTCCGCGTCGAAGCGGGGGAACTCCGCGCGTACCCGCTCGGCCGACCAGGCGGTGGGGCGGCCGTCCTGCGCGTAGATCGCCTCGTGCATCAGCGCGTAGAGGGGGTGCCCGGCGAAGGAGAGCTCCGCGGCCACCTTCTCCTGGAAGGCGTCGGACAGCTCGTGCCCGCCCGGGGTCTTCACGAACGCGCCGTCGAGGAGCTGGTGCAGCTGGTGGGTGCCGTCGCCGGTGCCGAGGAGGATGCCGAGCGACTGGAACGCCTCGGGCGTCAGGGTGTAGCCGTTCGGCAGGACGGGGCGGTGCTCGGCGATATGGGTGACGATCCGGCGGGCCCGCTCGACGTCCTGCGGATAGCGGTCGTAGTGGGCGGCCACCTTGCGTTCGATACGCGGGTAGGCCGCGCGGTAGACGTCGTCGGGCCCCCCGTCGAGCGAGGGCAGACCGCCGGTGATCAGTACGGTGCTCAGGCCCTCGGGCGCGGTGGAGAGATAGCGGACGGCGCAGAATCCGCCGAAGCTCTGGCCGAGAACGGTCCACGGGGCGCCGCCGGTCAGTCCCGGACGGATCGCCTCGCAGTCGCGCACGATGTTGTCGGACCGGAAGAGCGCGAGATGGTCGGCCTGCCGCGCTGCGTCTCCGCGCGAGGGCAGTGTCTGGCGGTTGAGGGGGGTGGAGAGGCCCGTGCCGCGCTGGTCGAGGTGGAGCACCCGGAACTCTTCGAGGGCCCGGCCGAGCCATGCCTGCTTGCCGATGAAACGGCGGGCGCCGAAGCCGGGGCCGCCTTCCAGATAGACCAGCCAGGGCAGGTTGTCGCCGGCCTTGGAAGCGGCGACGGCCGAGCGGCCGTACAGCTCGATCCGCTCTCCCGACGGATCGGCGTGGTCGAGCGGGACGGAGAAGCGGTGGTCCGTGAGGACGACGCCGGGCTGGCGGTAACTGGTCAAGGCTGCTCCTGGTTCGGTGCGGGCCCGGTCACCTCGGCCGGGCCTCCTCAGACGGTACGTCGGGCCGGCGCGGTCACGCCGGACGGGCCTCGTCGGGGCCCGTCCGGCGGTGGTGGGTCAGCCGCGCGCCACCGCGATCGAGCCCTGGAGCCGCTCCCCCGCCTCGTAGACCATGTACGGCACGCCCCGGTCGGTGCCGAAGCTCGGCGAGGCGCTGCGGCCGTTGTCCGGCGGGGTGGTGGCCGAGTCGAAGAAGAGACCGAGGTGGTTCCGGCGGCCGAAGTCGTCGCCGACCTCGGTGATCAGCAGATTGCCGCCGTGCTCCTTGTCGGTGTTGTAGACGACGTACGTGCTGCCGTTCCGGCTGAGCAGGTGCGGGCCGCCGATGTTGTTCGCCCCGACGTCGGAGTGCCGGACGAGGGGCTGCTGGTCGAACGTCCAGGTGCGGCCGTCCGCCGACCAGCCCCAGGCGATGTCACGGTGGTTGGACTGGTTGTTGAGCATGAAGAGCATCAAGTAGCGGGCGCCGCGCGAGGGCAGGTCGTGCCGGAAGACACGCGCGTAGGAGGTCTCGCTGGTGCCGGTGGGCATCATCTCCTTGGTCAGGACGACCTTGTCGTACGTGAAGGTGACGCCGTCCTTGGAACGGGCGAGGCGGGTGGTGCCGTTCTCGCCGTGGAAATAGAGCCACAGCTCCTTGACGTCCTCGTTCCACAGGACGTGCGGGGAGGCGACATGGCTGACCTGGTAGTGCGGCTGCCAGTTGTTGGAGACGATCGGGTTCGCCCGGTACTCGGTGAACGGCCCCTCCAGCGAGTCGCCGTAGGCGAGGCAGATCCCACCGGGCGCGTCGTGCGGGCCGTAGTAGAGGTAGTAACGGCCGAGCGGGTTCGCCAGCTTGTCGTAGACCCCCCGGATGCACGGGAAGATGATCTCGCCGGTGGGGTTGTACAGGAGCTGGGAGGGCGTCAGCAGGGTCTTCACATAGCGGTAGTCGGGGAATCCGCCGGGCGCCGCGGCGACGGCCGGTGCCCCCGCCGCCGGGGTGGTGGCGGCGCTCGCGCCGCCCGCCGTCGCACCGGTCGCCGCGACACCGGACGCCACGGCCGCGGACGCGGCGGCGGCGCGCAGGAAGATCCGGCGGCCGGGGTTCCTCGGCCCGAGGTTGTCGCTGTCGTGCCGCTTCGGGTCGCTGTCGTGCTGTGTCATGTCGTTCTCCGTCCGGGGGAGTTGATAGATCACAGATAGGTGGCGGCGGTGACGCAGAATCCGCCGAGGGCGACGGCCCAGACGTACGGCAGGGTCCGCACCATCACCTGCTGCGGTGTCACCCCCGCGTACTGCGCGCTCCATACGGTCTGGGTGCTGGTCGGGTCCGACACACCGAAGACCTGGTTGTAGGAGGTGGCGATGCCCAGCACCGCGACGGCCGGGTAGATGCCGGCGGCGATGAGGACACCGGCGATGCCCGCGCCGAGGCCGTAGACGTTCAGCGGCCCCCGGTAGAGGCAGAGCGGTACGAGCAGGGTGAAGACCACGACGAACAGCACCGGGTTCTGCGGGCTGACCGCCTTGATCAGCGGCTCCAGCGCCTCCACGGCGCCGGGCAGCTTCACGGCCGCGAGCAGGATGCCGATCGCGATGAAGAGCACGATCGGCGCCGCCGCGACCTCGAAGCCGCCGTACAGGGTGCGCAGCAGGCGCTTGTTCATCTCGCCCGGCCGTGTGGTGGTGACCAGCGCGTACAGGACGCCCGCGAGCATCGACGGCAGGATCGCCACCTCGAATCCCAGGGCGAGGATCAGCGGTACGAGCGGGGTGAGCAGCGCGTACCACGGCGCGTCGCCGAGCTGCTTGCGGCGCGAAGCGGGCTTGGCCGAGACCGACTTGAGCGACCAGGCGTGCTCCACACCGCGGCGCCGGGTCTCGATGAGGACGAAGAGGATCGCGGCGGCCAGCGCGAACGGGAACAGCTTCATCATGAAGCCGCGCACCGTGTCCACCGGCAGCTCCAGCGCGGTGGAGAAGAACTGCCAGATGGGCAGTTCGAAGGGCATACCGGCGGCGATGCCCATCAGGATGGTGCCGGCCGCGGTGACCTTGGGGATGCCGACGGCGATCATGGCGGGGATGCCGATGATGCCGGCGAGCATCGCGGCGGGTGCGGAGCCCGTGACCGTACCGACGAGGGTGGACACGGCGAGGACGCCGAGCGCGACCACCACCGGCCGGTCGCCGCCGAACTCGACGATCTTGCGGACGAGGGTGCCCGCGATACCGGTCTCGTCGAGGAGCTTGCCGAGCCAGGAGCCCAGCAGGATCGCGATCATGGTGGCGGCGAGGGCCGGCGCGCCCTCCTGGACGACCGTGTCCAGGACGCTGTTCTCGCCGGTCAGCGGGGCGCCCGCGAGGAAGGCGATGACCACGGCCAGGATCACGAGGGCGAAGGCGGTGGGGAGCCTGCGGGTGAGCATCGCGGCGACACCGGCCGCCATGACAAGAAGGATGACGACGCCCATGGCGTTACTTCTTTCTTCCGTGCGGGGACCCCTGTGGGGATCCGTGCTTCGGTTCCGCCGCGGTGGCCAGGGCGGCCGTCAGCAGGAGCGGGCTTCGGCCGAGACCGCAGACCGTGCGGGCGTAGGCGTGGGCGGCGATCTCGTCGGCGCCCGCGACATGGCCGTACAGACGGTGGCGTCCCGCGCGCAGCACCACATGGCCGAGGGAGCTCTTGAGGGCGCTCTTCGCCGGTCCGTGGTGGAGCTGTTCGTGTACGGCCTCGTGGGCGATGGCCGCTTCCCGTACCGACCCGGCCGGGTACCAGTGGCGCCAGCCGAGCCGGTCTATCAGCTCCTCGGCGAGCGCGAGGGTGTCGGTGAACAGCTCGACCGTCGGGACCGGCCGGGAGGTGTAGCGGGCGAGCAGCCCCCGCTCCAGGCCGTCACCGCTCTCCACGATCCGGGCCGTGACGGCGACGGGCGTGAGCGCGGCACCGAACTCGTCGGCCGTACGCGCCCATTGACGCAGGCGGGCGGGGTCCCGGTTCTCGTGCGTGGGCGTGTTGGCGAGCAGCCGGACACCGAACTCGACGTCGTCCGTCGATTCGAGCGCCTCGATCTCCGCGAGCGCGGCGCGGTCGAGCGGGGCGGCCCTCATGAGCGCACCTCCAGCACGGCTATGACCGGCTCGTCGGCGGCGCGTGCGCGCAGTTCGCTGCGGGCGAGCGCGAGCAGCGGCTGCGGATCGAGTACGCCGGAGAGGTCGGCGATCCGGGAGCCGAGGAGCAGCCGCAGGGCGGGGGCGCGGACGCCTCCGTCGCCGTACGAGGTGGCGTCCCGCACCAGTCCGGCGAGCACTTCGGGCGCGCGGCCGACGGTGGTGGTCTCGACCCGGGCGTCGGGTGCGTGGAGCCGTACGACGCCGTCCGCGTCCACCACGCGCACCGGGTGACGGTCCGGGCGGAAGCGGCGGTGCACGTCGGTGCCGTACACGGTGTGCGCGGGGGTGCCCGCGAGCACCCGCACCGACGCCGGGTCGGTCTTGAGGGAGTCGGCGGCGGCGCGCAGCCGGTCGGCGTCGTCCGCCCGGTGGGCGCGGTCCTGGGTGCGCAGCTCGGTGGCGCCGGTGGCGACGGCCCGCACGGTGCTGGTCTGCGGGTCGACGGTGACCTCCACCTCGACGCCGTCGGCGGCGGCGCCCTGGGCGACGACGGCGGCCTCGGCCTCGGCCCGTACGGCGAGGATCTGTTCCTGGCCGGCGCCGGGGACGATGCGTTCGACCTGCTCGCGGATGAGGGCGAGGGCGACGCCGATGGGGCTGATGACCTCGTTGTGGCGGGCGATCCTGCCCTCCTGGCCGGTGACGGCCGCGAGGTGCGGGGTGACGGACGCCGCGCCGCCGCCACCGCCGACGAGCACGGCGGTGTCCTTGTCCAGGCGGTAGTCGCGGATCATCGCGTCGACCACGGACCTGACCTGGTCGGTGCCCGCGTCCAGCACGCGGGCCGCCGCCGTGGCGACGTCCGTGCCGAGCGCGGCGGCCAGGGGGGCCATCGCGGCCCGGGCCACCTCGGGGTCGCAGTGCGCGAAGTCGCCGTCGGGGACCCGGCCCAGCGCGTTGGCCGCGCAGGTCATGGTGAGGGCGAAGCGTCCGCCGGCGGCGTCGAGCACCGCGTAGTCGGCCGGGTCGTCCTCCATCGGCCGGACCGTGGTGACCTTGGCGTCCCGCAGGTCGTCCAGGGTCGCGAAGCAGGCGTAGGGCAGTCCCGCGATGTGCGCGCTGCGCGGTCCGGCGCCGGTGACCCTGCCGCCGCCGATACGGACCATAGAGCCGCCGCCGACCCCGACGGTCCTGACGTCGAGCGCCGACAGGTACGACGTCCTGCCGAGGATGGTGGCGTGGCGGACGGCGACCTTGCCGCGCCGTACGACGCTGATGTCGGTGGAGGTGCCGCCGGTCTCCAGGAACAGGCCCTCGCTGATGCGCTCCTGCATGAGCGCGCCGGCGACACCGGCCGCCGGTCCGGACAGGATGGTGAGCAGCGGCCTGCGCCGCATCTCGTCGAGCGACATCACTCCGCCGTCGCAGCGCATCACCATCAGCGGCGCGCTCACGCCCGCCTTGGTGATGGACGCGTCGACCAGGTCGGCGGTGGCGAGCATGCGCGGCAGGATCGCGGCGTTCACGACGGCGGTCCTGGTCCGCTTGTGGAGCCCGTAGAGCGAGGTGATCTCGTGCGCGGCCGTCGTCGGCAGTCCGCGTTCCCCGGCCACCGCCACGACCGCGTCCTCCCCTTCGGGGCGGTCGACGCTGAACGGCTGGCTGGCGACGACGACTTGGGCGCCCTCCTGGACGACCGCGTCGACGGCGGCGCGCACCGAGGGCGCGTCGTCCGGGTCGGCGACATGGGCGTAGGCGAGGGGAAGGCGCTTGCCGGGGGTGAGTTCGAGCTTCCGGAACGCGGCGAGCCTGCGGGTGAACCCGGCGCTCGGACCGGCGCCGACACCGACCAGACCGACCGTGGCGACGTCACCCTCCAGCAGGGCATTGGTAGCCTGGGTGGTGCCGTGGGCCAGGAAGGCCACGTCCTTCGGGGCGTGTCCGGTCTGTTCCAGCAGACGGTCGAGAGCTTCCACGATGCCGTGGGCGACGCCGTCCTCGTGATGGTGGCTGGTGGGGACCTTCACCTGCCCCAGGAGTCGCAGGGTCGTGGCGTCTACGGCCACGGCGTCGGTGAAGGTTCCGCCCACGTCGATGCCGACGCGGATGCGGTGGGTGTTCATGGCTTGGGCACCTCCTTGTGCACAGTTGGCAGGGTGCGGGCGGTAGGCCGGGCGGGGCAGGTGGAGCTGCTCCTGCCCGGCTGTTCCGCCGCTGTTGTTCGGTCGGGCGGTGTCAGTAACCGCGTACGTCGGGCCAGTGGCGCTGCACTCCTTCACGGTCGAGCAGCCGGGCGAACCGGTCGAACAGCTTGTCCTCGGCCTGGACCTGGCGCGGTTCGACGCCCTCGGCGACACAGTGCGCGGCCAGCGCGCCCGCGACCTCGCCGATGTTCCATTCCACCGGGTGGAGCCGGTAGCAGCCGTTGGTGATGTGGGTGGTGCCGATGTTCTTTCCGGCGGGCAGCAGATTGCGGACGCGGCGCGGTACGAGCGCGCCGAGGGGGATCTCGAAGGGCACGGAGCCGATGTCGATGTAGTTGTCGCCGCCGGTGGAGGGGTGCAGATCGATGCGGTAGTTGCCGACGCCGACGGAGTCCCGGTAGCGGGTGCCGCCGTAGGGGCCGACGAGGTCGATCGCGACGTCGTGTTCGGTGACGGTGGTGACGGCCTTGATACGGCGTGACTCCCGTACGTACGGCGCCTTGGCGAGGCCGTCGGCCGTGCCCATGACATCGGGACGCAGACGGAGTCCGGGGAATCCCCTGCCGCCGTCGGCGCGCGGCGCCTCGGTCTGGAGCCAGTACAGCACCGAGAGGGAGAGCTGGCGGGCCTCGGCGAGCGCGGCGGCCGATGTCTCCTCGCCCCCGCCAATCAGGGGCTTGAGCCAGTAGTCGTTGAGCGGCCAGTTGACGAGGGTGATGTCGGAGTCGAACGCGCCGGGCCGGTGCAGCTTGCGGGCGAGGATCCGGCGGAAGCCGAAGAGCTCCTTGTCACCCGCGTCGGCCGACTGGTCGGCGGTGACGTCGAGCGGGTCGAGGTCCGGGTTGGGGACGAAGGTGCGCGGTACGGCCTCCAGGCTGCGGGGGTCGGGCGCGAGGAAGCCGAGCAGCGGGCCCGGCCAGAAGTCCGGCCGGTAGGCGCGCCAGAAGTCGTAGTCGGCCGGCCGTTCGATGGTGTGGTCCTCGCCCTCGTGGTGGGAGAGCGCGAAACAGACTGTGATGCCCTGCTGGTTGAGGGGCTGTGCCTCCTCGGGGGCGTGCGGCTCGTCGAACTCGGAGCGCGCCTCGGCGCCGGTCGCGTGCTCGACCCCGGCGAGTTCGAGCAGTTCACCGGTCTCGGTCGCGTCGATGACGTAACGGGCGCCGATCGTACGGCGGCCACCGGTCCGCAGGTCGGCGAGTGTCACGGACCGTACGGTGTCGTCGTCGCCCGCCTCGGCGGCGACCGGGCGGTGTTCGGTCAGCAGGGTGAGGCGGCCCGAGGAGCGGTGCGGGGCGAGCATCGCCTCCAGCACGGCGAGCGCGACGCGCGGCTCGTGGCAGAGCTTGCTGACGCGGCCCGCGCCGGGGTTGAGATCGGTGAGGGCCAGCGCCTCGGAGCGCAGCGGGTACCACCGGCGGTAGTGGTCCCTGATGGACTCGCGCAGGGTGCGGTACGAGGCGGTGGTGCCGAACTGCTCGACCCACGGGTGCTCGTCCGGCGGGACGGCCTGGGAGGTGAGCTGGCCGCCGATCCAGTCCGTCTCCTCGGTGAGGACGACGGTGCGTCCCGCCCGGCAGGCGGCGAGGGCGGCGGCCACGCCGCCGAGCCCGGAGCCCACGATGAGGATGTCGGGTGCGGATGTCACGGATCTCCTTGAAGTGCCTTGTGGTGCCTGGTGCCTTGTGGTGCCTGGTGCTTGGTGTGTCGTGTGCTTGGGGTCGGGGTCGGGTCAGAGGTGGGCGGGTGGTGCGCCCGCGGTCGTGCCGATCCGGAAGCCGCAGGCCACCAGCGGTTCGGTGGCCTGCTCCCCCGCCACCAGTGCGGCAAGCATCCGCACGGCGGCGGCGCCCAACTGGGGCCGGGGGATGTCGAATCCGGTCGGGGTCGGTCCGTCGGACAGGTCCGGCGGCGGGCTGCCGAGCAGCGCGAGCGACGCGTCACGCGGGCAGTCGATGCCCACGAAGTGCGCGGCGCCGTGCAGCGCCCGCCAGGCGTCCCCGGTGTCGGTCTCCTCGGCGACGAACGCGGTGACGCCGTCGTCGAGCCAGCCGCGCAGCCGCTCCGCCGTGAGGTCGTGCTCGGGGTCGGCGGAGCGGAAGACGGCGTCGGGGCCGCCGGGCAGCCCGGCCTCCTCCAGTCCTTTGAGGAATCCGTGCTCACGGTCGGTGGACGCGGCGGCCTCGTCGTCCTCCCGTACGAGCACGATCCGCCGGTGCCCGAGCCCGGCGAGATGGCTCACCACCTCCTTGCTGGCGCTGACGTAGTCGGCGCCGACCCACGCCAGTCCCTCCAACTCGTCCCTGCGGCCGAGGTGAACGACGGGGAAGCCGTCGGCCACCAGGCGGAGCAGTTCGTCGGCCGGCGCGTGGCGGCCGAGGAAGAGACAGCCGTCGGCGAGCCGTACCCGGCCGAGGGCGTGCGGTCCGGCGGCCCCCGCGCCGCCCGTGCTGGAGCCGGTGAAGAGCACCAGGTCGTAGCCGCGTGCGGCGGCCTCCTGCTCGACGCCGACGAGGAAGGGGTAGTACGAGTGCTGCACATCGGTCGGGAAGGTGGAGGTGAAGCTGAAGACCCCGAGCAGGTTGTTCCTGGCGGCGGCGAGCCGGCTGGCCGCCGGGTCGGGGACGTAGCCGAGGCTGCGCACGGCGTCGAGCACCTTGCGCCGGGTCTCCTCCGAGATCGTCGCGCCCTGCTTCCGGGCGCCGAGCACGAGTGAGACCGTGGCCTGCGAGACCCCGGCGAGCCTGGCGACCTCGGCCTGGCGCGGCCTGGACGTACGGCCCGTGGGTGCGGGGGTCCGGCCCGGCCGGGCCCGCTTCCTGGGTTCCTCCACCGTGTTCCTCCGGATCGTTAATGCGTATTAGTAATGCGCATTAACGAGTACTGTGGACCTCCGTCCCGGCACCGGTCAAGAGATCGTCATCATTTCTTTCGCACACCTCTGCGACTCCTCGGCGACGCCACAGCAGCCCCGGGCGTCCCTCCTGAGGCCCTTCTACGACCGGGACCAGGGACGTACGGTGTGATCGTCCGCCCGCGAAACCCGAGGTGATACCGCACATGGCCTTGTTCGATCTGCCCGTCGAGGAGCTACGGGGCTACCGGAGCCGCTCCGTTGAACCGGCCGACTTCGACGCCTTCTGGACGACGACTCTCGCCGAGGCCCGCGCCCACGATCTGGCCCCCGACTTCAAGCCCGTCGGGACCGGTCTGTCGACCGTCGAGGTCTTCGACGTGACCTTCGCCGGCTTCGGCGGCCACCCGGTCAAGGGCTGGTTCGTCCTGCCGGCCGGGACCCGTGAACCGCTGCCCCTGGTGGTCGAGTTCGTCGGTTACGGCGGCGGTCGCGGGCTCCCGCACGCCCGGCTGCTCTGGCCCTCGGCCGGCTTCGCCTACTTCGTGATGGACACCCGGGGACAGGGTGCCGGGTGGGGCGGCAGTGACACCCCGGACCCGGTGGGCAGCGCCTCCGCGTTCCCCGGCTTTCTGACGCGGGGCATCGAGGACCCCCGGGAGTACTACTACCGCCGGGTCTTCACCGACGCCGTCCGCGCGGTGGAGGCCGCCCGCTCGCATCCGCTCGCCGACGCGTCGCGTACGGCCGCGATCGGGCGCAGCCAGGGCGGCGGGATCACGCTGGCGGTGGCCGGTCTGGTGCCGGACCTCGTGGCGATCGCGCCAGACGTGCCGTTCCTCTGCGACTTCCCCCGGGCGACGACGCTCACCGACAGGCACCCGTACCGGGAGGTGGGCAAGTACCTCAACACCTACCGCCGCCGGGGCGAGTTGGTCCGACGGACGCTCAGCTACTTCGACGGGGTCCACTTCGCGGCGCGCGGCCGGGCGCCGGCGCTCTTCTCGGCGGCCCTGGAGGACCAGACCTGCCCGCCGTCGACGGTGTTCGCCGCGTTCAACACCTATCCGCACGAGGACAAGACGATCGAAGTGTACGAGTTCAACGGCCACGAGGGCGGTGAGCAGTATCAGGAGGAGGCCCAACTGGCCTGGCTGCCGCGACGTCTGAGGGCCTGACAGGTTCGGCGGGGGCGGCGGCCGGTCGTCGCGCCGCCCCGTGACCGGCCGCCGTGCCGGCGCTCCCGGCGTCACTCCGGCGCGGCGTCCTCCGGTGTGCCGCGCGCCAGCGTGGCGAGGAGATCGAGGGCGTCGCGGAGCGCCTGGTGCGAGGGGGTGCCCAGGGCCAGCCGTACGGCGTTGGGGGCGCGGCCGGGGCCGACGGTGAACGCCGCGCCGGGCGCGATCGCGATGCCCTGGCGGGCGGCGGCGGCCACGAAGGTCTCGGCGCGCCAGTGACCGGGCAGCTCCCACCAGCAGTGATAGCCACGGGGGTCGGCGTGGACGGTGAAGTCCGCCAGGCTCTCGGCCCTGATCCGCTGGCGCGCCACCGCGTCGGCGCGCTTGGCCCGGGCGATCGCGGCGGCGGTGCCGTCGGTCGTCCACTGTGTCGCGGCGTCGAGGGCGAACCGGCCCGCCGACCACGCTCCCGACCGCAGGGCGGAGGCGAGGCGCTGCTCGAATCCGGGGGGTGCCACGGCGTATCCGAGCGTCAGACCGGGCGCGAGCCGTTTGGACATGCTGTCGAGGACGACGGTGCGTTCGGGGGCGAGGGTGGCGAGCGGCGGGACGTCGTCGCGGAGGAATCCGTAGATGGCGTCCTCGATGACGTACAGATCCAACTTCCGTGCCATTTCTACGAGTCGGGCCCTGCGGCCGGGCGGGGCGGTCATGCCCAGCGGGTTGTGGAGCGTGGGCTGGAGATAGACGGCCCTGAGCGGCGGCGCGTCGGCCAGGGCCTCCGGCAGGAGTCCGTCCTCGTCCATGGCGAGCGGGACGAGGGTGATCCCGAGTCGGAGCGCGATGCCCTTGACCACGGGGTAGGTGAACTCCTCCACCCCGAGCCGTTCCCCGGCGGGGACACAGGCGGCGAGGGCTGCCGCGATCGCCTGACGGCCGTTGCCGGCGAAGAGGATCCGCTCCGGCTCCGGAGTCCAGCCGGCGCGTGCGAGGAGCGGCGCCGCGGCCTCGCGGGCGGCGGCGGACCCCGAGCCGCCGAGAGGGCGCAGGCCGACCGCGAGGACGTCCGGGCGTTGCATGCGCGCCATACCGACGGCGAGCAGTTCGGCCTGTTCGGGCAGGACGGGGAAGTTGACCTCCAGGTCGACCCGGGCGTCGCTGGGCTCGGTGAGGGTCGGCTGGGGGCCGGGCGGGGCGGCGCGCACGAAGGTCCCGCGCCCCACCTCGCCGACGGCCAGCCCGCGCCGGATCAGCTCGCCGTACACCCTGGCCGCGGTGGAGCCGGCGATGTGGCGGCTCCGGGCGAACTGCCGCTGCGGCGGAAGCCGCTCACCGGCGCGCAGGCGCCCGGTCCGGATGTCGGCCGCCAGTTGGTCGGCGATCAGCCGGTAGTCCTCCATCGCGTTCCTCCCCGATCCGTCGATTCCCCGGATTGCACCGAGATCAATTCCTACATTGCATCGAGATATTGCACCACATAGCATCGAGTCGCAAGCCCGGAGAGGACAGCCGCCGAGCATCGAGCGAAGGACGCGCGCATGAGCACCACGACGCTTCACGACATCACCGTCGCCTACGACGACGCGGGCGGGGAGGGGGACACGGGCGCCGCCGACGTGCTGGTCCTCGTGCACGGCCACCCGTTCGACCGCTCCATGTGGCGGCCCCAGATCGAGACGTTCGCGGGCCCCGGGCGGCGGGTGATCGCCGCCGATCTGCGCGGCTACGGCGGTACCACCGTCGTGCCCGGAAAGACGACGCTCACCACCTTCGCCCGGGACATCGCCGCGCTCCTCGACCGGCTGGGCGTCGAGCGCGCGGTGCTGGGCGGACTGTCCATGGGCGGCCAGATCGTCCTGGAGTTCCACCGGCTCTTCCCGGAGCGGGTCCGGGCACTGGTGCTGGCCGACACCTTCGCCGCGGCCGAGACGGAGGCGGGCAAGGTGGCGCGCCGCGCGATGGCCGACCGGCTCCTGCGGGAGGGGATGGGCCCGTACGCGGACGAGGTGCTGACCAGGATGGTGGCGCCGCGCAACGCCGAGGAACTGCCCGCGGTGGCGGAGCACGTACGGGACATGATGCGCGGCGCGCCGCCGGAGGGCGCGGCGGCGGCGCTGCGGGGCCGGGCCGAACGCCCGGACTACGTCGGCATGCTGGGGCAGGTCGCGGTGCCGGCGCTCGTCGTGGTCGGCAGCGAGGACACGTACACACCGGTCGCCGACGCGCGTGTGATGAGCGAGGGGATACCGGACGCGACGCTCGCGGTCGTCGAGGGCGCCGCGCACCTGCCGAACCTGGAGCGGCGGGCGGAGTTCGACGCGGTGCTCGGCGCGTTCCTCGACTCGCTGCCACCCCTCGCCTCCCGGGCGGTCGGCGAGGACTGAGGTTTCGAGAGGCCTCAGCGGACCGGCGGTCGCGCCGGTGTCCGGGCGCGCAGGGCGCGGGTGAACGACCCGCGTGCCGGGGCCGGGCCTCCGGGGCCCGCCGCCCTTTGACGGCAGCCAGGGGCTCAACTCCCCGGTCTGCCCCGGCGGGAGTCAACTCCGTGGGGTGTGCCCCGCGCCCGGAGCACGCCCCAGGACGTACGCCTGGATGGCCGTCACCGCCGCGCCGCGTGCCCACAGGCCGAAGTCCACCGGTCGTACGTCGAGCGAGACGGCCGACGCGCGCGGGTCGCGGTCGTGGGCGAGGCCCTCGGCCAGCGCCTCGTGGGCCACCTCCGCCAGCCGTGCCCCCTCGCCGGTCAGGACGATCTCGGTGGTGAGGGTGAGGTTCGCGACGGCGGCGACCAGACGCCCCAGTGCCCGGCCCGAGGCCGTCACGACCGGTCCGGCCACCGGGTCGCCGGCCGCCGCCAGATCGAGGCACTCGTCGTACGGGACGTCGCGCCGCAGTCCGACCGACGCGGCGGCGCGGATCGAGGCCGTCGAGAGCATGGCGGTGGCGCAGCCGCGGTGCCCGCGCGGGCAGAGCGGTCCCAGGGGGTCGAGCGGGAAGTGTCCGAGCAGGCCGACGCCGGCGTCCGGGCTGTCGACGACGCGGTCGTGGACGACAAGGCCGTAGCCGATGCCCGCGCCGACGGTGAGCACCGCGAAGCGGTCGTGACCGCGTGCGGCGCCGAACCAGTGTTCCGCGCGGGTGAGCGCGAGCAGGTCGTTGTCGACGGCGGTGGGCACCCCGAGCGCCCCGGAGAGCAGCGCGCCGAGCGGCACGTCGCCCTCCCAGTGGAGGAACGGGGCGTGGGTGACCGTCGTGTGGTCGGCCACGCTGCCGCCGAGGCTGACACCGGCGGCGGTGATGTGGGGTGTTCCCGGGGCGAGTTGGGCGAGGAGTTCGGCGGCCAGCGCGCGCAGGACGGCGACGACGGAGGCGGGGTCGCGTCCTGGCAGGTCCGCCCGCGCGGAGGCGACGACCTCGGCGCGGAGCGTGGTCAGTACGGCGTGCACGTCCTCGTGGGTGATCTTGGCGCCGAGGAAGTGGTGCGCGTCGGCGACGATGTCGAGTGGCCGGGTGGGGCGGCCGGCGCGCGACTCGTGGCTGGTACCCGACTCGACGAGAAGCCCGCTGTCCAGGAGCGGTTTCGCCAGCCGGGTGAGGCTGCCCGCGGACAGGTCGAGCCGGCGGGCGAGTTCGCTGCGGGAGAGCGGGCCGCAGAGCAGCACCTCCAGGGCGACGGCGTGCGTCGCTCCCGAGAGAGGGGTCCACGGCGCTGGACTCACATACACGGGACGGGCCTTCCGCGGCGGGGCCGACGCAGCGGGCCGGCCGCTACGGACAACTGGCCCGCCCATCCTTCCAGGCGATCCCCTTTACTTCTACAGCGGAAGTAAACGTGTGCCGAGGGATGGGTTTCCGCCACATCCGGCCCATGGCATCCGCCTATTGACGGGCGGAAACTTCCACCCCGAAACTAAATCCGGAACCAGACGGGCTGACGAGTGCGCGCACGGGGCCGACCGGTGGCCGGTGAACGACAGATCACGGACGACGGACGACGGACAACCCGAGGAGCCGTATGCAGACCGGTGCCGCCCGTGGCCACCTCCACCTCCGCGCCCCGGGCACGAGCCTGGTACTCGACTGCACGGGCGACCGGCTGCCCCGGGTTCTCCACTGGGGCGACGATCTCGGGGACACCGGCGGGGCGGGGCTCGCCGAGCTGGCCACGGCGAGCGCCGCCCGGGCGATGTCCAACACCCTCGATCTGCCCGTGCCGCTCTCCCTCCTGCCGGAGCACTCGGCCGGCTGGCTCGGTACGCCCGGTCTCACCGGCCACCGGGACGGCGCCGACTTCTCCACCGCCTTCACCGTCCGCTCGATCCGCGCCGTCCGCACGCCGGACCTCTCCGAGGCCCACCAGCTCACCGTCGACGCCGTCGACGAACACGCCCGGCTCGGCCTCGTGCTGGAGATCGAGCTCACCCCCTCCGGGCTCGTACGGCAGCGCGCCACCGTCACCAACCACGACACCGGCGAACGCCCGTACGCGCTCGACGGTCTGCTGCTCACCCTTCCCGTGCCCGCCCACGCCACCGAACTCCTCGACCTCACCGGCCGGCATCTGCGCGAACGCAGCCCGCAGCGGCACGAGTTCACGCTCGGCACCCATCTGAGGGAGAACCGCCGGGGCCGTACGGGAACGGACGCGACGCTGCTGCATCTCGCCGGCGAGCGCGGCTTCGGATTCCGTACGGGCCAGGTCTGGGGTCTGCATGTGGCGTGGAGCGGCAACCACCGCACCCTCGCCGAACGCACCCCCGCCGGTGTGTCCCTGCTGGGCGGCGGCGAGACCCTGCTCCCGGGCGAGATCCTGCTGGCGGGCGGCGAGTCGTACACGAGTCCCTGGATCATCGGGTCGTACGGGCATGGGCTGGACGAGGTCGCCGGGCGCTTCCATCGGCATCTGCGGGCGAGGACACACCACCCGAGGCGACCGCGGCCGGTGACCCTCAACACCTGGGAGGCGGTCTACTTCCAGCAGGACATCGACAGGCTCACCGCGCTGGCGGACGCCGCCGCCGAGGTGGGCGCCGAGCGGTTCGTGCTGGACGACGGCTGGTTCAAGGGGCGCCGGCACGACCGTGCCGGGCTGGGTGACTGGTACGTGGACGAGACGGTCTGGCCCGACGGGCTGCGTCCGCTGGTCGACCATGTCCGTTCCCTGGGGCTGGAGTTCGGGCTCTGGGTCGAGCCCGAGATGGTCAATCCCGACTCCGATCTCGCCCGCGCGCACCCCGAGTGGATTCTCGCGACCGGCGGGCGGCTCCCGCCGGAGTCCCGGCAGCAGCAGGTGCTCGACCTCGCCCACACGGGGGCGTACGACCATGTGCTGGAGCGGCTCGACGCGCTCGTCTCCGAGTACGGCATCGACTACCTCAAGTGGGATCACAACCGCGATCTGGTGGAGGCCGGACACAGTCCGACGGGGGCCGCCGGGGTCCACGCCCAGACCGCCGCCGCGTACCGGCTGCTGGACGAACTGCGCTCCCGGCACCCGGAGTTGGAGATCGAGTCCTGCTCGTCCGGCGGAGGCAGGATCGACCTCGGCATCCTGGAGCGGACCGACCGCGTCTGGACCAGCGACTGCATCGACGCGCTCGAAAGACAGGAGATCCAGCGCTGGACCGGGCTGCTGCTGCCGCCCGAGCTCCTCGGCGCGCATGTCGGCTCACCCGTCTCGCACACCACGGGCCGTGCCCATACGCTCGACTTCCGGGCCGGGACCGCGCTCTTCGGGCACTTCGGCATCGAGTGGGACCTCACCGCCGCCGACCCCGGCGAGCGCGCCCGTCTCGCCGAGTGGGTCACCGCGTACAAGCGGCTCCGGCCGCTGCTGCACACCGGTACGGTCGTCCACGGCGACCATCCCGACCCGGCGCTCTCGGTGCACGGCGTGGTGGCGCCCGACCGCTCGCACGCGCTGTACGCCCTCGTCCAGACGGCGACCGGCGTGATGTCCCCGGCCGGACCCGTCCGGCTCCCCGGACTCGACGCGGACGCCCGCTACCGGATACGGCCCCAGCGCCCCGGCGACCGGCCCGAGGGACCCCACCGGTCCGACCCGCTCTGGTGGGAGCGCCCGGACGGGGTGGAGCTGACCGGGCGGATGCTGGCCGTCGCCGGGGTGCGGGCACCGACACTCTTCCCCGAACGGCTCGTGCTCGTGGAGGCACGCAGACTCTGACGGCGAGCGGCACGGCGAAGGGCACGACCGACGAAGGCAAGTGAGGTCCAGGCACATGAGCACCGACTCCCCCTCCCCCGGCTCCCCCGAACCCTGGTGGAAAACCGCGGTCGTCTACCAGATATATCCGCGCAGCTTCGCCGATTCCGACGGCGACGGCGTGGGGGACCTGCGCGGCATCATCGACCGCCTGGACCATCTCGCCGAACTCGGCGTGGACGTCCTGTGGCTGTCGCCGGTCTATCCGTCGCCGCAGGACGACAACGGCTACGACATCAGCGACTACCAGGACATCGATCCGTCCTTCGGCACACTGGCGGACTTCGACGATCTGCTGGCCGCCGTCCACGCGCGGTCCATGAAGCTGGTCATGGACCTCGTGGTCAACCACACCTCCGACGAGCACCCCTGGTTCACCGAGTCCCGGCGGGGACCGGACAGTCCCCGGCGCGACTGGTACTGGTGGCGGCCGGCCCGGGACGGCGCGGTCCCGGGCACCCCGGGGGCCGAGCCCAACAACTGGCGCTCGTTCTTCTCGGGCTCGGCGTGGGAGCACGACGAGGCGGGTGAGGCGTACTACCTGCATCTCTTCTCCCGTAAGCAGCCCGATCTCAACTGGGAGAATCCCGAGGTCCGCGCGGCCGTGCACCGGATGATGAACTGGTGGCTCGACCGGGGCGTGGACGGCTTCCGGATGGATGTCATCAATCTCATCTCCAAGGACCCCGGGCTCGCCGACCGCACCCACCACGGCGCGGGGCCCCGGATCCACGAGTTCCTCCAGGAGATGCACCGCGAGGTCTTCGCCGGGCGCCCCGAGCGGCTGCTGACGGTCGGTGAGATGCCGGGCGTCACCGTCGACGAGGCGAGGCTCTTCACCGATCCGGCACGGGCCGAGGTGGACATGGTCTTCCAGTTCGAGCACGTCGGACTCGACCAGGGCGACGGCAAGTTCGACGTACGGCCGCTGAATCTGCTCGATCTCAAGGCGTCGTTCGGCCGCTGGCAGGACGGGCTCAGCGGGACCGGCTGGAACAGCCTGTACTGGAACAACCACGACCAGCCCCGGATCGTCTCCCGCTTCGGCGACGACGGGCCCGCGCACCGGGTGAGGTCCGCGACCATGCTGGCCACCGTCCTCCATCTGCACCGGGGCACCCCGTACATCTACCAGGGCGAGGAACTGGGCATGACCAACGCCCCGTTCACCTCGATCGACGACTTCCGCGACATCGAGTCGCTCAACCACTACGCGGAGGCGGTCGACCGGGGCACCGACCCGGCGCGTGTCCTGGCGGGGCTCCGGGCGATGGGGCGCGACAACGCCCGTACGCCGATGCAGTGGGACGCGTCCCCGCACGCCGGATTCACCACCGGCACCCCCTGGATCCCGGTCAACCCGAACCACGGCGAGGTCAACGCGGAGGCGGAGTACGCCGATCCGTCGTCCGTCTTCCACCACTACCGCCGACTGATCGCGCTGCGGCACGCCGAACCGGTCGTGGCGCACGGGGACTTCACCATGCTGCTGCCGGACGACCCGCGGGTGTACGCCTACACCCGCCGGCTGGTGGCGGCCGACGGTACGGCGACCGAGCTGCTGGTCCTCGGGAACTTCACCGGCGACACGGCCGGGGCCGAACTGCCGGACGACGGCTGGCGGGACGCCGAACTGCTGCTCGGCAACGTCGCGGAACCCGCGCCGCCGGGCCCGGCGGTCGTGCTGCGCCCCTGGGAGGCGAGGGTCCTGCGCCGCCTGACCTGATCCGTCGCCCGAAAACGAACCGGCCCCGAGAACGGACCGGCCCCAGGGACGAATCCCCGGGGCCGGCTCGCCGGGTGGGGCTACCGCCCGATGGTGAAGGTGTCGATGTCGAACAGGGCGCCGCCGCCACCGGTGAAGGTGAGGAACAGCGGGCCGGACGGTGTGCCCGTCAGGGTGGTGGACACATCACGGAAGGTCTCCCAGCCGCCGGTGTTCGGCACCGCGACCGAGCCGACGACCGTTCCGGTCGCCGAGCCCGAGCGGATCTGGACGGTGCCTCCCGCGCCGGCCGACGAGACCCTCGCCGCGAAGGTCTTCGCCCCGCTGAGCGACGCCTGGGAGTAGCCCGCCCAGTCGCCGTTCTCGATGTGGCCGAGGGTCCGGCCGCCGCTCGCCGGAGCGTGGTCGGCGGGCTGGACGCCCTGGCTGGAGGTGTAGGACTCCCCTTCGTAGGTGGTGGTCTGGGGCGGGTTGGTGCCGCCCAGTTCCTTGATCCTGATGTTGCGGAAGGACACGTCGTCACCGGTGCCGTGGTTCTGGATACCGATGTGTCCCTGCTGGAGCGAGCGCACCGGGTCGGTGTTGGTGAAGTCGTTGATCCGGGTGCCGTTGAGGAAGACCTGGAGCCGCTCCCCCTCCACCCGGATCTCGTACGTGTTCCAACTGCCCGCCGGATTCAGGGCGTTGTCGCGGGCCGTGAGGTCCGCCGCCTTGAAGCCGTAGATCGACCCGGTGGTCCGGTCGGCCGCGTCGGTGGAGTCGATCTGGATCTCGTAGCCCTGGTTGACCGACGTGTTGACGTCGTCGGAGGCCGGGAAGCCCACGAACACACCGGAGTTGTCGTCCCCGGCCATGCGCCAGTCCAGCTTGAGGGAGTACGAGGCGTACTCCTTCGCCCGGTACCAGTACAGGCCCATGCCACCCTGCGAGTTCAGCGTGGCGTCGGTGTTGGTGAAGCTGCCCGGGCCGGCCTGGGACCAGCCGGTCGTCGAGCCGTTGAACAGCGGGGTGTAGCCGGTCTCCGCGCGGCAGTCGGCCTTGGCGAAGCCCGCCGCGTACCGGATGCCGCCGAGCAGCACCTGGCGGAAGGCGGGATCGGCGTACGACTCCTGGGTGTGGCCGAGTCCGGTGTAGAAGGACCGGCCGCTGCCCTGCGGGTGGCACCAGGTGATCGGGTGGTCGCCGCTCATCTCCCCACCGCTGTAGCTGGATTCGTCCAGGCTCTGCAGCACCCGGACCTGCGGGCGGGGATTGGTGCGGTAGTTGTACCACTCGTCGCTGCGGGACCAGGTCGGGCTCAGGTGCGAGGTGGCCGCGTGCGACCGGTCCTCGTTCTTCACCGTGGCCCGCTGGATCGCCGGGTGGCTCTTGAACCAGGCGCCGACCAGGCCCTCGTACTCGGGCCAGCCGTACTCGGTGTCGGCGGCGGCGTGGACACCGAAGTAGCCGCCGCCTCCGTCCACGTATCCCTTGAGCGCCGACTGCTGGGCGGTGTTCAGGACGTCGCCGGTGGTGGAGAGGAAGACGACGGCCTTGAAGTTGGCCAGGTTCGACGTGGTGAAGGCGTTGCTGTCCTCGGTGGCGGTGACGGTGAAGTTGTTGGCCGCGCCGAGGTCGCGGATGGTCTGGGTGCCGACCGGGATGGAGTCGTGCCGGAAGCCCGCCGTCTTGGAGAAGACGAGGACCCGGTACGCGGGGTCGGCGGCCTCGGCCGCGGTGGCCGGTGCCAGGAGTGACGCGGCGAGGCCGAGGGTGAGGGCGAAGGCCGCCGCGGCGGTCTTCGGCAGGGTGCGGAGCTGACGGAGCATCATCGTCTCCTTGACTCGCGTCACTTGGTGAGAGTGAGGGTGTCGATGTCGAAGAGCGCTCCGGCCCCACCGCTGAAGGTGAGGAACAGCGCCCCGGACGAACCGGTGCCGGTCAGGGAGGTGGAGACGTTCTGGAAGGTCTCCCAGCCGCCGGTGTTGGGTACGGCGACGCTGCCGAGGACGGCTCCGGTGGCCGAGCCCGAGCGGATGGTGATGGTGCCGCCCGCGCCGGCCGAGGAGATCTTCGCGGAGAAGGTCTTGGTGCCGGCCGTCGGGACGGAGGCGTAACCGGCCCAGTCGCCGTTCTCGATGTGGCCGAGCGTGTTGCCGCCGCTCGCCGGGGCGTGAGCGGCCGCCTGGACGCCCTGGCCCGAGCTGAACGACTCGCCCTCGACGGTCTGGCTCGACCCGCTGGTGCCGGTGGTGAAGGTGAAGGCGTCCACGTCGAAGAGGTTGCCCTGGCCGGTCACGCCCTTGAAGACGAGGAACAACTCCGTCGTCCCGGTGGGGGCGTTGGTGATGTTCCCCGACACGTCGACGAAGTTCTCCCAGCCGCCGGTCGGGGCGACGGCCACCGAGCCGAGGAGTGTGCCGGTCGCGGAACCGGTGCGCACCTCCAGGGTGCCGCCGACGCCGCCGGACGCGACGCGGGCCGTGAACCGGGTGGCGTTGGCCAGGTTGTACGGCTTGAACGCGACCCAGTCGCCGTTGTCGGTGAAGCCGACGGTGCTGCCGCCCTCGGCGTTGGCGTGCGCGGCGACCTGGATGCCGCCCTGGTTGCCGAAGTGCTCGGCCTGGCGGTGCCGGGGCTGGAGGATACGGACGCTGTGCGAGGTCAGCCCGGCGGCGTCGGTGTACTCGGCGTCGAAGACCCCGTAGATGTTGGCCGCGCTGTCGTGCTCACCGTCGGCGGGCACGTTCAGATTGCCGGAGCAGCCGGTGGCCTGGGTGATCTGGTGCCGGTGCTCGTCGTGGCCGAGCAGATAGGTGACCTTGACCTTGGAGCAGTCGATGGTCCCGTCCTCCGGGTCGCTGACGGTGACCTGGAAGGGCACGGTGTCACCGAAGGAGAACAGCTGGCCGTCCTTGGGGCTTCCGAGGGTCACGGTCGGCGCGGTGTTGCCCGCCGTGACGACCAGACTCGCGGTGCCGGTCAGCCCTTCGGGGTCACGCACGGTGAGCGTGGGCCGGAAGGTGCCGTTGGTGGTGTAGGTGTGGCTCGGGTTGGCGGCCGTGGACGTGGTGCCGTCGCCGAAGTTCCACGAGTAGGTGAGGGCCTTGCCCTCGGGGTCGGTGCTGCCGGCCGAGGAGAACGCGACGGTCAGCGGGGTGGGTCCGGACACCTTGTCGGCGGCGGCCTTGGCGACGGGGTTGCGGTTGGCCCCGCCGACGTACTCGACGCGGTACAGGGCCTGGTTGTTGCCGCCGGTGCCGTAGTCGAGGACGTACAGCGCGCCGTCGGGGCCGAAGGCCTGGTCCATCACCTGCGTGCCGGTCCAGGGGAAGGCCTCGATGACACCGGGGGTGCCGTCGGACTTGACCTCGATCGCCTTGATCCACTTACGGCCGTACTCACCGGCGAAGAAGCGGCCGTCGAGCGACTGCGGGAACTTCACGTTCGAGTTGAGGTTGGCGTCGTAACGGTAGACCGGGCCGCCCATGGGCGACTCGGAGCCGCCGCCGAACTCGGGCGGGGAGCCCGCGTCACCGCCGTACTTGATCCAGCTCGACTTGGCGGCGGGCAGGGTCGCCAGACCGGTGTTGCGGAACGAGTTGTTCGCGGGCGCGGCGCAGTTGTACTTCGCGGCGGAGGGGCCGCTGGGGAAGGTGAACTCGCTGTACGTCTCGCTGGAGGTGTTGGTGCCGGTGCAGTACGGCCAGCCGTAGTTGCCCGGTCCGGTGATGCGGTTGAACTCGACCTGGCCGCTGGGACCGCGGCTCGCGTTGGTGACACCCGCGTCGGGGCCGTAGTCGCCGAGGTAGACGATGCCGGTGGCCTTGTCGACGGACATCCGGAAGGGGTTGCGGAAGCCCATCGCGTAGATCTCGGGACGGGTCCGCGCGGTGCCGGGCGCGAAGAGGTTGCCGGACGGCACGGTGTAGCCGCCGGCCGCCGTCGGCTTGATCCGCAGGACCTTGCCGCGCAGGTCGTTGGTGTTGCCGGAGGAGCGCTGGGCGTCGAACTGCGGGTTGCGGTCGGTCCGTTCGTCGATCGGGGAGTAGCCCGAGGACTCGAACGGGTTCGTGTCGTCGCCCGTGGTCAGGTAGAGGTTGCCCTGCGCGTCGAAGTCGATGTCACCGCCGACGTGGCAGCACTGGCCGCGGTCGTTGGGTACTTCGAGTACGACCTTCTCGCTGGCCAGGTCGAGCGTGTTGTCGCTCTTGAGCGTGAAGCGCGAGAGGTTGAGGTGGCCCTTCCACGCCTCGAAGGACGCGGCGTTGCCGGTGACCGGCGCGTCGCCGCCCGGGGTGCTGAGCTTGGGCGAGTAGTACAGGTACAGATACCGGTTGCTCTGGAAGTTCGGGTCGGCGGCTATCCCCTGGAGGCCTTCCTCGTCATGGGTGTAGACGTCGAGCTTTCCCGCCGACTTGGTGTTGCCCGCGGGGTCCGTGTAGCGGACCGTTCCGTCCCTCGCCGTGTGCACGACGGCACGGTCGGGCAGTACGGCGAGTGACATCGCCTCGCCCAACTCGGCCGAACCGAGCGCGAGTTGTACCTGCTGGTAGTCGCCGGCCGGAATGTCGGCGGATGCTGCGGGTGCTGCCTCGTGGCCGGGGTGACCCGGGTGGGCCCCGGCGGTGGGGACGCTGATCGCGCCACCACCCACCACCAGACCCAGTACCGCGAGCCACCTCAGCCACTTCTGTCTCGGGCGCGGCCGTCCTGAGAGTCCTGACATCGAGCTTCCTTCCTTACCTGATCATGGGGGGTGAGGCAGGCGGAAGCGCGGGCGAGCGCGCCACCGTGTCTCACTCAGGGAGGAACCTGCCGCCCGGGTGATGTCCCGTCACCCGGATTGCAGCCGTACTGATCTGTGCAAGGGCATGTGATGCGGCACCGAACATTCGCGGGAAACCCGCGAGAGTTTCGCATGCTGGCAACGGGCCACTAATTTGTCAAGGGTCTATCCAAATGGGCTTGACCTGCTACGGGTTCGACAGCGCGCGAGGAGCAGCGTGGCGCGGCGTGCGCGGCCCCCGAGACTCATTGGGGGATTGCGTTCGCACACTGAACAAATACGACGGGCGCCGCGGGTGACGGCCGGTGCGACGGCGGCTCCTGAGGAGAACCTCACTGTCGCGGTGGAGGTGGCTACACCCCACGATCTGCCGTCCAGCCCCCGTGATCTCGCGGGCCCGATGGATCAAGCTCGTCTCATCGGCCGGGACGTGGCCGGGGGCACGTACGAGGAGGGATTCAACCATGAGCCGCGAGATGACCGCCGCAGCCACGGAGACGGAGACCAGGACCGGAACGGCGACCCTGACCTGGCCGCGGACCGGCACCACGGTCACCGGCACCGGGGCCGGCACCGGCACGGGGAGGCACGGCCGCCGCGTCGTGGCCGCCGCGCTGCTGGCCCCCGCGCTGTTCGCCACCGCCGTTCCCGTCGCCGCCGCGCGGGAGGCACTGGGCGGCGGTGTGCGGCACCAAGTCGACCTGCTGGTCGAGCGGGACGGGGTGCCCGGCGCGCTCGCCCACGTCAACGGCCGTACTTTCACGGCGGGAACGGCGGAGCTCGGCACGGACCGGCCGATCGTCGGCGCCGACGCCCACTTCCGACTGGCCAGCGACACCAAGGCGTTCACCGCGGCCGCCGTGATGCGTCTGGTGGCCGACGGCAAGGTACGGCTCGACTCGCCCGCCCGGCGCTATGTCCCGCAGCTGGCGGAGAACCCCGTCACCGTACGGGAGTTGCTGAAGCAGCGGAGCGGACTGCCCGAGTACAGCGATCTGATCGACTGGTCGGACGGCCCGTACACGGACGAGGACTGTCTCGCGCTCGCGCTCGCCAAGGGCCAGGACTTCGAACCCGGCTCGGACTGGGCGTACTCCAACACCAACTACCTGGTCCTGGGCCTGGTGATCGACAACACCTCCGGGGAGGACTACCGCGGCTACATCGAGCGGACCGTGCTGCGCCCCCTCGGCCTGAGGGACACCTACTGGCCCGCGCCCGGCGAGCCGACCCTGCGCGGCCCGCACGCCCGCGACTACGGCCACCACCCGGCCGATCCGGAGGGGGGTGTGGTCGACATGACGGAACTGCCGGGTCACGGGTTCGGCCCCTCCGGTGGTCTGGTGTCCACCCCGAAGGATCTCAACGCCTTCTGGGAAGGGCTCTTCGACGGGCGGCTGCTCCCCGGCTGGGCGGTTCGCCAGATGACGGACGACACGACGGACGTCGGCGGGCTGGATGTCTATCCGCAGGGCAGCCGTTACGGCTACGGGGTCGCGAGCATCCCGCTGAGCTGCGGCGGCGAGTACTGGGGCCACGGCGGTGACCTGCCGGGGAACTCGGTGGGCGGGAGCCACGCCACCACCGGCCGGGGCGATGTCACCGTCTCCACCACGACGGCCGCGGCGTCGGGCGATCGGCTGCGCCACTTGCGGGGAGCGGTGGACGCGGCGCTGTGCACGGGACGCCAGGGCGTGTCCCAGTAACACCAACCCCCGTTGTCCGGACCGGGCGGCGCCGCTCCTGACCGGGAGCGGCGCCGCCCGGTCACCCCGGGAGGTCACCGGCAGTCATCAGGGGTCGCTCTTCGCCGGAGGTGTACACCCGCGGGGTGATTGCCCTGGAAGCGCCGACAACCGAGTACAACCCTTCGTGGAGTTCGAGGGTCTACCAAGTGCGAGCAAACCGCTCTCGGAGTCACAAGGGGGAAATAATGGGAATCACGCGTAATGCGGCGTCCGCAGGAGTGTTGACCGCACTGCTGGTCGGCGCCACCGCCACGTTCGGTGCCACCGCGCAGGCCGCGCCCAATGTCACACCGCAGGGGGTCTGCGGCAGCGGCTACAAGACCGTGAACTCGGCTCCCATCGGTTCACAGGGCACGGTCTACCTCACGTACAACTCGGCGAACGGCAAGAACTGCGTCGCGACCATCCGCACCAACCCGGGCACCGCCAAGAGCATGTCGGCGTACATCTACGTACCCGACACCGACGAGTGGGCCGACGACTCCGGGAACTTCACGTCGTACGCGGGTCCGAGCCGTGTGTACGGCAAGGGCCACTGCGTCAGCTGGGGCGGCAACATCGCCAACGTGTACGTCTCGGTGGAGAACTCCAACTGCGCGGCCCTGAAGGAGCGCCGGGTCACCACCGTCCGCTGACCCGGTCCGGTCCCGCGTCAACGAGTCTCCGCGCCACCCCGCGGGTTCGGCTTCTCCGGACCTCCACGCGGACGCCTTCGGGAAGGCGTCCGCGCGTCGCGGGGTGGCGCGGGGCTCTGTGGAGACCCCGAGTTCAGTCCCGGACGACCGCCCCCTGGCCGGCCCACGGGCTGTCGACGGACCAGATCGTGTCCTCGGTGAACATGGCCGGGTCGTCCCAGGCACGCGCGCCGCCCCGAGTCGCCATCCAGACCTCCGAGTTGATGTGCCGCAGATAGCTTCCCGCCATGTTGTACGCCGCCAGCCGTACTCCCCCGCTCGCGGGCAGCGCGCAGAACGTGGCGTCGGCCCGGAAGAGCGCCGACCCGTCGCCCGCCTCCTTGTACACGCGGAAGTCACGGTGTCGCAGATACTGCCCGGGATAGTTGAGGGACTCGAAGGAGTAGCAGCCGCTGCCCGCGAGTCCGGGGACGATCTTCCAGGTGGCGTCGGACTTCAGCAGGCCGTCGCTGTTCGCGTCGACGGGCGCGGTGAAGGCGAGCCCGTCCTGATGGCGGAGGTACTTGCCGGTGTGGCCGGGTGTCGTCACGCGGAGCGACTTGTACTGCCCGGTGGGCAGCGTGACCGGTGCCGGCGGGTTGCGTGAGGCTTCGACGAGGGCGAGGTTGGCGGCCCGGAGGCGGGCCGCGTCGACCTTGACCACCTGCCGGTCGTAGGTCAGCAGGCCGTTGGCCTCGTTCTCCACATCGGTGATCTCGGTGTAGACGGACGCGGACAGTCCGCTGGGCATCTGGTTCTCGCGGATGGTGTCGATGAGGCCGACGAGACGGTTGTTAAGCGCGGCGACGCTCGCCTGGTCCTCGTAGCTGAAGCCGCCGCCGGGGTACCACTCATGTCCCGGTACCTTCCAGCCGAGCCCGCCGAACTCGCCGAGGACGGCCGCGCGGGTGGCCGTCGGTGTGGTGGTGCCCGGACCGACGTAGACATGGTTGTCGATGACGTCGCCGTTGCCGCCGTCGACGGAGCCGCAGCAGTTGACGCCGCTCATGTTGTTGACGAGGCGGGAGGGATCGTACGCCTTGACCTCGTTCGCGATCCTGGCCTGGTCGTACTGGCCCCAGCCCTCGTTCTGATTGACCCACATGACCAGCGACGGCGAGCTGCGGTGCTGGTCGATGATCCGGTCGTACTCCGCCTCCCACTGCACCCGCGCGGCACTGTCCGGGGTCCGGGTGTCCATCGCCGGCATGTCCTGCCATACCAGCAGCCCGAGCCGGTCCGCCCAGTAGAACCAGCGCTGCGGCTCCACCTTGATGTGTTTGCGGACCATGTTGAAGCCCAGGTCCTTGTGCTTCTGGAGGTCGTACCGCAACGCCTCGTCACTGGGCGCGGTGTAGATGCCGTCCGGCCAGTAGCCCTGGTCCAGCGTGCCGGTCTGGAAGACGAACTTGCCGTTGAGCAGCGGGCGTTGGACACCGCCGACCTTGCCGACGGAGACGGAGCGCATTCCGGCGTAGCTGCCGACGGAGTCGACGGCCGTGCCGCCCGTGCCGGACAGCAGGTCGGCCTTGACGTCGTAGAGGAACGGGTCCTCGGGGGTCCACAGGCGCGGGTTCGGGATGGCCACCGAGAACTGGCTGTTCACGGGGCCGGTGGCGGTGGCGACCGTCGTGCCGCCGGAGGAGACGGTCACCCTTGCGGTCTGGCCGGCGATACCGGCGCCTCGGACGGTGACCTTCAGCGTGTTGTCGGAGAGGCTGGGCACCAGGTCGAGCCGGGTGATGTGGGCGGACGCGGTGGGCTCGATCCAGACGGTCTGCCAGATGCCGGACGCGGCCGTGTAGAAGATGCCTCCGCCGGGATGGGGGGTGACGTCGTTGACGCGCTGCTTGCCGACGGCCTGGCCGCCGGCCTGGGACGGGTCGAAGACGGAGACGACGACGGTGTTGGTACCCGTCGTCAGCAGGGGCGTGATGTCGTAGGTGAACGCGTCGAAGCCGCCGCTGTGGGCGGCGCCGGCCTGCCGGCCGTTGACCCAGACCGTCGTCTGCCAGTCACTGGCACCGAAGTTCAGCTGGACGCGGCGGCCGTTCCAGCCCGCCGGCACCGTGAAGTTCCGCTTGTACCAGAGTTTGTCGCTCTGGGTGATCTTGCGCTGGATACCGGAGAGCGCCGACTCGGCGACGAACGGGACCCGGATCTGCTCGGGGAACGAGGCGGGCTGCCCGGCGTTCGCACCGGTGACGGCGAAGTCCCAGATGCCGTTGAGGTTGACCCAGTCGGGGCGGGTGAGCTGGGGGCGCGGATACTCCGGCAGCGGGTTGTCGACCGGGACCTGATTCGTCCACGGGGTGGTCATCGGGGAGGGCTTGGGCTGCCAGGCGCCGGCCTTCGCCTCGGCGGGACCGGCGGCCATCACGAGGCTGGCGCAGAGGAGGAGCAGAGCGCCGAGCCAGGCGGTCGCGCGGTCGCAGGGACCGGCGGCGGTGCCGGCGGTACCGGCGCTTCTGGTGGCCCTGGGGTTTCTGGTGCTTCTGGGGGTGGTGGGGTGGGCTGTGGGGGTGGGGCGTGACAGCGGGCTGTACGGGTCGTACGAGGCGTACATGGTCGATTGCCCTCCTCGGTGATACGGGCGAGGACGGTGCTGGTGCGGCCCGTAGGCATCTTTTACATCGTTGGAAGAGGGCTGTACAGCCTCGCCGCACGACCGGTTCCGCCGGGCTGCGGGGCGGCGTGGCAGACGTGATGATGGCACTGCCCGCAGCGCGGTCCGCGCGGCGGGCAGTGCCCGTCGACGAACGTGCGAGCGACCCAGTCACCAGGAGGACCACCCATGAGCGTCACCCCCGAGGACCCGACGGTCGCCGCGTTCGTCTCCGCGATCAACAGCGGCGACCGCGACGCCCTCTTCGCCCTCCTGACCCCGAACGCCACGATGACCGACGACGGGAGCGAGCGGGATCTCGCGGGCTGGGTGGACAAGGAGATCTTCTCCGTCGGCGGCCGGATGGACGTCGAGACCGCGTCCGACGGGGGCCGCTCCCTGACAGCGACGTTCACGAACGCGACGTACGGCAGCATGCGGACGCGCTGGGCCTTCACGGTCACCGACGGCCGTATCAGCCGCTTCGACACGGGTCAGGCCTAGGAGCCCGCTGTCGCCGGGGCCGGACGGGTCCGCGGAGGGGACGGAACCGGGGAGCGTCACCGGCGGGTGCGCCGAGGTCCGGGCCGTCGTCCCCGTACGCGGTGAGTACGCGCGCCCGCGACTCGGCGGGACCGCGGCGGGGTGCGGGACGACGGATCTGACGTCGTCCACCGCGCGTGGTTGGGAGCGATGAGTCCGGGGCGATCTCCGAGTCAGTACCGGTACAGGGCAGCACTGCCGACGAACCGTGAAGAGGAGAAACCGATGCGCCATCCGACGCCCCACCCCGCGCTCAGCCGCCTGGACGCCCCCGTGGGCGAGTGGGACATGTGGGCGGCCGGGCTCAAGGCGGGTCCCGTCCGGACGGAGTTCGCCTGGCTGGAGGGTGGCGCGTTCCTGATCCAGCGCACGGACATCGGGGACTCGACGGAGCTTCCGCCGGAGTGGCGGGCGAACGCGCCCTTCCCCACGAGCACGATCATCGGTTACGACGACACGGCCGACGAGTTCACGACGCTGTACGCCGACGGCCGGGGCGTCGCGCGGGTCTACCGTACGAGCCTGACCGCCGGCGTCTGGAAGCAGTGGCGCGCGGCGACCGGCTTCCACCAGCGGTTCACCGGGACGTTCGACGCGTCCGGCGACACGATCAGGGGCGGCTGGGAGCGGTCGGAGGACGGCGAGTTCTGGGCGACCGACTTCGACGTGACGTACGTCCGGCCCGGCGTCCGGCCGCCGTCGCCGTCGCCGTCGTCGGACGGGCCGGCCTAGGCACCGTCGGTCCGGCGACGGGAGCAGCGTGCCCTCTGTCGCTCGTCGCCCGTCGCCCGTTGCTTGAGGGCGCCGCGCGGGGCAGGTCAGTCGCCGAGTTCATGGCCCGTCGTCGCGTCGACATGGTCGGGGATCTCGTCGTGCCGGTCCCCGACCGTCGACGTCCCCGAAGGCTCGAACATCATGATCGCCGTCCGCGTGGCGGCGTACGGCTTGTGCTCCGTACCCCGGGGGACCGTGAACACCGCTCCCCGGGGCAGCACGACCGTGCGCTCGCCCGCGGGCTCACGCAGGGAGATGGACAGCTCGCCTTCGAGGACGAGGAAGAACTCGTCCGTGTCCTCGTGGACGTGCCAGACATGCTCGCCCTCGACCTTGGCGACGCGGACGTCGTAGTCGTTGACACGCGTCACGATACGGGGGCTCCACAGGGCGTCGAAGGAGGTCAGCGCCTTGTCGAGGGAGATGGGTCGTTCGGTTCCGTGGCTCATGCGCCCATGCTGGTCCCTTCCACGCGGCCGGGGTGAGTGCTAGGAATCGCATATGACGCAAGAATCCTCGCAGGGACCGCGCCGGGACGCCCCTCCGCGCGTCCACCGGGTCGTGGTGATCGTGGACGAGAACTCGAACCCGTTCGAGCTCGGCTGCGCGACCGAGGTCTTCGGACTGCGCCGACCCGAGATCGGCCGTGATCTCTACGACTTCCGCCTCTGCTCCCCCGAGCCGAGCACCCCGATGCGGGACGGGTTCTTCACGCTCACGGGCGTCGCCGAGCTGGCGGTGGCCGACACGGCGGACACCTTGATCGTCCCCAACCGGCCCGACGTAGAAGTGCCGCGCCGCACTGCCGTGCTCGACGCCGTCCGGCGGGCCCACGCGCGGGGCGCGCGCCTGGTCGGCTTCTGCAGCGGCGCCTTCACCCTGGCCGAGGCGGGGGTGCTCGACGGGCGCCGGGCCACGGCACACTGGCAGTGGGCCGACTCCTTCCGGGCCCGCTTCCCCTCCGTACGGCTCGAATCGGATGTGCTGTTCGTCGACGACGGGGACATCCTGACGGCGGCGGGGAGCGCCGCCGCGCTCGACCTCGGGCTGCATCTGGTCCGACGCGACCACGGGGCCGAGGTCGCCAACTCCGTGAGCCGGCGGCTGGTCTTCGCGGCGCACCGGGACGGCGGGCAGCGGCAGTTCGTGGAGCGTCCGGTGCCGGATCCGCCGGACGAGTCGCTCGCTCCCGTGCTGGCCTGGGCACAGGAGCGACTGGACTCCCCGCTCGCGGTGGCCGACCTCGCGGCGCGTGCCTCGGTCAGCGCCGCGACACTGCACCGCCGCTTCCAGGCGCAGCTCGGGACGACGCCGCTGGCGTGGCTCACCGGTGAACGGGTCGCTCTCGCCTGCCGGTTGATCGAACGGGGTGAGTCACGCTTCGAGCTGGTGGCGCGTCGCAGCGGCCTCGGCACGGCGGCGAATCTGCGGACCCTGATCCGCCGGGAGACCGGTCTGACACCGTCGGCCTACCAGCGCCGCTTCGGCCCCGGCCCCACCCTGACGCCGGCGGATCTTCCATGACCGGGACACCGGAGACTCGACACCGTACGCCCGGGACGAGAGCGCTCCGCCGCCCCGGGCCGACCCGCGAAGATCCGCCGCGCAGGATCTGACGGGTCACCGATCCACCGCGCCCGCCATCTCTTCGGCCTCCTTGACGTCCTGAACGGCGGCGTCACCGCCGTCGTCGTCGCCACCGCCGTCGAGAACCGCCGCTATCAGTTCCGCGAACTCCTCCGGCGACGCTATGCGTGTGCCGAGTTGTTCGGCCTTCTCCCGCTTGGACCCGGCGTTCTCACCGGCGACCAGCAAGGACGTGCGCTTGGAGACGCTGGAGGAGGACTTGCCGCCCGCCCGCTCGATCAGTTCGTTCATCTGGTTGCGCGAGAGCTTCTCCAGCGGTCCCGTCATGGCGCCGGTGACCACCACGGTCATCCCGTCCAACGGGCCGCTCCCCGCCCGGACTTCGCCGTCCCCGGGGTCCGTCGGGTCGTCCGACGGCGGCGTCGCGCCGGGCTCGACCATGTTGACCCCGGCGGCACGCAGCTTCTCGACGAGGCCCGCCAGCTCGGCCAGCTCCGCCACGATCACCGGAGCCTTCTCGACGCCGATCCCGTCGACCCGCTGCATCGCCTCCTCGTCCGCTGCACACAGCACGTCCATGGTGGCGAAGTGCCGTGCGATCCGCCGGGACATGGAGCGGCCGGTGCCACGGACGCCGAGAGCGGCCAGAACCCGGGAGAGCGGCTGTCCCTTGGCCCGCTCGATCGCGGCCAGGAGATTGTCCGTGCTGGTCTCCCCCATCCGGTCGAGCCCGAGGATCTGCTCGCGGGTGAGGGTGAACAGGTCGCCGATGTCCCCGACGAGACCGGAGTCCACGAGCTGGACGACGCGGGTCGCGCCCAGGCCCTCGATGTCGAACTGGTCGCGCCCGGCGGCGTACGAGATGGAGGCGACGACATGGCAGTTACGGCCCCGGACACAGCGCCACCGCTGCTCCGAGGTGTCGATCTCCGAGCCGCACTGGGGGCAGACCTCGGGGAACACGATGGCTGTCTCGTCGCCGGTACGGAGGTGCGCCACGGGCGCCTCGACCCGGGGGATGATGTCGCCCGCCTTGTAGACCATCACGTGGTCGCCGATCCGCAGGTCACGGCGGGTGATGTCGTTCGGGTTGTGGAGGGTGGCGTAGGTGACCGTCGATCCGTCTATCTCGACCGGCTCCAGGACGGCGCGGGGCGCGACGGTGCCCGTCCGGCCGACGTTCCACTCCACGTCCAGCAGCCGCGTCACCTTCTCGACGGCCGGGAGCTTCCAGGCGATCGCCCAGCGGGGCGCGCGGGAGCCCGATCCGGCGGCCAGTTGGTCGGCCGCCGCGTCGGCCTTGATGACGATGCCGTCGATACCGAACGGCAGCTCCGGGCAGAGCGCCGCGATCTCGTCCACGCGCCCGCGCACGGCCTCGGGGTCGGTCACCGTCCTGGGCGGGACGGTGGTGCCGGCCGTGGTGTGCACGCCCAGAGCCGCCACGAAGGCCAGCACCTCGCTGTGCGGCAGCTCCGCCAGAGAGGCGGCAGGCCCGTCGGCGGTCCCGGCGAGGGGCAGGGCCGCGTAGGCGAAGAAGGTCATCTCCACCTGGTACGGACGGTCCTTCGCCCGCACGCTCCCTGCCGCCGCGCTGCGCGGATTGGCGAACGGCGTCCCGCCGTGGCCGGTGCGGAGCGTGTTGGCCCGCTCGAACTGCTCCACGGTCATCAGGACCTCGCCCCGCACCTCGAGGGTGACGGGCTCCTTGAGCCGGTCGGGCAGGCCCTCGATCATCCCGATCGCGTGCGAGACGTCCTCGCCCGCGAGCCCGTCCCCGCGCGTGATGAGCCGGGCCAGGCGCCCGTCCTCGTACCTGGCGGCGACGGCCAGGCCGTCCAGCTTCGGCTCGACGCTCCAGCTCCCGACCGGGCGCCCGATCCGCCGCTCCAGCGACGCGGCCCAGGCGGTGAACTCCTCGCCGCCGAAAACGTTGTCCAGGGAGAGCATCGGCACCGTGTGCGGTACGTCCCCGACGACCGCGCCGCCCGCCACCTTCCCGCTGGGCGAGTCGGCGGAGATCTCGTCGGGATGAGCCTCCTCGTAGGCGGCTATCCCCCGCGCCAGGCGGTCGTAGGCGTCGTCGTCGAGGGCGCTCTCGCCCGTCGCGTAATAGGCGGCGGCGGCCTTCGTCGCGGTCTCGACCGCCACGGCGTAGGCGGCTGCGTCGACAAGTACGGCTGCGGGTGTCGTCATGTCCCTCATCTTGCCGCGCACCACTGACAATGCCCCTGCCCACGGCGGGACAGGGGCTTGACCAGGCACTTTGTCAGTGGTCTGGGCCCGGGCGCGCTCTCAGTCGGCGAGTTCGCCCAGGAGGTTCCAGGTGCGGCGGCGGTCGGCCTCCCCCGCGATCTCCGTGCCCGCGAAGACCACCTCCGTCGCTCCCGCGTCCCGGTAGCGCCGTACCTCGGCCGCCACCGTCCGCTCGTCGCCGATCACGGAGACATCGACGGCGCGGGTGCCGCCGGAGAGTCCGATCGCCCGCGCGTAGGACGGGATCTGCTCGTAGAACGCGAGCGCCTCGGTGGCCGACGCACGTACCGTCTCGACGTCGTCGGTGACCACACCGTGCACGAGCGCCACGATCCGGGGCGCGGGGCGCCCCGCGGCCTCCGCCGCCGCGGTGACGGCCGGCACGATGTGCTCGGCCAGCGCACGCGGACCGGCGAGGTACGGCAGGATGCCGTCGGCCAGCTCCCCGCTGACTCTCAGCGCCTGTGGCCCCATCGCCGCGACCAGCAGGGGCACACCGGCGTCGGCTCCGGGCACTCGCGCGGAGAGGGGGGTGTGCGCGGTGAGCAGTTCGCCCTCGAAGTCGGCGTTGCCGGTCTCGGTCAACTGGCGCAGCGCGGTGAGGAATTCACGCAGGCGCGCGACAGGGCGTTCGAAGGGGATGCCGAAGCCGCCCTCGCTGAGGAACTTGGTGCCGAGCGCGAGGCCGAGGTGGTAGCGGCCGTGGGTGGCCGCCTGCGCGGTGAGTGCCTGGCTCGACACGGTCAGCGGGTGCCGTCCGAACACGGGTATCGCGGACGTGCCCACCTGGAGGGCCGGTACCTCACGTCCCACGATCGCCGCGAGTTGGGGCGAGTCGGCGCCGAAGGTCTGGCCGAACCAGGCGGACCGCAGTCCCGCCGCCGCGGCCTCCTCGGCGAGCCGTACGGTGGCGTCGATCTGGTTGTCGGGATCGGTCGTGTTGAGTGCTACTCCCACAGTCATGTCCCGAGAACCGTCGCCCGCCGGTCACCCATTCCGGTCCTGTGTGACGGCTGTGTGACGGCTCGCCGTGGCCCCGGGGTCCCGACCCGCTGTGGACGCCCGCGCCCCAACTCGCCCTGGGCGCCCGGGTCTCGGCCGCCGGCAGGCGCCGGGGAGGTCTCAGTGCGCGATCGAGTCGATCAGCTCGCGTGCTCCCTGCCGGAGCAGGGCCACGGCCACCGACGTGCCGAGGGTCGCCGGGTCGAGCGGCCCCGCCCACTCGTGCGCGTTGAGGACCGTCTTGCCGTCCGGGGTGAAGACCCGGGCGCGCAGGGAGAGGCCGCCGCTGCGCTCCGCGTGCGCGAATCCGGCGATGGGGCTGTTGCAGTGCCCCTGGAGGACATGGAGGAACATCCGCTCGGCGGAGGCTTCCTTGTACGTGTCGGGGTCGCCGAGCGAGGAGACGGCGTCGATGGTGTCGGTGTCGTCCTCGCGGCACTGGAGGGCGAGGATCCCGGCGCCGATGGGCGGGCACATGAGGTCCACCGGCAGGGTTTCGGTGATCACGTCGGTGCGCCCGATCCGTTCCAGTCCCGCGGCGGCCAGCAGCAGCGCGTCGGCCTCCCCGGCCGCGAGCTTCTCCAGCCGGCGGTTGGCGTTGCCGCGCATCGGCACGCACATGAGATGCGGGTGCGAGGCGGCGAGCTGGGCGACGCGCCGGACCGACGAGGTACCGATCCTGGTCCCCGCAGGGAGCTCGTCGAGGGTGTGTCCGCCCGGGTGGACCAGGGCGTCGCGGATGTCGTCCCTCTTCAGGAAGGCGGCGAAGACCGTCCCGGCGGGCAGCGGCCGGTCGGCGGGCACGTCCTTGACACAGTGGACCGCGAGGTCGGCCTGTCCGGCGAGGAGGGCGGCGTCGACCTCCTTGGTGAAGGCGCCCTTCCCTTCCACCAGGGACAGGTCGCCCATCCATTTGTCGCCGGTCGTCTTGACGGGGACGACCTCGGTCGCGATACCGGGGTGGAGCGCGGTCAGTTCGGCACGCACACGCTCCACCTGTGCGAGTGCCATCGGCGAGTCGCGGGAGACGATGCGGATCAGTTCTGGGGTGGACATGGCGTTCACCCTAGAGCGTCGGGAGGGCGCTCCCGGCACCCGGTCCGGAAGCCCATCACAGTGGCACGGAAAGCGGGTTGACCGCCTCGGTCAGGTGTACGAGCGGGAGGGCCGCGCTCCGGGGCGGGACCACCGGACTCCGGCGTGTTCGACGGCTCCCCGATCCCGCCGGGCGTACGCCGGGAGGCGTGACGGTGCGACGTAAAGGCGCCATAAGCAGATGGCCGAACGAATGACGACGTCCCTTCGAAGCCCGCACAAGGTGTCGGACCGAGTGCGCCGGATCCGCCGGTTACCCGTACAGGTGAGCTTGGCATCGCCGCGCATGGTGGCCCTTTCCGTACGGAATGAACTCAAGGTTGCCAACGTCACCGTGAGTGACCATCCTGCCCGTGGGAGTGCTGTGATGACCGGCGTGGACTCTGTAGGGACCTGCCCCTTCCGCCATGACGAGGCCCTTGAACCGGACCCCTTCATGACCCGGATGCGCCTGGAGGCACCCGTCGCCCGGGTACGTATGCCGTACGGCGAGGGTGACTGCTGGCTGGTGACCCGGTACGAGGACGTGAGGACCGTCACCTCGGACCGCCGCTTCAGCAGGGCCGCCCTGATCGGGCAGGACTTCCCCCGGATCACTCCGGCGCCCATCGCGCAGTCCGAGTCGATCAACCTCATGGACCCGCCCGCGCTCAACAGGGTGCGCAGGCTCATCACGAAGGCGTTCACCACCCCGCAGGTGGAGGCGCTGCGCCCGTGGACCCAGCGGACCGTGGACGCTCTGCTGGACACCATGGCCAAGGGCGGCGCGCCGGCGGACATCGCCGACCATCTCGCGGACCGGCTTCCACTGATGACGATCTGCGAGCTGCTGGACGTACCGGAGGCGGACCGTCCGCAACTCCGGCAGCGCGCCATGGACATGATGTCCATGAACGCCGCGGACCGGAATTCGGCGGTCGAGGCGAAGGCATGGCTGCGGGCCTACTTCTCCGAGCTGACGGCCGAGCGGCGGCGGAACCCCGGCGAGGACCTGATCAGCGGCCTCGCCAGCGCGCGCATCGGTGAGGAGACGCTCGACGCGGACGAACTCGCCGTTCTGGCCATGCTCCTGGTGATCACCGGGCACGACACCACCACGTACAACATCAGCAACATCGTCTACACGCTGCTGACCCAGCCCGAGCGCGCGGCCGAGCTGCGCGCCCGTCCCGAACTGCTCCCGAAGGCCCTTGAGGAGCTGCTGCGCTACATCCCCTTCCGCCAGGGCGTCGGCATCCCCCGCGTCGCCACCGAGGACGTCGACTTCGACGGTGTCGTCATCAAGGCCGGCGACACGGTCCATGTCTCCTATCTGACGGCCAACCGTGACGAACTCGCCTACGACCGGCCGGACGAGCTCGACTTCCACCGCGAGAACCCCGCCGTGCACATGACCTTCGGGTACGGCAGCCACCACTGTCTGGGCGCGCACCTCGCGCGCATGGTGCTCCAAGTCGCCATCGGCACACTGCTCACCCGTTTCCCCGACCTTCGTCTGGCCGTCCCGGCGGAGGAGGTGCGGTGGAACACCGTCTCGATCTGGCGATACCCGCTCGCCCTGCCGGTCACCTGGTAAGGAGCTGATCATGGCAACTCTGTGCAGGCCCGCCATCGCCGTCCCCGAGCATGTCATCACGCTGGAACAGACCGTGGAACTGGCACGGGAGCTCCACCCCGACCACCCGCAGCTCGAACTCGCCGTACGGCTCATCACCAACACCGGTGTCCGGACCAGACGTCTGGTGCAGCCCATCGAGACGACGCTCGAGCACCCCGGCTTCACCACCCGTAACGCCGTGTACGAGGCCGAGGCGAAGACACGCGTACCGGAAGCGGTGCTGCGGGCCCTCGGCAACGCCGAACTGACGCCGCGGGACATCGACATGATCGTCTATGTGTCGTGCACCGGCTTCATGATGCCCTCGATGACCGCCTGGCTCATCAACACCATGGGCTTCAGGTCGGAGACCCGTCAGCTGCCCATCGCCCAGCTGGGCTGCGCGGCGGGCGGCGCGGCCATCAACCGCGCGCACGACTTCTGCTCCGCGTACCCGCGGGCGAACGTGCTGATCGTGTCCTGCGAGTTCTGCTCGCTCTGCTACCAGCCGACGGACCTCGCGGTGGGCAACCTGCTCTCCAACGGGCTCTTCGGGGACGCCGTCGCCGCCGCGGTCGTCCGGGGAGAGGGAGGCACCGGCGTACGTCTTGAGCAGAACGGCTCCCATCTGGTGCCCGACACGGAGGACTGGATCTCCTACGCGGTCCGTGACACCGGGTTCCACTTCATGCTCGACAAGCGCGTGCCCGGCACGATGTCCGTACTGGCGCCCGCCATGCGGGAGATGGCGGAGCCGCACGACTGGGACGTGTCGGGGCTGGACTTCTACATCGTGCACGCCGGCGGTCCCCGGATCCTGGACGATCTCTGCCAGTACCTCGACGTACCGGCGGAGAAGTTCCGCTACAGCAGGGCGACCCTCACCGAGCGCGGCAACATCGCGAGCGCCGTCATCTTCGACGCGCTCGACCGGTTCTTCGAGGACGGCGGCGCCGAGCACGGAGCGCGCGGGGTGATCGCCGGCTTCGGTCCCGGCATCACGGCCGAACTGACCCTGGGCACCTGGTCCGTGGCCGGTCAGGAGAGCGGTCGGATCGAGCGCGAAGTGATCCTTCCGGCGCCGGTCCTGATGGCGGGGTCGGACGCGGCCGGCTGATCCGGGGCTTTCCGGCCGCTGTCCCCCTTGGGTGCCGGACGGGACCATCGTCCCGTCCGGCACCTCGCCGAGGACCGGCCCCCGCCGCTATCTCGGCCCGCCGATGCTCAAGCCCGGGCCCGGCGGCCGCTCGTCCCTGTCGTGCGGCATCAGTTCGATCTCGACGCGGTGCAGGCTCTCGCGCGCCGCCGTCCCGCCCGCCTCCGCGGTGACGACGCCGATGTTCAGACCTCCCCGCCCGGTGCCCTCGCGCCGCACCTGCACGGAGAACTCGACGTGCACCCGCTCCACCCGGAACTGGAGTCTGCTCTCCCGGCCGCCCCGCTGTGCCTCCTCCAGCTCCTCGCGGATCCGGCCGATCACCTCGGCGAGACCGACGGTCTCCGCGCCGTCGTGTCCACCACGTGCGCCACGCGCGCCCATTTCGACCCCCTCGTCACACAGCGGGGGTCAATTGTCACACCCCGTGGTTATTGTTGAGCAGTATGAGCCAGCTGGACACCACATCCAACTCTCCGTCGCAGGACGGCCCTTGGCGGGTCCGGCTGGTCGAGGGGGAGACCCGCGACGCCGCACCGCTCGGCGCGGGGGTGCTGCTGCCCGGCGGACTGGTGCTCACCTGCGCCCATGTGGTGCTGTCCAAACCCCGTCGCGGGACGGACAGTTCCTGGGGAGCCGGCCGGCGCGACGAGCGGCCCCGGCCGCTCGACGTGGTGTACGCGGAGTTCCCCGGCTCACCCGCGGACCCTCCCCTGCGGCTGCGCGCCGAGGTGCTGACCGACCATCTCAGGCCGCCCACCTCGCACTTCAGCGCCGACATGGCGCTGCTGCGGCTGGCAGCCGTGCCTCCGGTGGAGACCGCCGTACTGCACCGACAGATCCCGGCGCGAAACGAACCGGTGCACTCCGTGGGCTATCCCGACGAGCTCCCCGGCGGGGAGATCATCAACGCCCGGCTGATGGGGCGCGGCGGTCCCGGGCGGTTTCCCGAGTGGGTCCAGCTCGACCCGGACGGCGGGTCGTACGCGGTTCGCCACGGGTACAGCGGCAGCGGGGTGGTCCACACCCGCTCCGGCGGGGTCATCGGCATCATGGTGCACCAGTTCGGCACCGAGCGGTTCCCGGTCGCGGTGAGCCACGCCTATATGATCCCGACCGAGACGATCCTGCGTCATCTCTCGGTCCTGCGGCAGCCGACGCCCGGTCACCGGCCGGCCCTTCGGGTGACGGGCACCACCGCCCTCTCGGACACCATCCCGCGCAATCCGCCGAGGAGCGACTCCAACCGCGCCCAGGGACTGCGCCGCAAGGTGACCCACTGGCTGATCGGCGCGGCTCCGGCGCCGGGCTCGGCCGCTCCCCGGGCCTCGGACGCCGCGTCGGGCGCGGACCCCGCCTCCCGCAGGCATGTCGCGGCGGAGCCGGTGGAGCTGATGTTCGCCCGGGGCGACCGTCCGGACGACATGTCGGCGATCCACGCCACGCTCAACCTCGCCGACCGCGAGCGCACTCCGCGCGTGCAGGGCCCTGGCGACACCACGGAGCCGCCGGTCGGCTCGATCGACATCGCCGTGGACGCGGCGGGTCTGACCGCCGGCCAGCTGGTGGGCCTCACCGCCGACCGCCTCGGTCTCACCGGCCCGGCGGCGTCCGTCGCACCGGGCGGACCTGGAGCGGCCCACGGACCGCCGGGGGGACCCGGCGCGCCCTACGGACCGGCCGGATCCGACGATCCGGAGGAGCACGAAGGCGTGCTCACCAGGATCGCCGCCGACAGCCCGACGATCTCCGCCGCCTTCCTGTCGGTCGACCGGACGGCACCGACGGGAGAGGCGGTCTTCCCGCTGCTCGCGGCGTTACGGGAGCGCCGTCAAACCCGGCTCCTGCTGGTCTTCCGCGACCCGGCGTCCCCCTTGCTCGAACTCGTCGTGGCGGGACTCCTCGACGACGGGTGGGCCGAGCGCCGCACGGCCGCCGTCGCGGCGCGCCTCGACGTGCTCGCCGAGCTGGAGAGAAGGTTCCGCAGGCTGTACGCGCGCCCGGGAGCCAGGCCCATCACCGACGCGCCACGACCGGCCCACCCGCAACTGACCGCCAGGCTGCGCGAGTTGCGCGCCGAGGACGGAGGCGTGCCCCACAGGAGCCCGGCCCTCGCGTACGACCTGTTCCTGCTGGACATCGCCGTGGAGGACGCGGTGCGGCGGACCGGATCCGCCGTCCAGCTTCTGGACCGTCCCTACTCACCGGGTGAGTACGTGGTGAATCCGCCCGGTGACGGTCTCACCGATCTGCCGCACATCAGCGTCGGGGATCCGGACGCGTTCGTGGAGCCCCAGCAGGACGCCGGGCTCGTACGGGGCCAGGAGCTGCACCAGCAGTACCGGGTGGTCGGGCTGCTCGGCGAGGGCAGCAACGGACAGGTGTATCTCGCCCGGGACCAGATGCTGGAGAGCCGCCCCGTCGCCCTGAAGGGCGTACGGGACCCCGACGACCCGACCGACCGGCGGATCTCCCGGCTGGAGCTGCTCCGGCTGGTCAGCCTCAACCACCCCTCGATCATCAAGGTCTTCAACTACGCGAGGCATCCCGGCCACCCCGACCGGCCCGAACACCCGGCGAACAACGCCCGGTTCATCGTGATGGAGTTCGCCGACGGGGCTCCGCTGAAGTGGGTGGCCGAACAGATCAAGCAGAACGCGGAGCCGTTCGCCGGCTACCGCGTCCATGAGTTCATCGCCGCGTACGGACTGCGCATCCTGAACGCGCTCAGCTATCTGCACGACGAGGAGCACTTCGTCTACGGCGACCTGTCCCTGACCAATGTCATGCACTGCGGCAACGGCATCAAACTCATCGATGTCGCGGGCGTGCGGAAACCGGGGCACGCGGGCCCGGTCACCTTCGCCGCTCCCGAGCTGGGCACCACCACGGAGGTGACCGTCGCGGCCGATCTGTACGCGGTCGGTGCCGTCCTCCAGGAGTTGCTCGACCAGGTTCCCGGACGCGCCGCGGACCTCGGGACGACCTCTCTCCAACGGGTTCTGGACCGCGCCCAGGCCCCCAGTCCCAAGGACCGGTTCGCCCGCGCGCAGGAGATGGCGGTCCAGCTCCGGGGTGTGCTGCGGGAGCTGCGCTCGCTACGGCTGGACGAGGAGACGTTCGAGCCGTCCCCGGTGTTCTCGGGCGCGCCCGCGGCGCTCGACGGCGAACTCGGCAAGGCGCCCCCGCTCGAACAGTGGCGGCACGGCGGCACGGACAAACGCCCGCTGACGATAGGGCCGCCGAGGCCCGCCGAGGTGGCCGTGGGGCTGCCCGCCCCCAAGCCGAACCCCCAGGACGACAACTGGCAGCGGCTGCGGCGGACGTCGTACGACGATCCGGTCGGGCTGCTCCAGAAGAGCGCCGACTGGAAGCTCACGCCCGAACTGGCTCTGCTGCGCTGCCGTCTGCATCTGGCCGTCGCCCGGCACGAGTCGGCCGACACGGGCGGACAACTGGTCCTGGCGGCGGCCGAGTTGAAGCGGGCCGGGCGCGCCGTCGGCGCCCTGGCGGAGTACGACTGGCGACTGCGCTGGCACGAGGGTCTGCTCCATCTCGCCAGGGACGACGTGAAGTCGGCGCTGCTCTCCTTCGACCAGGTCTACGCGGCGATCCCCGGGGAGTACGCGCCCAAGCTCGCCCTCGGTTACTGCCACGAGGTCCTGGGCCGGCCACGTGAGGCGATGGTCTTCTACGGCGCGGTGTGGAAACGCAACCACGCGCTGGGCGGCGCCGCGTTCGGTCTGGCCCGGATCCATCTGGCCGAAGGCGACAGCCGGCTCGCGCTCGGCCAGTTGGAGGCCGTCCCCGCCGACTCCCGGCACCGCACCGCCGCACGCACGGGCATGGCCCGTATCCACGCCGAGGCCCCGGCCGGCGGCGGGCCGCCGACGGTGAGCGCCGCCGCGAAGGCGTGCGAGGCGCTGCACCAGCTGGCCAGGGACGAGGGTCTGACGGACCGTCAGGCCCACGAGCGGCTGCGCACCGATCTGCTGGAGCTGCTCCTCCGGCTGGTCACGACCGACCAGGAGTCCGACCCGCTGCGGAAGCTCCGCGAGGCGCTGCCCAAGGACATCGCCGTTCCCTGCACCGAGCGCGAGCTGCGCGAACAGCTCGCGGCGAGCTATCTGCGGCTCTCCAAACAGGTACCGCACACGGCCCTGCGTGAACACACCGCCCTGGAGGAGGCCCTGCTCGACAACGCGTACCGCACCCGGCCGTTCGGCTTCACCCACAGCAGGCGCGACCACGACCGGGATCCGGTCCGCGGCTGGCGCCTCGGACGGCTGCGCGGCCGGCTGCGCGGCGGGCGGACCGAGCCGCCGGCCGCGCCGGAGATCGACGGACGCGTCGACGTCGCCGAGGCCGGGGAGCGCTGATGCGGCGACGCCGGTTCACCGTGCCCGGGTGGCTCCGGCCCGCCGTCACGGCGGTGAGAGGGGGCCTGCGGACCGTGTGGCGCTCCCTGTGGCTGCCCCTGTGGCGCCGGTCCTCCGGCCGTACGCCCACGGGCACGCGACGGCACACCGCGCCGTTCATGTTCAGCCGCATGCTGCTGCTTCCCGCGCTCTCGCTGACGGTCCTGGCACTGGCCGGCACGGCGTATCTCGACGTGCACGGCCGTACGGAACAGCTGCGTGAGCGCTACGCCCCGGCCCTGGTCGAACTGGCCCATGCCCGGACGTCGTTGGAGCTCGCGGACGACGAGGCGGCGCTGCGGCTCGGCAGAGGCAGGGCGGCGCCGCCGCCCCAGACCGATCTCGTCAGGCTCGGTGAGAAGTACCCGTCCCTGTTGACGGAGGCGGCGCAGAGTCTCAACAACGCGGCGCAGACGAAGGCACTCCGCACCGATCAGGAGCAGGAGGTCCGTGTGGTGTCGGGGCTGGTGGTGGCGTACGACTCCTGGATCGGCTGGGCGGACAGCCACCACAAGAACGCGGCGCTGCGCAACGCCGGGCTGGAGTACGCCCGGAGCCTGCTGCGGGACACGGGCAGCCCCGACGAGCCCACGGCCGTGATCAATCGCATCCTGGCCCTCGAAGACGAACTGGAGGGCGACATCGCGGAGTTGTCGGGCTGGACCTCGCTGTCGGCGGTGACGGCGTCGGCCGCCCTGCTGACGGCGCTGCTCTTCGCCTTCGTCGTCGTCGGCACGCTCGACTTCGTCCGGGCTCAACTGCGCGTGCATCCGTGGCTGTTGACGCTGTACGCGCTGCCGGTCCCGCTGGTCCTGGGGGTCCTGCTGCTCGGCGGGCTCGGCCAGCAGCACGCACAGCGGGAAGTGCGCCGGGCGGGCACCCAACTCGCCGCGGTGCAGGCGACCCCAGGGGCCGATCCGCGGATCGAGTCGCTGGACGAGCAGTTGGCCGTCGACCTGCGCGGGACCCACCCCGGCGCGTGGGTGCTCGCCGCCGAACTCTCCCTGGCGGTCGGCGCGGTGGGGGCGGTGGCGGGCGGCTTCACCCTGTTCCACTACGGCCGCAGACACCTGCAGATCTTCTGGAGGACGCCATGAGGACCCCGTACCGGCTGGTCCGGTCGGTGCTGGCGGGCGCGCTGCTCGCCGGGGTGGCCATGGTGTCGGGGGGCTGCGCGGCCGAGGAGCAGCCCTCGTTGGTCGTTCTCGGTCCCTGGACGGACGGCGAGGAGAGGTCGTTCAAGAAGACGCTGGCGAAGATAGGCGAGCGGACGGGCCGGCATTACGTGTACAAGGGCACCCGCTCCCTGCGCGAGACGCTGGTCGCGCAGTTGCGGACCGACGCGCCGCCCGACGTGGCCATCCTCAACGGCCCCGGCGAGCTGGCCGAGTACGCGCGCGACGGCGACGCGTACCCGCTGCCCCCGGAGGTGGAGCACGCGGCCATAGGGCCCTGGGCGCCCGACGTCACCACCGTCGGCAAGGACACGACGATGGGAGAGCGGGCGTACTGGGTGCCGATCCGGGTGGACCTCAAGTCCATCGTCTGGAGCAGGGGCGGCGAGCGGGACGCGACGCCCGAGGACGCCGTGTGGTGTCTGGGCATGGCGTCCGGCGCGACATCGGGATGGCCGGGGACGGACTGGATCGAGGACCTGCTCCTCCAGCGACAGGGCTACGAGGTGTACGAGCGGTGGGCGACCGGCAAGCTGCCATGGACCGGGAAGGAGGTGCGACAGGCCTGGCTGGACTGGGCCTCCGTGCTCGCCTCCGACAGGCCCACGAACGCGGTGGACTCACTCACCAAGAACTTCGAGAACCTGAGGGCGGGCAGGTACGGACTGTTGAACGCGAAAGACTGCACCCGCGAGCATCAGGGTTCCTTCATCGGCCGGCACTACGGCCCCGACGTCATGCCCGCTCCGACCTCGGACTTCATCGACTGGCTACCGAAGGACCAGCGTGCCTTCGAGGTCTCGGGCGACATGGCCGCGGTCTTCAAACCGAGCGCCGGCGCGTGGGAGCTGATGCTGGCCCTGACGTCGCCGGAGACCCGGACCGACTGGGTCGAGGCGGCGGATCCGCGGGAGCGGCCGCACTTTCCCTCGGGTGCGCTGGGCATGACGGGAAAGCATGCCCCGACCGGGAGTTCGGCTGCGGTGCTGACGATGCTCGACGAAGCGGATCAGATCTGCCTGGACGCCTCCGACGCCATGCCGTCGACGCTGCGGGGTGCCTTCCAGCGGGCCGTACTGCAATTCCTGGAGGATCGGGAGAAAACGGAGGCGCTGGATCGGCTGCTCGGGCAACTGGAGGCGGAGCGGACGTTGCAGAGGAAGGCCGACGCGTTCGTGCTGGACGATCTGTGCGACGTGCCGCCGGGCGGCTAGGGCGTCTGCGCCCAGGGCGCCCGGCGGCCGATGTCGCGGTCGGGACCGGGGTCACGGTCGCGGTCGTGGCCGCTGATACGGCCGGTGCCCCGATCGGGGTCTCCGCGCACCGGCGGCGGTCAGGGCGTGATGGCGATGTTCGTCAGGCCCCGGCCGCCGGTCACGGTGTTGTTCGAGTGCACGGTCGTCCGGCAACTCGCCGTGTCGGCGGTCACGTTGATCGCCAGCTGCTTGTCACCGGTGGCGCCACTGAGATCCGACCTGTTGCCCCGGAAGACCGTGCCGCAGCCCCACCCCGACTGCTGGGTGTGGGTCTCGAAGCCGTTGTTCGTGGTGTTCTTCCCGGTGTTGTTCTCGACGAGCGTGTTGTTGCCCTTCACATCGACCCAGGAGTCGTCGAAGTTGGCACCGGTCAGCCCCCGCCCGTCGAAGGTATTGCCGATAATCTTCGCACCGGTGGTGCCTTCCTTGATGTCGATGGCCTCGCCGCCGACATCGGGCCCGATGGTGTTGCCGATGATCTGCGCGTTGTCGCTCTTGTCGGACGTACCGCCCGCCGAGCCGACATAGACGCCCTCGCCCATCCCCCGGCCGTCGTTGCCGGTGTTGTAGATCCGCGAGTTCTTGATAATGCCGTCACGGCTGGTGTTACGGAAGTGGACACCCTCCATGTCCAGGTCGTGCACGACCACGGAGTCGATCACGACGCCGTTGGCGCTGTCCGCCATGATCCCCTTCTGGGCGCCGGTGAGGGTGATGCCCTTGACGGTCCAGTACGAGGCGCCGTTGAGATGCAGCACATAGCCGCCGCCCGCGCTGAGCACGGCCTTCTCCGAACCGGTGAGCGTGATACGGGAGTTGGCGGTGCCGGCGACCAGCGCCTTGAAGTTTCCCGTGTAGGAGCCGTCGGCGAGCTGGATCGTGTCGCCCGGGCGGGCGGCGGTGAGCGCCGACTTCAACTCGGCGGCGGTCTTCACATTGATGACGGCGGCATGGGCGGGGGTGACGGTCGCGGACAGCACACCGGCCGTCGTGGCAACGGCGAGGAGGGTGGGGAGCAGCCTTCGAGCACGCATCGCAAGCGCCTTCCTGCGGAGTGTGGGGTCGCATATGCGAACAGGGAACGAGCTTGTGAACAGGGGAGCCGAGTGGCCACCGTAGGGACACCGATCGACCGCGTCAAGGTCCATACCAATCAGGGTCCGTCAGCCTTCCTGCCCCCGATGCGCGCGCTCGAACACTCGGACAGGCCCCGGCGCGGGACACCACCGACACTCCGATGCCACACTTGCTTGCAGTATGCGCACGACCGATCGTACTTTTACGGCATGACTACTGTGGCAAATGCCCTCACCGAGGAGACCGATCCCTTCTGCCTCTCACCGGAGCGTGCCGTACGGCTCCTGGCCGGTTCGCCGTGGCGGCGATACGCGGTGGCCGGCGACAGCCTGGCCGCCGGGACCGGGGACCCGAGTCCCGGTTACGCGAACACGCCCTGGGCGGACCGGGTCGCCGATGTCCTGCGCCGTCTCCGTCCCGAACTGGCCTATCTGAACACCGGCACGATCGGAGCCACGGCCGCCGACACGCTGGCCCACCAGCTGGACGAGATCGTCGCGTTCCGCCCGGATCTGGTCCATGTCTCCTGCGGCGCCAACGACTTGTTCCGCCGGCGGCCCGACTTCGGTATCGCGGAGCGCACGGCGCGTCAGGTCCTCGAGCTGGCGGCGGGTACCGGGGCGCGGCTGACGACGTTCACGCTCGGCAGGGCCTTCGACGTACCCGCCATCCCCGATTTCCCCCGACGGGTGCGGACCCTCAACGACATCACGCGCCGCCTGGCGGCCGAATTCGACGTGCTGGTGGTCGACATGTGGGACCACCCGCTCAACGCGCGGCCGGAGTTGCTGAGCGCCGACCGTATCCACTTCTCCACATCCGGCCAGGCGGTGATCGCGGCCGAGATGGTGAAGGGACTCGCGGGCGTGCTCCACCGGGCGGGTGCGGCGGAAGGGCGGCCCGTCGCCGTGGCGCGCCGCCCCTCGGCGCTGCGTCAGCCCTCGACGTCCCCCGGCGACTCGTAACGCGCCGGGTCCGAAGAGGCCGGGCGCCGCCGTTCCGGGGACCGGTCTCAGGGCGGGCCGAGTCCCTCGCGGGCCCGGCGTTCCTGGACGAGGCGCACCGCCATCGCGCCGTCGCCCACCGCCGCCGCCACGCGCTTGACCGAGCCGCCGCGTACGTCGCCGGCGGCGAACACCCCGGTGAGCGCCGTCTCCAGCATCAGCGGAGCCGGGGTCAGCGCCCGCCGGGGCACCGGGCTCGTCGACGCGAGGGCGTCGGGTCCGCAGAGGACGAAGCCGCGTTCGTCCAGGGGAAGCGTGCCCCGGAGCCAGCCGGTGTGGGGCCTGACACCGATGAAGACGAAGAGCGCGCCCACCCTCGTACGGCTCGACTCCCCCGTGCGATTGTCCTCGACGGTGAGCTCTTCGAGGGAGTTCCGCCCGTGCGCCTCGCGGACCTCGGTGTGCGGGCGCACATCGACGCGCGGGTGGCGTTCGATCTGGTCCACCAGATAGCGCGACATGGAGGCGCCCAACTCTCCCCCGCGCAGGAGTAGTTGGACGCGGGGGGTGAACCCGGCGAGGAAGAGCGCCGCATGGCCCGCCGCGTTGCCGCCGCCGACCACCGCGACCGGTTGCTCGCCGCACCGGCGGACCTCCTCCAGCGTGGCGGCGTAGTGGACGCTCCCGCCCTCGAGCCGCTCGACGCCCGGGGCGGTCAGCCTGCGGTAGTGCGCGCCGGTGGCCACCACGATGTGGTGGCCGGCCGCCTCCGTACCGTCGGCGAAGGTGACGACGTAATGGCCGTCGCTCTCGCGCAGCGCGATCGCCTTGGCGGGCACGGTGACGGCCGCGCCGAACTTCCGTGCCTGGACGACGGCGCGTTCCGCGAGTCCCCCGCCGGAGATGCCGGTGGGGAAGCCCAGATAGTTCTCGATCCGCCCCGACGTGGCGGCCTGTCCGCCGGTGGCGACGCTGTCGACCATCGCGGTGGTCAGACCCTCCGACGCGCCGTAGACCGCAGCGGCGAGTCCGGCCGGTCCGGCGCCGACGACCAGCAGATCGCGGACGGTGTCGGACGGCACGCCGGTCGCGGGCAGGCCGATGAGCGTGGCCAGTTGGGCGTTGCCGGGGTTGCGCAGGAGGTGCCGGCCGCCCCACAGGACGACGGGGGTCTGCTCGGGTGTGATGCCGAAACGGCTCAGGAGCGCGTCGGCGGCATGGTCGCGTTCCAGATCGGTCCAGCGGTGCGGCACCTGGTTGCGGGCGGCGAACTCGCGCAGTCTGCGGCTGTCCGGGGAGTAGCCGGACCCGATGATCTGGAAGCCGACGCCCTCCCCGACGTGCATCTCACGGCGGACGAGACAGGCCTGGAGGACGAGGTCCCCGAAGCCCGGTTCGCGGGTGACGAGTTCGCGCAGCATCTCCACGGGAAGGGCGAGCACGTCGCAGGGTTCGCGGGCGGTCACGGTGTAGAAGGCGGCCCGGCCTTCGAGGAGGCCGAGTTCGCCGAGGAACCGGCCGGGTCCATGGACCCGGATCTCCTGTTCGTCCGGGCTCCCCGGGCCTTTCACGACGACGACCGAACCGCTCAGGATCACCAGGAACCGCTCGCAGGTCCGCCCTTCCACGAAGAGCCGTTCGCCCTGCTCGAAGAAGCGGCGGGCACCGTACGGGGCGAGGACGTCGATCTGTTCGGAGGTCAGCCGGGGGTAGGCGCCGTGGAGATCGGGGGTCTCGTCGGGGGGCGGCGCGGGCAACCGCCCTGTGGACGCCGGGACTTCGACGCCGGGGATCTCGTCGGCGTGCCCCCGGCCGACGGGCACTTCGCTCCCGGGCGCGTCGTCGGCGGGCATCAGACGAGCGCCTCGTGGAGATAGCACCAGCGCCAGTTCTGGCGCGGCACATAGGGCTCGACGATCGGATGCCCGTCCGCGCGCGCGTGATGACGGGCGTGCCTGAGCGGCGAGGAGTCGCAGCATCCGACGTGCCCGCAGGTCAGACAGAGACGCAGCTGGACCCAGGGGGTACCCAGCCGCAGGCACTCCTCGCACCCTTCGGGGGTGAGCGGCTCGACGGATCGCACCATGGACAGATGCGGGTCGACTCCGATGCTCATGGTGCTCACTCCTTCTGCTGTCGGGCGGCCTCGCGGTCCGCGACGGCCCCTCGCACCCAGGACCGCAGCGCGGCCGCCGGTGCCGCGCCCGCCTGGCGGGCGATGACCTCGCCGCCGTCCATGACGAGCAGCGTGGGCACGGCCTGCACCTCGAAGCGGGCGGCGATGCCGGGCGACCGGTCGATGTCGACCTTGACGAGTTTGATCTCCCCGGCGAGCTCCTGGGCGACCTGTTCCAGGGCGGGGCTCACCGTGCGGCAGGGCCCGCACCAGACGGCCCAGAGGTCCACGAGGACGTAGGGGCCCGGCCGTTCGGCGATCCGGGCGAAGTCGTCGTCGCCCGCGTCGGCGATCCAGGGCAGCGCGTGGTGGCAGTTGCCGCAGTTCGGCGTGGAGTCAGCCTCGGACGGCACCCGGTTCCTGCGTCCGCAGTTCGGGCAGACGGTGACCCGCGACTCCTTGGTCCCGGGGTCCGTGACGGGCGATTCCATAGTGTTCACGCTCCCTGTCCGACGGTCTCGCGTGGCCTGCTGCCGGCGAAGGTGACGACGAGTTCGCCGTTCTGGGCGTCGACCAGGATCGTCGCGCCGTCCTCGACGTCACCGCGCAGCAGCGCCCGGCCGATGAGGGTCTCGACCTCGTGGGAGATGTACCGGCGCAGCGGTCTGGCGCCGTAGACGGGGTCGAAGCCCTGGTGGGCGATGAGTTCGCGGGCGCCCGGAGTGAGGTCGACGCTGATCCGGCGCTCCGCGAGGCGCCCGCGCAGTTCGTTGAACTGAAGCTCCACGATGCGCTCGATCTGTTCCAGACCCAGCGGCTGGAACAGCACGATGTCGTCCACCCGGTTGAGGAACTCGGGGCGGAAGTGGGCGCGTAGCTCCGCCATCACCAGATCGCGGGCGTCGGGCTTGATCTCGCCGTCGGCGGTGGCGCCGTCGAGGAGATGGGACGACCCGATGTTGGACGTCATGATGATCACCGTGTTGCGGAAGTCGACCATCCGGCCCTGCGCGTCGGTGATGCGGCCGTCGTCCAGGATCTGCAGGAGGGTGTTGAAGACGTCCGCGTGGGCCTTCTCGATCTCGTCGAACAGGACGACGGAGTACGGCTTGCGGCGTACGGCCTCCGTGAGCTGGCCTCCCTCCTCGTACCCGACGTAACCGGGAGGCGCGCCGACGAGCCGGCTGACCGTGTGCCGCTCCTGGTACTCGCTCATGTCGAGACGGACCATGTTCTCCTCGGAGTCGAAGAGCGCGGCGGCGAGGGTCTTGGCGAGTTCGGTCTTTCCCACTCCGGTCGGTCCGAGGAAGATGAACGACCCGATGGGCCTGCGGGGGTCGCGGATACCGGACCGGGCCCGGATGATCGCGTCGGCCACCAGCTGGACGGCCTCGTCCTGGCCGATGACGCGCTCCTGGAGTATCTCGTCCAGGCGCAGCAGCTTCTCGCGTTCGCCTTCCTGGAGCCGGGCGACGGGGATGCCGGTCCAGACGGCGACGATGTCGGCGATCTCGTCCTCGGTGACCACCTCGCGGAGCAGCCGGGTCTCCCCCTGTTTGGCGGCGAGTTGTTCCTCCTCGGCGGCGAGCCGGCGTTCGAGTTCGGTGATCCGCCCGTAGCGCAGTTCGGCGGCCCGGTCGAGGTCGTAGTTCCGTTCGGCCTCCTCCGCCTCGCGCCGTATCTGTTCCAGTTCCTGGCGCAGGTCCTGGACGCGCCGGATGGCCTGGCGCTCGGCCTCCCACTGCGCCTGTGAGGCATCGGCCTCACCGCGCAGATCGGCGAGTTCGCGGCGCAGTTCGGTGAGCCGGGCCTCGCTGGCGGCGTCCTCCTCCTTGGAGAGCGCGGCCTCCTCGATCTCCAGGCGGGTGACGCGGCGGGTGATCTCGTCCAGCTCGGCGGGCATGGAGTCGATCTCGGTACGCAGCCGGGCGCAGGCCTCGTCGACGAGATCGATGGCCTTGTCGGGGAGGAAGCGGTCGGAGATGTAGCGGTGGCTGAGCGTGGCAGCCGCCACCAGGGCGGTGTCCTGGATCCGTACGCCGTGGAAGACCTCCAGACGCTCGCGCAGTCCGCGGAGGATGGAGACGGTGTCCTCGACGCTCGGCTCGTCGACCAGCACCTGCTGGAAGCGCCGTTCGAGCGCGGCGTCGGACTCCACGCGTTTGCGGTACTCGTCCAGGGTGGTGGCGCCGATCATATGGAGTTCGCCGCGGGCCAGCATGGGCTTGAGCATGTTGCCCGCGTCCATGGCTCCCTCGGGGCCGCCTCCGGCGCCGACGACGGTGTGCAGTTCGTCGACGAAGAGCAGGATCCGCCCGGCGGCGGCCCTGACCTCGCCGAGCACGGCCTTGAGCCGTTCCTCGAACTCGCCCCGGTACTTGGCGCCGGCGACCAGCGCCCCCATGTCGAGGGAGAAGACGGTCTTGTCACGCAGCCCTTCCGGGACGTCGCCCCGCACGATGCGCTGGGCGAGTCCTTCGACGATGGCTGTCTTTCCGACGCCGGGGTCGCCGATGAGGACCGGGTTGTTCTTCCGTTTGCGGCTGAGTATCTGGGTGACGCGGCGGATCTCGGCGTCGCGGCCGATCACCGGGTCGAGCGTGCCGTCGCGTGCCTCGGCGACCAGGTCGCGGCCGTACTTCTCCAGGGCCTCGTACGCCCCTTCGGGGGTCGCAGACGTCACGCGCTGGTTGCCGCGGACCCGGGTGAGCGCGCCCAGGAACGCCTCCTTGGTGAGGCCGTGTTCCTTCAGGAGGCGTCCGGCGGAACTCGCCGAGCCCTCGTCGACGAGCGCGAGCACGAGATGCTCGACGGAGACGTACTCGTCCTTGAGCCGGTGTGCCTCCTGTTCGGCGCTGTCCAGCAGCCGGCCGAGGCGCTGGGTGACGAAGACCTGGCCGGGTGCGGCTCCCGGGCCGGTGCTCCGGGGCCGGCGGGAGAGATCGGCCTCCACGGCGGTGCGCAGGTCTGCGGTGTCGGTGCCCGCCTGGTCGAGCAGCCTGGGCACGAGGCCGTCCCGCTGGTCGAGGAGCGCGAGGAGCAGATGCTCGCCGTCGGTCTCGTTCTGCCCGAGGCGTACGGCCACGGTCTGGGCGTCCTGCAGCGCTTCCTGGGACTTCTGCGTGAGCCGGTTCATGTCCATGGCGGCTGATCACTCCTGGTGTCTCGGCGGCGCAGGGCGGTTTCGAGACGGCTGATGCGGTCGAGGAGGTCGACCACGACGCCGAGCGAGGCGTAGTTGAGGCACAGGCCGGTCCGCAGCCGCTCCATCCTGGCGAGTTCCAGCGGGGCGCTCTCGGCGAACCTGAGCCGGCCGGACGCCTCGCGACGGGCGTCCAGCAGGCCGAGGGCGACGAACTTGCGGACGGCGTCGGGGTGCATGCCCGAGCGGCGGGCGACGGTCTCCAGGGAGAGTCCGGGAAGCGGCGCCAGCGCGTAGACGGCGCGCGTACGGGGGTGGGCCGGACGGCGCGGTGGAGGGGTCATGACGTCCTCCTCGGGTCGAAGTCGGAGACCTTCGCCAGCTCTTCGAAGAGGTCGCGCTCACGGTCGGTGGGGTGCGGCGGCACCATGATCCGCAGCTCCGCGTAGAGGTCGCCGTCCTTGCCGCGCGGGTTGGGCAGTCCCTCGCCGCGCAGCCTCAGCCTTCGCCCGCCGGAGGAACCGGCCGGGACGGACACCTTGGCGGTCCCGTGCGGTGTGGTGACGGGAAGGGTGGCGCCGAGCGCCGCTTCCCAGGGGGAGAGCGCCAGTTGGACGGTGAGGTCGCGGCCGTCGACCCGGTAGGCGTCGTGCGGGGCGAGACGTACGCGCAGATACAGGTCACCGGGCGGCGCGCTGCCGCTGCCCCGGCCGCCCTGCCCGGCGAGGCGGATCCGCTGCCCCTCGGTGACGCCGCGCGGGATGTTGACCTCGTAGGAACGGCTGCCGTCGGGACCGGAGAGGGTGAGACTGCGCCGGCCGCCCTGGTACGCGTCCTCGACGGTGAGCACCAGTTCGGTCTCCTGGTCGGCGCCGGGCACGCGGCCCCTTGCCCCGCCGCCGAAGATGCCGCCGAAGAGATCTTCGAAGTCGACGCCGGGCCCCCCGGAACCGGAGGAGCCCGGTGATCCCCCGAAGGGGCCGCCACCGCCGTAACCGGGTCCGGAAGGCCCTGGTCTTCCCCTCCCCGCTCCGGTTCCGGCCCGGGTGCCGGCCCCCACGCGCTCGTCGTAGTCCTCGGGTATCTTCCGGAAGTCCGCGCCGAACCGGTCGTAGCGCGCCCGGGTCTTCGGGTCGGACAGCACGCTGTAGGCCTCGTTCAGCTCCTTGAAGCGTTCCTCGGCGCCGGGTTCCTTGTTGATGTCGGGGTGGTACTTGCGGGCGCGGGCGCGGTACGCCTGCTGGATCTCCTCGGTGCTGGCGGTGCGCGGCACGCCGAGGGCTTCGTAGAGGTCCACTGCCATGGGCGCGTCACTCCTGCCGCTTGCTGACGACGGCGGCCATCGGGCGCAGCTGGCGGCCGGGTACGCCGTAGCCGGGACGCAGGCACTGGACGACGGTCCCCGGCTCGGCGTCGGGGTCCTCCACCACGGTGACCGCTTCGTGCCGGAGCGGGTCGAAGGAGACGCCGGTCTCGTCGTCCCTGGGGTAGCCGAGCCGGTCGAGGATGTCGACGGCCTGGTCGCGTACGGCCCTGACCCCCTGGACCAGGGATTCGGTCGCCGACTCGGAGTGGGACAGGGCGAGTTCGAGGTTGTCCACCACCGGGAGCCAGACGGTGGCGACGCGGGCGCGTTCGGAGTCCCGTTCGCGTGCCAGGTCCTTCGTCTGGCGCTTACGGAGGTTGTCGAGGTCGGCGAGGGCGCGTTTCCAGCGGTCCCTCAGCTCGTCCAGCTCGGCCACGGGGACCTGCTCCCCCTGGTCGGGGGCGGCGGGGGCGCCGGGCGTGGCGGGGGCTCCGGGGTCCTTCGGCCCCGGGGCCCCGGGACCGTGCGGCGCGGCGGGGTCGTTGGGCCAGTTGCCCGCGTCGCCCCGCCCGGTGTCCTGGTTGCCTTCGTTGCCTTCGGGGGGCGGCTCGGGCGCCGCTTCCTGGGACGTAGTCATGGCGGCCGCTTCAGCTCTTGTTGAATTCGGCGTCGATGACGTCGTCGTCGGCTCCGCCGCCCGAGCCGGGCCCGGACCCGGACTCGTCGTCGGAGCCCTCTCCGCCGCCCGGCCCCTCGCCGTCACCGCCCGGACCCGGCCCGGCCCGGCGGGCGGAGAGCGCGGCGTGCACCTGCTGGAGTTCGGAGGTCAGCGATCTGGCCCTCGCCGGGTCGGCCTCCTCCTTGACGGCCTGATGGGCATCGGTGATCAGCATCTGCGCACGGGCCTTCTCGTGTTCGGGCGCGGAGTCGCCGAGTTCGGCGAGGCTCCGCTCCACCTGGTAGGCGGCGGCGTCGAGTTCGTTGCGGGCGTCGACGGCTTCGCGCAGCGCCTGGTCCTCGCCACGGTTGCGTTCGGCCTCGCTGACCATCCGTTCGACCTCGGACCGGTCGAGGTTGGAGCCCTCGCTGATGGTGATGGACTGTTCCTTGCCGGTGGACTGGTCCTTCGCGTTGACGTTGAGGATGCCGTTGGCGTCGATGTCGAAGGTGACCTCGATCTGGGGCTCACCCCGGGGCGCGGGGCGGATGTCGGTGAGCTGGAACCTGCCCAGTACCCGGTTGTCGGCGGCCAGTTCGCGTTCGCCCTGTACGACCACGACGTCGACGGCGGGCTGGTTGTCGGCGGCGGTGGAGAACGTCTCGGACCGCCGGACGGGGATGGTGGTGTTCCGCTCGATGATCTTCGTCATCACGCCGCCGCGGGTCTCGACCCCGAGGGAGAGCGGTGTGACGTCGAGCAGCAGGACGTCCTTGACCTCGCCCTTGAGGACGCCCGCCTGGATCGCGGCGCCCAGCGCCACGACCTCGTCGGGGTTGACGCTCATGTTGGGCTCCTTGCCGCCGGTGAGCCGGCGGACCAGGGCCTGTACGGCGGGGATACGGGTGGAGCCGCCGACCAGGATGACCTCGTCGATGTCCTGGTCGGTGACCTTGGCGTCGGCGAGCGCCTGCTTGACGGGATCGAGGCAGCGCTCCACCAGGTCGGCGGTGATCTGCTCGAACGTGGAGCGCATGACGGTCTCGGTCAGATGCTTGGGGCCGGACGCGTCGGCGGTGACGAAGGGCAGGCTGACCTGTGTCTGGGTGACGGAGCTGAGTTCGGTCTTGGCCTTCTCGGCCGCCTCGAAGAGCCGTTGCAGTGCCTGCGGGTCCTGGCGCAGATCGATGCCGTTGTCCCGTTGGAAGGCGTCGGCGAGATGGTCGACCAGACGGCGGTCGAAGTCGTCGCCGCCGAGGTGGCTGTCGCCGGCGGTGGAACGGACTTCTACGACACCGTCCCCGACGTCCAGGATGCTCACGTCGAAGGTGCCGCCGCCGAGGTCGAAGACGAGCACGGTCTCGTGCTCCTTCTTGTCCATCCCGTACGCGAGGGCCGCGGCGGTCGGCTCGTTGATGATGCGGAGCACCTCGAGGCCGGCGATCTTGCCGGCGTCCTTGGTGGCGGTGCGCTGCGCGTCGTTGAAGTAGGCGGGGACGGTGATGACGGCTTCGGTGACCCGCTCTCCCATGGACCGTCCGGCGTCCTCGGCGAGTTTGCGCAGTACAAGCGCGCTGATCTCCTCGGGCGCGTACATCTTGCCCCGTACGTCGATACGGGCGACGCCGCCCTCACCCTCCACGACGTCGTACGCGACGGCCTTGGCCTCGTCGGATATCTCGTCGTAGTGCCGGCCGATGAAGCGCTTGGCCGAGTAGATGGTGCCCTTGGGGTTGAGAATCGCCTGACGGCGGGCGAGCTGCCCGATGAGGCGTTCTCCCGAATCGGTGAATCCGACCACGGACGGTGTGGTGCGGGTGCCCTCCGCGTTGGGGAGCACCGTCGCCTCGCCGCCCTCCCACGACGCGATCACCGAGTTCGTGGTACCGAGATCGATTCCTACTGCCTTGGCCATGGAAGCACTCCTCAGTACTGCCGCCCCAGGCACTCGGCCCGCCGCGGCGGGTGTGGGCCGCGTCGCAAGCCAGGCCCGGTTCGGCGTGACCGAGGGGCCGGCGCCTTCGATCAGAGCTGTGCGACCGCGTCTGATCCCCTTTTGATGTGATCCCTCCGGGAGTGGACGGTGATTCCACTCACCGCTGTCCAGTTTCACACCATTTGTTACGCCGTGCGAAAGGGGCTCATCGCGTGAGGTCAGCGGCGGTGCCCGGCCGCGTTGGGCCGGCGCCCCGGCGGATAGCCCGGCGTCGGCGGGGCGACGAGCGCGGGGATGGGGCGGGCCTCGGCGAGTCCCCCCTGGAGGGTGACGGGGTCGCCGTAGTGGTGGATCTTCAGCGGTTCGCCCTGGGGCATGGTGTACGTGGCGGTCGTCGAGGTGATCTCCACGCGGATGCGCCGGCCGCGGAACTGCATGGTGAACGCGAGGCGCCTGATCTCCTCCGGCAGCCTGGGCGAGAACTCCAGCCTGTCCCAGCTGTGCCGCATACCGCCGAAGCCGGCCACCAGAGCCATCCAGGCACCCGCGAGCGAGGCGATGTGCAGCCCGTCCCGCGTGTTGTGCTCAAGGTCCTCCAGGTCCATGAGCGCGGCCTCGGTCAGATAGTCGTAGGCCAGCCGGAGATGTCCCGTCTCCACGGCCATGACCGCCTGGCAGCAGGCCGACAGCGAGGAGTCGCGGACGGTCAGGGGTTCGTAGTAGGCGAAGTTGCGCGCCTTGTGGTCGGCGTCGAAGAACGAGCTGCACTTGTACATCGCCAAGACCAGGTCGGCCTGTTTGACGATCTGCTTCCGGTAGATGTCGAAGTACGGGAAGTTGAGCAGGATCGGGTACTGGTCGGGCCGGGTGGCCTCGAAGTCCCAATGCTGGTGCCGGGTGAATCCGCCGTCCTGCTCATGCACCCGCAACTCGTCGTTGTACGGGATGTGCATGGAGTCGGCCGCGTCCCGCCAGGCGGCACTCTCCTCGTCGTCGACGCCGAGCCGGGCGGCGGCATCGGCGTGGCGCTCGGCGGTCTCGGCCGCCGCGAGGAGATTCGTCCGGGCCATCAGGTTGGTGTACGTGTTGTCGTCCGAGACGGCGCTGTACTCGTCGGGTCCGGTGACCCCGTCGATGTGGAACGCGCCGTGGTGGTCGTGGTGGCCGACCGAGCGCCACAACCGCGCGGTCTCCACGAGCAGTTCGAGGCCGCAGTCGACCTCGAACTCCTTGTCCCGGGTGGCCGACAGATACCCCACCACGGCATCGGCGATGTCGGCGTTCACATGGAAGGCCGCCGAACCGGCGGGCCAGTAGGCCGAGCACTCCGAGCCCTCGATGGTCCGCCAGGGGAACGTCGCCCCGCCCAGTCCGAGTTGCTTGGCACGCGCACGCGCGGCGGGCAGCGTGCTCTGGCGCCAGCGCAGGGCGTGCGCCACCGCCTCGGGGTGCGTGAACGTGAGGAGCGGCAGGACGAACGCCTCGGTGTCCCAGAACGCGTGCCCGTCGTAGCCGGATCCGGTCAACCCCTTGGCGGGGATGCCCCGTTGCTCGGCGCGCGCACCGGCCTGGAGGACATGGAAGAGTGCGAACCGTACGGCCTGCTGGATCTTCTCGTCGCCGTCCACCTCCACGTCCGCGCGGGTCCAGAAGTCGTCGAGATACTGCCGCTGTTCGCGGGCGAGTCCCTTCCAGCCGACGCTCGACGCGCCGGCCAGAGCCGCGTCCACCTGGTCGGTGACCGCGGGCAGCGATCTGGTGCTCGACCAGCCGAACGCGACGAGCTTGTCGAGACGCAGCCGCTTGCCCGGGGAGAGGACGGTGGTGACGGTCAGCCGCGCGATGTCGTCGTGCGACTCGCTCTGGGTCGTGGTGCCCTCGGGCCCGGAGACGATGTGGTCCGCCGCCGCACCGACCCGAAGCCCGCTGCGGCGGGTGCTGTGGATCAGCCTCAGCCGGTGCCCGGACGCGAAGTTCTCCTCCGCCTCCAGCGGCGACTCCAGGGCGACGGCGGCACGGGGGTCGGCCTCGGCGCCGGGCAGCTGCTCGTTGGCCACCAGCTCCGACTGGATCACGACGCGTACGTCGCTGTCGACCGCCTCGACCTCGTAGGAGACGGCGGCCACCGCGCGCTGGGTGAAGGAGACGAGCCGGGTGGAGCGCACCCGTACGGTGCAGCCCGCCGGTGAGGTCCACTCGCAGGTGCGGTGCAGCAGACCGGAGCGCAGGTCGAGCACCCGCTCGTGGGAGCGCAGCTGCCCGTAGCGCACGTCGAACGGCTCGTCGTCGACCAGCAGCCGGACGATCTTCCCGTTGGTGATGTTGATGACGGTCTGGCCGGACTCGGGGTACCCGTAACCGGCCTCGGCGTAGGGCAGCGGGTGCGTCTCGTGGACACCGTTGAGGTACGAGCCGGGCAGGCCGTGCGGTTCGCCCTCGTCGAGATTGCCGCGCCAGCCGACGTGCCCGTTGGAGAGCGCGAAGACCGATTCGCTCTGCGGCAGCAGGTCGAGCTTGAGGCCCGTCTCGCGCAGCGACCAGGGCTCCACCGCGAACATCGAGTCAGTGATCATGCCTTCGGCTCCCGGTCGGCGTCGGTGGCTCGGTCCGCGTGGGTGGCTCGGTCCGCGTGGTCCGAGGGGCCCGCTCCCCGGCCGTTCCCGCCGCGGGCCAGTTCGTCGGGGCGGGCGAGGTCGGCCAGGTCGGTGACGACGGTGTCCCCGCCGTGGGCCCGCAGCGCGTCGGCCTGCCCCACCCGGTCGACGCCGACGACGTACCCGAAGTGTCCGGACCGGCCCGCCTCCATGCCCGCCAGCGCGTCCTCGAAGACGGCGGCGTCCGCCGCCTCGACCCCGAGGTCCCCGGCCGCCGCGAGGAAGGGGGCGGGGTCGGGCTTGCCGGGCAGGCCGCGCTCCGCCGCCACGACGCCGTCGACGCGGGCATCGAAGAGGGCCTCGGCGTCGATGGCCCGCAGAATGTCGCGGCAGTTGGTGCTGGAGGAGACGACGGCGGTGCGCAGACCGCCCGCCCTGACGGCCCGGATGTAGCGCAGCGAACCGTCGTACGCCTCGACGCCACCGGACCTGATCCTCTTCAGCAGCCGTTCGTTCTTGCGGTTGCCGATTCCCTGGACGGTCTCCGCGTCGGGCGGGTCGTCGGGCTCGCCGTTGGGCAGCTGGATACCGCGTGAACCGAGAAAGGCGCGTACTCCGTCGGCCCGGGGAAGACCGTCGACGAATTGGTTGTAGTCGGCGACGGCGTCGAAGGGCCGGAATTCCCCGTCACCGCGCTTCCGCAGGAACTCGTCGAACGTCTCCTTCCAGGCAGCCGCGTGAACGACGGCGGTCTTGGTGATGACACCGTCGAGATCGAACAGACAGGCCTGGATTCTGTCCGGAAGGCCGAGTTTCGTCATGCGGCGCACCTTCTCCGTCGAAAGGGGCTGCTTTCCGGGCAATCGTAGGGCGGGTGGCCCGCCGGGTCCTCGCGAACATTCCGCGGGGGCGGGCGACGGGAGAGCGGGAACACCCCGGCGGCGCCCGCCACCGGTTCGCGCCGGCCCGCGTGGGGGCGTACCGTCCCCGGTCCGCGACCGCCGGGCACGGCGCCGGACGGGAGCGGCACAGTGCGCGGGAGCGGTACGGCCGTACGGGCGATCCGGGCCCCTCAGGTCAGGGACCGAGCTGGTCGAGGAAGCCGAAGAGGTTCGCGCGGGTGCGCTCCACCTGCTGCTCCACGGTCAGGCTCTCCTCCATGCGTCCGCCGGGCGCGGCCACTTTCCTTCCGCGCGTGTAGAGGGAGCAGGCGAGATCGCTGCACATGTAGAGACCGACCGAATTCCCCTCCCGGCCCGCGCTGCCCCGCTTCCTGGCGGTCATCAGTGACACGCCGCCGCCCGGGTGCGTGGTCAGACAGAGGGAACACATGCTGCGGTGCAGATAACCGCGGCGGCGCGACGGATAACGCAGCGTCACACCGATGAGCGCGCCGTCCCTTTCGGCCACGAGATAGCCGCGGTCGGGCGCCGAGAGATCGAGCCACCCGAGGAAGTCCAGATCGTCCCAGGGGCGCTCACCGAGATCCCGGGGCAGCGGCAGGCGCGCCGCCTCTCCCTTGGAGCAATTGACGAACGACCTGCGGATGTCCTGTTCGGTCACGGCTTTCATGAGGGGCACGCTAACAACGCCTAATAGTATTAGGCAAATGATTATTGTCCCTAGATTCGCCGGGCGGCCCGCACCGTCCGGGCACTCACCGCCCACTGGCGCGGCGCGACCTCATAGGGTTACGTGGCACGCGCCCGGACGACGGGCTCGACGTCCCGCGCGGCGGCCGACCGACCGACACGATTGGAGTTCGCCGATGGTGCACGACAGGGCCGGGCAGCCGGCGCAGCCCGGGGATCTGGTGGACGTGGCGCGGCTGGTGACGGCCTATTACGCGCTGCACCCGGACCCGTCCGAGCCCGCGCAACGGGTCGCCTTCGGTACGTCGGGGCACCGCGGCTCCGCGCTGGCGACGGCGTTCAACGAGGACCACATCGCCGCCACCACCCAGGCCATCTGCGACTACCGGACCCGCCAGGGCACCGACGGGCCGGTGTTCCTCGGGGTCGACACGCACGCCCTGTCCGAGCCGGCCCGGGTCACCGCGCTGGAGGTGCTGGCCGCCAACGGGGCCGCCGTCCTGATCGACTCGGACGACGGCTACACGCCCACCCCGGCGGTCTCGCACGCGATCCTCGACCACAACCGGGGCCGCGCCTCGGGCCTCGCCGACGGCATCGTGGTCACACCGTCGCACAACCCGCCGGCCGACGGCGGGTTCAAGTACAACCCGCCCAACGGGGGGCCCGCCGGATCCGACGCGACCTCCTGGATCCAGGACCGCGCCAACGCCCTGATCGAGGCGGGTCTCAAGGAGGTCCGCCGGATTCCGTACTCGCGCGCGCTGGCCGCCGACACCACGGGACGGTACGACTTCCTCGGCCGGTACGTGGACGATCTCCCGTCCGTGCTGGATCTCGACGCGGTGCGCGATGCCGGGATCCGTATCGGCGCCGACCCGCTCGGGGGCGCCTCGGTCGCGTACTGGGGGCGGATCGCCGAACGGCACCGGCTCGATCTCACGGTGGTGAACCCGCTCGCCGACCCGACGTGGCGGTTCATGACGCTGGACTGGGACGGCAAGATCCGGATGGACTGCTCGTCGCCGCACGCGATGGCCTCGCTGATCGCGCGGCGCGACACGTACACGATCGCCACCGGCAACGACGCCGACGCCGACCGGCACGGCATCGTCACGCCGGACGGCGGTCTGATGAACCCCAACCACTATCTGGCCGTGGCCATCCAGTACCTCTACGCGCACCGGGAGAGCTGGCCGGCCGGCACCGGGATCGGCAAGACACTGGTCTCCTCCTCGATGATCGACCGGGTCGCCGCCGACCTCGGGCGCACGCTCGTGGAGGTGCCGGTGGGATTCAAGTGGTTCGTCGACGGTCTCTTCGACGGGAGCCTGGGCTTCGGCGGAGAGGAGTCCGCCGGCGCCTCCTTCCTCCGCCGCGACGGGCGGGTCTGGACGACCGACAAGGACGGCATCCTCCTCGCCCTGCTGGCCTCCGAGATCACCGCCGTCACCGGCTCCACCCCGTCCCAGCACTACGCGGCCCTCACCGACCGCTTCGGCGACCCGGCGTACGCCCGTGTGGACGCCCCCGCGACCAGGGAGGAGAAGGCGGTCCTCGCGAAGCTCTCCGCGGACCAGGTCACCGCCGACACCCTGGCGGGCGAGCCGATCACCGCGGTCCTCACCGAGGCGCCCGGCAACGGCGCGGCGATCGGCGGCCTGAAGGTGTGCACCGACAGCGCCTGGTTCGCGGCACGGCCTTCGGGCACCGAGGACGTGTACAAGGTGTACGCGGAGAGCTTCCGGGGCCCGGACCACCTGAGCGAGGTCCAGGCGGAGGCGACGACCCTGGTGTCGACGGCGCTGCGCGCCGGTGGCTGACAGGACCTGACGCCTCGTCAACTCGGCGCCCGGTCAAGGCCTTTCATCCGGTGGGTGCCGGTGCGACCGTCACGGACAGATCGTTGTCCACCGTGTAGTACGGACGCACCGTCACCCCGCCGAGCGTGGCCGCCGGATAGACGAAGACCGCCTTGCGGTCCGCGACGTCGTCCAGCAGCCGGGCCACCCTGATCCGGGAGGCGCCGGCCTCCGGGCGCACGTAGACGTCCCAGATCTCCTGGGCGGCGCCGGCCGCGGGCCCTCCGCGTTCCGCCAGGAGTTCCCGGTAGTCCACGGTGAAGGAGAGGTCCCGCTCCCCCTCGGCCTGCAGCGCGATCTGCCGTACGGGTCCGTCCGTGCCCCGTCGATGCAGCAGCGCCGCCGCGCCCTCCCCCAGACGCGCGCCGAACAGCCGCGCCCGCGCCGTCATCGCGTGGCCGGAGACGGCGATCCGGCCGGCCTCCGCGTGCGTGGTCCGCAGCCAGGCCCGTACCGCGAGACGGCCGTCCTTGGTCGCGTAGGGAATCCGGACCGCCAGGGGCGTCCGACGGCCGTCGCCGCCGGAGACCAGCGCGCGCAGATCGCGCAGGCCGGGAAGCAGCGGCGTGCGCTCCTCGCCGGGCGCTCCGAGCACGTACGCGTCCCAGCGCCCCTCGGGCAGGGCGGGCGCCGCCTCCAGGACGGCCCGCCACTCGTCCTCCCCCATGTGCTCCAACGCGGTCACCCTGCCGGTCTCCTCCGACTGCCCCTTCCTCGGGCGCGGTTGGAGCAGCAGCCGGGGGCGGGCCGAGGCGGGCAGCGGCAGTCGTACGCGTACGACGAAGCGCCCCTCCTCGTCCACGGTCGCGTCGGCCCATGGCTTCTCCACCGGCCCGCCGCCTGGGCGGACACCCGCTCCGCTGTCCGTGCCGCCGCTCATCGCCGCGCCCTCCGCACCGTCCGCAGGACCCTGCCGGCCGCGACGAGTGCGGCGTCCTTGGCGGCGTAACCGCCGCTGACCAGGGCGCGGTCCGTCCCGCGCGCCCGTGGACGCCCGCTCCTCCGGGCCGCCAGGAGCTCCTCGAACAGCCCCTCGGCCTGGGCGACGACGGGGCCGGGGGCGTAGCGGCGGGAGTTCTCCAGCGCCGTACGGCCCATCCGGCGGCGCAGCTCGTCGTCGCGTACGAGTTCCAGCAGCGCGCCGGCCAGCGCGTCCCGGTCGCCGACGGGGACCAGCCGGCCGTCCTCACCGGGGGCGATGATCTCGGCCGGGCCGTAGTCGCAGTCGGTGCTCACGACGGGCAGACCGCAGCGCATCGCCTCCACGATGGTCATGCCGAAGGGCTCGAAGTTGGAGGTCGCCGCGCCTATCGAGGCCTTGACCCACTCGGCCTCCATCGGGGTCACGGCGCCCATCAGGAACACGCAGTTGTACAGGCCGAGCCGCTCGATCAGCGCGCGCAGCCGCTCGTGCTCCTCGCCCTTGCCGTAGATGCGCAGCTGCCAGTCGGGCCGCTCGGCGGCGACGGCGGCGAAGGCCTCGATCAGCAGGTCGAACCGTTTCACCGGCACGAGCCGTCCGGCGGCCATCACGACGCGCTCGGCGCCGTCCGACGGCGGGAGGGCCGGGGTCGGGACGCTGTTGGGCAGCGCCTGCACCCGCACGCCGGGCAGCCGCATCGTGCGCCGGTAGGCGGCGGCGTCCGCCTCGGTGACGGGGGTGAGCGCGTCCAGGCGCGGATAGACCCGGCGCAGCGCTCTGCGCAGGCGAGGGGGGTGGTTGTTCAGCGTGAGGTGCTCCTGGCCGACGCGCACCGCCCGCGCGGGCGCCTGGAGGGCCAGATGCACATTGAGTCCGGGCCGGGTGCCCACGACGACGTCGGCGTCGAGCGAGGCCAGCGCCCCGCCGATGCGTTCGTCGGTGAGCGCGCTGTACTGGTGGTAGCGGTACTCGGACGAGGGGAAGACCTTCGCCGGCGTCAGATGCCGCGGATCGTTCTTCTCGTGGCGCAGATCCACCAGGGGCCGCAGCCGTACGCGCGGGTCGAGCGTGAGGTTCGGCCGCTCCCGGTGCCGGAGGGCCGAGATGATCTCCACATCGTGCCGATCGGCAAGCGCGCGGGCCAGGTTGAACGTGGTGGTGATCGTCCCTCCTATCCCGTACGCGTTGTGAATCAGAAAAGAGATCTTCATGCCGTGCCAGACGGGCGGGGCGGACAGAAGGTTGCCCGCAACCCACAGGCAAGAGGCACGCCACCTTCTCGTAACCGAGCCGGCTGACGCCCCGTCGGGCCGGACCCGGGGAGGGCGCCACTGGTGGCATTTGCCGCATTATGGAGTTTTACCGGCAATACGATCGGGAAGTCGGTGCTGTGCACCGCCCCCTCACCCACCCGCCTCGCACCGCCCTCGAAGAAGCACATGTCAAGGAGCCAGCATGAACGCGGTACCCGACGTCACGCTCAACAACGGCGTGGAGATCCCCCAGCTCGGCTTCGGCACCTTCCTGATCCCGCCGGCCGAGACCCGGCAGGCGACGCTGAACGCGCTGGAGCTCGGCTACCGGCACATCGACACGGCGGAGATGTACGGCAACGAGAAGGAGGTCGGCGAGGCGATCCGCGACTCCGGGATCGACCGGGACGACATCTTCGTGACGAGCAAGCTGAACAACGGCCTCCACGAGGCGTCCGCGGCGCGCGCCGCGTTCGACCGGAGCCTGGAGGACCTCGGACTGGCCCGTCTCGACCTCTTCCTGATCCACTGGCCGCGGCCCAAGACAGGGAATTTCGTGGAGGCCTGGCAGACGCTGGAGGAGATCTACCGGTCCGGGCGGGTCAGGGCGATCGGCGTCTCCAACTTCAAGCCGCACCATCTGCGCCGGCTCATGGACAACTCGGTGATCGTGCCCGCCGTCAACCAGATCGAGCTCCACCCGTATCTGACCCAGGACGACGTCAGGGCGTTCAACGCCGAGCACGACATCGCCACCGAGGCCTGGTCCCCCATCGCCAAGGGCAGGGTGCTGAGCGACCCGGTCGTCGTCGGCATCGCGAACAACATCGGCCGGACACCCGCGCAGGTCGCGCTGCGCTGGGCCATTCAGCGAGGGGACATCGTCTTCCCCAAGTCGGTGACGCGCGCGCGGGTGAAGGAGAACTTCGCCCTCTTCGACTTCGAGCTGAGCGAGGCCGACATGGCCGAGATCTCCGCCCTGAACCGGAACGAGCGCACCGGCTCCGACCCCGACAAGAACGGCTGACGCCCGTCCCGCCGCCCCGTCCGTAATGGATGTTCCAACTCCGCAACTCTCGGCTGAGATCCTCCGGTTCGTACGGCAAGATCGGTCGTATGACCGAACAGCGGGGCAGCGCACCACGACAGAGCGCAACGGACGAGACGGTGGCGGCCCTGGCGGTCCGCCTCCGCGCGGCGGACACCGGCGGCTGGACGTCGGACGCGACACGGGCGCTGGTCGTCCGGCTCGGCTGGGGCTGGAGCGACAGCCCGAGCGTGGTCACCGGCCGCTCCACCGGCGACGCGCGGCTGCGGCCGGTCGGGAAGTACGAGGAGCGGTACGTGGCCGGGGAGGCGTACGTCGAACTGGCCGTCCCCGTACGGCACGCGGACCCCGACCCCGCCTCGCAGGCCGAGGCCTTCCGGATGGTCAAGGACGAGCTGACCGCGACACTCGGCGAGGCGTCGATCATGGGGGTGCACGGCAGGCTGGCGCCGTTCCTGCGCCCCGTACAGAGCTGGGGCTCCCCCTATCTGCGCTGGCGGGGCGAGACGGACACCCTCGAACTGCGCGCGGGCCCGGCCGGTCCCGAACTGGTCCTCCAGCCCACCGACCCGGCCGAGAGCTGGTTCGTACGGCAGGGCTACGACGAGGACCACGCGATCACCGGCTTCTTCGGCTTCCGCCCCGACGGGTCGAACGGCGGCCTCACCTTCCCCGGCGGCTGGCGGGTCCGCAGCTGGGAGACGATGACGCGGGCGCTCGCCGACTTCCTGACGACGCTGCCCGCCGAGACGACCGCGCTCCGGACCCCGATGTGGATGCCCATCTACGGCCGGATCGAGGGGAAGGGCGCGCCGATCCTCTTCGACATCGACTGCGGCGACCGGCTGATGCTCGCCTCCTTCGCGGACCGGTCCGTTGACCCGGCCTCGCTGGGCTGGGGCACGGCGGTCGAGCACCCGACGACCGGCAGGCCCTGGCCCGACCCCGACAGCCCGCGGCTGCGCATCGACGCGGGCGGTCCCGGCCGGCCCGACGGCCAGGCGCTGGCCCGGACGATCGTGGCGACGGCGCGCGCGATGGGGGTGCTGTCCCCCGAGGACCTGCTCATAGGCAACGAGGCCGGGGATGTGGGCGCGTACCGCGTCACCTATTACGGCCTGGGTCTGCCGATGGCCTGAGCTGCCCGGACGTGGCCGCCGACCGAGGCGGACGGATCAACCAGGGGGCCCTGTGGCAGAATTCCCCGGACGGCCGGTGACGTCCGGGGAAGCCCGGCGACGGCGCGCGAACACGTCGTCCCGCCTCCCGTCGTACCGCCACGCACGCATCGGAGCTTCGTATGACGGCAGGGATTCCCAAACCTCAGGTCGACACCAGCAGGCCGCACCCTGCCCGGGTCTACGACTGGCTGCTCGGCGGCAAGGACAACTACGAGGTCGACCGTCAGGTCGGCGAGCGCCTGCCGGCCGAGTCGAGCGACGCCGCCCGCCAGAACCGGGCGTTCATGCACCGCGCCGCCGCCTGGCTCGCTGACAACGGTGTCAACCAGTTCCTGGACATCGGTACCGGCATCCCGACCGAGCCCAACCTGCACCAGATCGTCCAGGCGATCATGCCGACCGCCCGTATCGTCTACGCGGACAACGACCCCATCGTCCTGAGGCACGCCGAGGCCCTGCTCGTCAGCACCCCCGAGGGCACCACCGACTACATCCAGGCCGATGTGCGCGACCCGCAGGAGATACTGCAGTACGCCCGCGCCACCCTGGACTTCGAGCGGCCGATCGCGCTGTCCCTCATCGCGCTCATGCACTTCGTCCCCGACGACCAGGGCCCGTACGACATCGTCTCCAGCCTGGTCGACGTGCTGCCGTCGGGCAGCTATCTGACGCTGTCGCACGCGGCGTCCGACCTGATGCCCGAGCTGTCCGCCAAGGTCGTCGCGGAGTACGCGAAGGGCGGCATCAAGCTGGGATTCCGCACCCACGCCGGGGTGAGCAAATTCTTCGACGGGCTGGAGCTGATCGAGCCGGGACTGGTCACGGCTCCCGCGTGGTTCAAGACCACGGGCTCGCCCGAGGAGGAGTCGAGCGGCATCTACGTGGGCGTGGCGCGCGTCCCGTAACGGCGGCGCGGCGTCCTCGACGCCGGTGGGAGCCGATCGACGCGGCCGGGTCGTTGCCTCGCGCACGGCCCGGTCCGGCTTACGCTGCGGTGGCCCGGCCCGCCGCCGACGTGAGATCGAGGTGCTCTGCCATGCCGACGACCATGCGCAAGTGGGCATGGCTGCCAGTCCTGGCCGTCGGGCTCGGTCTGTACTTCCTGGTGCAGAGCACACTCGTCGACACCGGCAACGTCAACTACGTACCGTCCCTGATCCTGTTGGGCGCCCTCGTCGTCCCCCTCTCCTTCCTGACGTTCGTCGCCGGGCGGACGGGCGAGTGGCAGGTCGGGCCGTTCGTGCTGGGGACCGCGGCGGTCTTCGGCGGGGTGGTCGGGATCGTGACCGCCGGACGGCTGGAGTTCGCGACCCTGCGCGGCCTCGGCGCCTCGTCCCTGATCGGCATCGGCCTGATCGAGGAGTCGTGCAAGCTGATCGTCCCGGTACTGATCCTGGTGTGGCAGTGGCGACAGGGCACCGTCCATGTCGCGGACGGGCTGCTCATCGGGGTCGCGTCGGGCATGGGGTTCGCCACGCTGGAGACCATGGGGTACGCGTTCACGGCGCTGCTGGCGTCCCAGGGGAACATCGGGGACGTCGAGGAGACGCTGCTGCTGCGCGGACTGACCTCCCCCGCCGCGCACATGGCGTGGACCGGGCTGATCTGCGGAGCGCTGTGGGGGGCGGTGACGGCACGGTGGTCCTTCGCCGCGACGACCCAACTGGTGGTCACCTTTGTCCTGGCGGTCGCGCTGCACGCGCTCTGGGACGGTGTCACCGGGCGCTTCACGTACTTCCTGCTGGCCGCGATCTCGCTGGGCTGGCTCCTCTACGAGCTCCACCGGAGCGACACCCTGATCTTGCGCGGCCCTCCCCCGCAAGCCCGGCACACGCCTCGTCCCTGAGCGCTAGGTTGAGTTCATGTACTCGATCGAGGTCTCCCGCTTCGTACGAGCCCCGCGTACCGCCGTGTACCGCGCGCTGCTCGACGCCGACGCCGTCGCGAAATGGCGGGTACCGGACGGGATGACCACCCGGGTCCACGAGTTCGACGACCGCGAGGGCGGGCACTTCCGTATCTCGCTGATCTACGACGCGCCGACGGACACCGGGAAGTCGGCGCCGCAGACCGACACGTACCAGGGCCACTTCGAACGGCTGGTGCCGGACGAGCAGGTGGTGGAGGTGATCGAGTTCGAGAGCCCCGACCCCGCCCTTCTCGGCAGCATGACCATGACGACCACCCTCAGGGACGTCGACGGCGGTACGGAGGTCGTCATGGTGCAGGAGGGGGTCCCCGACGCGGTGCCGGCGGCCGACAGCGAGACCGGCGCGCGCATGTCGCTGGACAATCTCGCCCGGCTCGTCGAGGAAAACACGGGAACCGGATCCAACTGAAGGGCGTCATCGGGGAATTGACGCTCGACCAACCGAAGGAAAGGCACAGATCCACCATGTCACTCGCCCGCGTCCAGCATGTCTCCGTCTCGCTCGACGGTTTCGCCACCGGCGAAGGCCAGAGCCCCGAAGCACCGTTCGGCCACGCCGGCGAACGGCTGCACGAGTGGATGTTCGCCACCCGGTGGGGCCGCCGGATGCTGCGCCAGGCCGGCGGCTCGGAGGGCATCGACGACGCCTTCCTGAGGCTGTTCACCCCCGGGGTCGGCGCCGAGATCATGGGGGCCGGGAAGTTCGGGCCCCCTGGATGGCACGAGGACCCGGACTACAAGGGCGCCTGGGGGCCCAACCCGCCTTTCCACACACCGGTCTTCGTCCTCACCCATCACCCGCGCCCGTCGATCGAGATGGAGGGCGGCACGACGTTCCACTTCATCGACGCCTCACCCGCCGACGCGCTCGCGAGAGCGCGCGAGGCCGCGGGCGGCCTGGACGTACGCATCGGCGGAGGGCCCTCGATGATCCGGGACTTCCTCACCGCCGGACTGATCGACCATATGCACATCGTGGTGGTCCCGATCCTGCTCGGCCGGGGCGTACGCCTCTGGGACGGACTGGAGGGGCTGGAGAAGGAGTACGAGATCGAGGCCGTCTCCACGCCGAGCGGCGTCACGCATCTGACGTTCGGCCGCCGCTGACGCCGAGGCGCTCCGGGCCCGGGCGTGCGGGTCGGGCGTGCGGTCGGTGGGCCGCTTCTAGGACCTTCTGCCCGGTCTGCCGCGCCTGCCGCTCTTCGCGCCGCCGGAACCGCCCGAGCCGCCCCCCGATCCACCGCCCCGGGGATTCCCGCCGGTCGATCTTCCGGCGGCGGGCTTGCGGCGTGCGGCGCCGGCCGCCTCCGCCCGCTTGGGCTTCGCTTTCGACTTGGCCTTCGACGCCCCGGGCTGCTCCTGCGCCTGCGCCTGGTTCGCACGACGGCCCCGTGTGCTATTGACGGTGCGCCCCCGGACGATCCCGATGAACTCCTCGACCAGATCGGTGGTGCGCTCCTCCGGCCACGAGAGCGCGACACGCGACTCGGGCGCGTCGATGACCGGCCGGTAGACGAGGTCCCTGCGATGGTGCAGGCGGGCGAGCGACTGCGGGACGACGAGGAGTCCCACGCCCGCGGCCACCAGCTCCACCGCGTCGGCCGTCGTGGCGGGCCGCTGCTTCGCGGGCAGCCCGGGCAGGGGCCCGCCCCAGTCGAGCGTGTCGTCGAGCGGGTGCAGCACGAGGTCGTCGGCCAGATCCCCGATGGACACCTCGTCCACCGCGGCCACCAGGTGGTCCTTCGGTACGAGGACGACGGTCGTCTCGGTGTAGAGGGGGATCGCGCTGAGATCCGTCCGGTCGATCGGCAGTCGTACGAATCCCGCGTCGGCCTCCCCCGCGCGCAGCGTGTCGGCCGCGTCGGCGGCGGGGACGGTGGTCAGGGTCAGCGGTACGTCGGGGAGCCGCTCGTTCCAGATCCGCACCCACTTGCCGGGGATCACCCCCGGTACGTACGCGAGCCGGAACGTGGGGGACGCGAGGGGTACCTCCGAGCCTGTCACTCAGCCAGGCTACCGGTCGTGGTCGGACGCCCCTTACCCGCTCGATAGTCTGGACACCATGAAGTCGCACCAGACCACCCAGACGATGAAGCCCGCCACGGCGGCGAAGAAACTGGGTGTGTACCTCGAGGCCACCCCCGCCGATTTCCAGGAGGGTGTCGTCTCACGCACCGAGTTGAACGCGCTCCAGACCGATCCGCCCGAGTGGCTGCTGGAGCTGCGGCGCGACGGCCCGCACCCCCGGCCGGTGGTCGCGGCCAAGCTGGGCGTCTCCATCGCGGGTCTCGCCCGTGGCGGCGTCACCGAGGCGCTGACGACGGAGCAGATCGACGCACTCAAGGAGGAGCTTCCCTCGTGGCTGCGGCGGGAGCGCGCCACGCAGGCCGAGGTCCGCAAGGAGGCGGCGCGTATCAAGGAGAAGAACGCCGAGCGGGACGAGCAGGCCCGGCGCCCGCGTTCCTGACGAGACGCGGGACCGGACGGGGCAGGGTGCCGCGACGACGCGACGAAGCAAGACGGGGCGGCCGGGTGGAGGCCCGGCCGCCCCGTCGTGCGCGCGGCTACCGCGCCGCCGGCCGGGGGCGGTCGGTCAGCAGCGACCAGATGACGAAGACACCGATCGCGATGGTGACCACCGCCCAGACGGGCTGGTAGGGCAGCCACATGAAGTTCGCCACGACGCTGATCGCGGCCATGCCCACCCCGATCACCCGTGCCCAGGGCGCGCGTCTGATGATGCCCAGGCCGGTGAGGATCAGCAGCACGCCCACCACCAGATGGATCCAGCCCCACGAGGTCAGGGTGAACTGGTAGGTGTAGCTGCCACTGAGGCTGAACACGTTGTCCCGCGCGATGGCGACGACACCGTTCAGGACGGCCAGCACACCGTCCACGAAGAGCAGGACCCCGGCGAACATCGCCCCGCCCGACGCCCACGCGGTCCCGCCGCGTCCCTTGCGGGACGGTGTGTGATGAGTCCCGGAAGGGGACGCGGTCTGTGCCATGAGAGCCTCCTCGGCCGAGTAGGTGGCCCGCTCTCCGGACCACTCCGGCATGGGGCCGACAATCCGCCGCCCGCACTCCCACGACCACCCGGACTACGCCATTCGAGTGAACGGCATGGTGGGCGGTGCCTGCGTCACTCCTGGATGTGGATGGCGAGCGCCGGACAGACGGACGCGGCGTGGCGGGTGTCGTCGGCCTGATCGGCGGGAGGCTCGGCGTCGAGGAGTACGGCGATGCCGTCCTCGTCGCGCTGGTCGAACACCTCGGCCGCCGCCACCACGCACTGCCCGGACGCGACGCACTTGTCCTGGTCGAGGGTGATCTTCATGAGGGCTCCTTCGGTGGGGGGTGGGTCGGGGGCCGGTCAGTGGGACGCGCAAGTACGCTCGGTTGAGGGCGAGTTGGGCCCGGCCGGATCACCAGGTGACGGGCATCTCGTAGACCCCGTAGACGCTCCCGTCGTGCTTGAAGGGGAGTTGGCCGAGGTCGGCCGCGAGTCGCAGCGTGGGGACGCGCCGGTAGAGGGTGCTGTAGACGACCTGGAGCTCCAGCCTGGCCAGCGGCTGGCCCAGACACTGGTGGACGCCGAAGCCGAAGGCCACGTGGTGGCGGGCGTCGCGTTCGATGTCGAGGCGGTCGGGTTCCGGGAAGGCGTCGGGATCGCGGTTGCCGAGGTCGTTGGCGATGATCAGTCCGTCACCGGCACGGACCCGCCGGCCGGCGATGTCGATGTCCTCGAGTGCGACGCGGCGGCGGCCGTTGTGGACGATGTTGAGATAGCGCAGCAGCTCTTCGACGGCCGACGCGACCAGCTTGGGATCGTCGGAGTCGCGCAGGAGCTCCAGCTGGCCGGGGTGTTCGAGCAGCGCGAGCGTAGCGAGCGCGATCATGTTCGCGGTCGTCTCATGACCCGCGATCAGCAGCAGCACTCCCATCTGGGCCGCCTCGTCACGGGTCAGCTCCCCCGCCGTCACCCGCCCCGCCAGGCCGGACAGCAGGTCGTCGGCGGGAGCGGCGATCTTCTGGCCCATGAGGTCGTCGAGATAGCCGAGCAGCGCGCGCTGGGCGCGGTGCCGCTGCTCGGGCTCGGCGTCCCGCCTGATGACGATCTTGCTGTTGTCCTGGAAGAAGTCGTGGTCGCCGTAGGGGACTCCGAGCAGTTCGCAGATCACCAGCGAGGGCACCGGCAGGGCGAACGCCTCCACCAGGTCGACGGGTTTCGGACCGGCGAGCATGTCGTCGATCAGCTCGTCGACGATCCGCTGGACGGCGGGCCGGAGCGCCGCCACCCGCTTGATCGCGAAGGGCGCCGTCACCATCCGCCGCAGCCGGGCGTGCTCGGGGTCGTCCATCAGGATGAAGCTGGCTCCGGTGCCACCGGGAGGGAGCGGTACCTGGAGCGGATAGCCGGGACGGTTGATGTCGGCGCTGACCCGGGGATCGGAGAGCAGGGCGCGTTGTTCGGCGTACCGCGTCACCAGCCAGGGGGTGCTGCCGTCCCAGAGCCGGACCTTGGTGAGGGGGGCCTCCTTCTGCTTGGCGACCGCGGTCGGCGGCGGGTCGAAGGGGCAGCCGGCGGCGCGGTTCATCGGGAAGTCCGGTACGGCGGCGGCCGGGCTGCCTCCGACTGATCCGACGGTTGTGGTCATGTTTCCGCTCCTAGGGGGGTGGGAGTGGGGTTGTTGTGGCTGTTGGGCCCGCGCCTGTCAGCTCAGGGCCGTGGTCCGGGCCGGTCCCCGGGCGAGGGAACCGGCGAGCGGGTCGGCGAGCGGGTCGGCAGGTGCGGCGGCGAGTGCCGCGACGACCTCCTGGCGGCGGAGGCGCGTCTGCTTGGGCATGTTCCAGCCGAGTACGCCGGTGACCCTGCCCGCGCGCCGGTACCGCGCGACGAATCGTCCGGACGCGGGGTCTCCGTCCACGACGGTCATTTCGGCGTCGGCGCCGGCGGGAACGAAGCCGTGCACCTGGATCTTCGTGTCGTACTGGTCGGTCCAGAAGTACGGCACGGGTGTGTACGCCCGGTCGGCGCCCAGGATGTTGGCGGCGACGACCATGGCCTGCTCGCCGGCGTTGGTCCGGTTCTCCAGCCGTAGCAGGCCGTCGAGCTGGTCGTGATGCCAGCGCGCCACGTCCCCGACGGCGTACACCCCCTCGCCCGCGCGACAACGGGAGTCACAGACAAGGCCGTTGTCCACCCGCAGCCCGCTGTCGTGGAGCCAGCCGGTCACCGGCTCGGCGCCGATCGCCACCACGACCAGGTCCGCGGGAAGCAGCTCCCCGTTGTCGAGAGCCACGCCGGTGACGGCGCCGGCCTCGCCGACCGGCCCACGGACTCCGGCCCCGAGCCGCAGACGGACCCCGCGCCCGGTGTGCAGTCCGGCGAGGAGGTCCGCGACGCCGTGGCCGAGTTGGCCGGCCATGGGCGCGTGCTGGGGGCCGGCGAGTGTGACGTCCAGGCCCATCGTGCGAGCGGTGGCGGCGATCTCCGCGCCGAGCACGCCGTCTCCCACGATCACGGTCCGCGCGGAGACCAGAAGCGCGGCGCGCAGCGCGAGCGCGTCGTCGAGGGTGCGGAGCACATGCACCCCGGCCAGAGCGGCCTGCCCGGGAAGAGTGCGAGGCCGTGTTCCGGTGGCCACCACCACGGCGTCGGCGCGCAGCGTACGGCCGGCCGCGGTGCGTACCGTGCGGGTCGCCGCGTCCAGCGCGACCGCCGGGTCGCCCAGGATGAACTCGGCGCCCATCGCCGACAGGGCCTCCGGCGAACGCAGTTGGGCCCTGTCGGGCTGCCAGGTGCCGGCCAGGACCTGCTTGGACAGCGGAGGCCGGTCGTACGGCGTGTGCGGCTCCGCGCCGAGCACCGTCACTCGGCCCGTGTAGCCCTGCCGTCGTAACGCCTCCACCGTGGTCAGCCCGGCGGCGGACGCGCCGACCACCAGTACGTCGGCGGGCTCACGGACCGTCGTGCCCGGTGTCCGGTCCACCGTTGATCTCATCGTCGGAACTCCTCCGTCTGCGGTTCGGCGTGGAACGTGGGGGGCGCAGGGGTGGCTCGACAGCGGCCGCGCGGCAGGCGGCCGTCCCGGGCGTGAAGCGCGGAGGGCGCGGCGAGGGAGCGCCCCGGATGCCTCAAGGGGTGATGTTCAGGGGTCGGTGACGGCCGTGACGGGTGACGGCCGTGGAGGGGGTGACGGGGGCCTGCCAGAGCCCGACGATCGCGTCGATCAGACCGGTCCCGGCGTCGTGCCAGCTCGACCGTGGTGTGTCGGTGCCGAGCGCGAGCGCCCGCTCCCGCTCGGCGCACATGTGCACCATCAACTGCCGGGCCATGTCGCTCCGCTCCGCGCGTACTTCGGCCGGCAGATCGGACAGACAGTCGTCGAGCCCCTGAATGATCCGGCGCAGCGAGGGGGCGCCGAGCGATTCGTGGACCATGATCTCGCGCAGCCCCGGGTCGGTCATCGCCTGTGCGGTGAACCGGGCGTACCACGTGGGGCTGTCGAGCGAGGCGAGATGGTCGGTGCTCGGGCGTACGAGGCAGGTCACCCAGTCCCGTACACCGGGCGACTCCCCGACCTCGACGACCATCCGCAGCCGGAGCCGCTCGACGGGCTCCGCGTGCTTGCGGGCGATCGCCCGGACGAGATCCGTCTTCGTACCGAAGTGGTAGCCGACCGCGGCGTTGTTGCCCTGCCCGGCCGCTTCGCTGACCTGTCGGTTGGAGACCGCGAAGACTCCGTGCTCGGCGAACAGCCGCTCCGCCGTCGCGAGAATCAACTCCCGCGTCGCGTCGGACCGTTCCCCCCGGCCGGTCTTCCCTCTCACGGGCACGAGCGTACCGGCACCTGGCGGGGGGCCACTCATCGAACCTCCTCGTGGTCGGCTTCGCGCAGGTGATCAGTGAACCCCTCCCCCCACGCTAAAGCAAGCGACTGACTTAATCTCGACGCTCGGGTGTCGGCCCCATCGGTCGGCCGTCGTCCGGCGCCCCGCCGGCGCTCCCCACACCCCCGCCGGTGGCGCCAACCCGTCGACAGGAACGCCGACCGCCCGTCGAGCGAGGCCCTGCCCGGCATCGGAGTGGTCTCCCCCGCCACTCGGTTATCGAGGGGCGTCGGACGTCTATGGGTGCACTGTCCGACAGTCCCCGCACGACCCGTAGAAAGAGAAGAACCCATGCGTATCCGTACAGCAGTCGCCGCCACCGCTCTCGCCGCCCTCGCCGTTCTCGGCAGCGCGGGTGCCGCCGCCGCCGGTGGGCAGGGCGGGCACGACCGTGGCAACTCCATCGTGAACAGCGAGTTCGTCGCCACGTGGATCCACGACAGCTTCAACACCGCCGTGATCTTCGGCGACAACCTGTAAGGCGCCCTCGTACGCGCTCGCCGGCCTCCCGCGGTGATCCGCGGGAGGCC